>NZ_BCVG01000003.1 GCF_001591625.1 Metabacillus fastidiosus NBRC 101226
TTACTGCTCGTTAAGGCTGGGATAACTTAAAAAACCGGCAATCACTTTGATTGCCGTTATAAAACCTAAAATTTTAATATTTTCTTAACGAACTAGGCTTTATATTAAACCAGTCCGTACTAACAGTATGATGAATTGTATTAAATACTCTTTCAATTTCCTGTGTCGAATTCGATAACATCCGAACAGCAAAACCAGGTACTCTTAACCTCGATATACCTATTTCGTATTTATTATCGTCTGTAGATATTAAGTCATACAGACGATCAATAAGATCATTATTAGTCTGTTCACCAATAACAATCATTGACCCTAAATGAGAATACCCTTCCATAAATCCAAGGCTGTTCATCTTTTGGGAAGCAGGCTGTAATTTTATATGATCATATACAACAAGTTCGTCATCCATATATATTTCATTTAACAGCTGCACCATCTCATAACTGAATTTTCCGCCATGCGGTGACCAGCCCGGGGTCGTAATGTCAGAATAAAGAAAGGTCGATCCTTTTTCCATTCTTATTATATTTTTCTGCTTATACTTGGCATGTTCATAAGCAATTAACGGATCGGGAATATATTCAAGATAACTGCCTTTTTTAAGATGAATTTCTGTTTCCTGATAAGCGTAATTATTAGGTGTTTTATATACTTTTGTTGCTGACTGTGTTGTTAAAGTCAGTCTTGACTGTTCCTCGAGCAAGATATTTATATGATAACGGTCTCCATCTAAATATCCCCCACCAGGATTTAAAATATAATAACAAACTTGTCCAGAATCATCGTGATAAATAGGACGCATTACTTTCAATGCTCCTTGGAAGTAAACATTTTTCGCAACTGTTCTCCCTTGTTTATCCTCGACATCTAAACGTAAAACCCCAGTCCATTCACTCATCTTATTCCAATCCTTTTAATAAGGCATTCCTTTTGATCCATTCTACAACTTTATCAAGTCCCGTATTATCTTTTAAGTTTGTAAAAACAAACGGCTTATTACCGCGGAATACTTTTGTATCAGACTCCATTACTTCTAAGCTTGCTCCAACAAAAGGGGCCAAATCTGTTTTATTAATAATAAACAGATCAGATTTGATCATTCCTTGTCCACCTTTTCTTGGAATCTTCTCTCCCTGTGCAACATCAATAATGTAAATAGAGAAATCAACAAGCTCCGGACTGAATGTCGCTGCAAGATTATCTCCGCCGGATTCTACGAAAATTAATTCGACATCCGGATGTTTCTCTTTTAGCTCCTCAATTGCAGCGAAGTTCATGGATGCATCTTCGCGGATTGCTGTATGAGGACATCCGCCTGTCTCAACACCGATAATACGATCTTCAGGCAGAATACCATTTTTCATTAAAAATTTCGCATCTTCTTTTGTATAAATGTCATTTGTTACAACAGCCATACTAATCTCACCGTTTAATGCCCGCGTTAATTTTTCCACCAACATTGTTTTACCAGCTCCAACTGGTCCCCCTACACCGATTCTGATAGGTTCCATTAAAAACACTTCCTTTTCCTTGAAATTAAGACATAAAAATACGAATATTTACTCGTTCATGTTTCATCTGTGATAATTCTAACCCTGGTGAAACAATCCCAAAATCTTCTTCATCTAAACTTTCAATTTTTAAAACAGCTTCCTCTAAAGACTGCTGGAATTCCTGAATGATTTTCTGACCTTCTGTTTGGCCAAGCGGTATCGCTCTTACTGCATTTTGAATGAGGCTTGAAATAGAAGAGTATAAATAATACAAAATTGTTGTTTCCTTTTGAATACCAAGATGGAATCCTACCATCATAAATACAATCGCTGGATGTCCGAATGATTTTTTGTCTTTAATACGTTGCTCGTAGGACTTAAGGTATGAAGAATCATACAAGGTTTGTGTAAGCTTTAACATCCGGTCTCCAATTCTTTGTGTACCTTCCCTCGTTTCACGCGGTAAGTTCTGAGCAATGAGCATTTGATCAAGCCGCCATACATCTTCTAATTGACCCTTCTCCAATGCTTCATAAACAAGCTTTGAAGCAAGCCCGTCTGAATAGACGAGCTGCTCGTGCAAATAAACATGCAGCCATTTGGAGAATGTCTCCTTATCATGTACTCTATCTTCCTGTATATAACTCTCAAGTCCGAAAGAATGACTGAAAGCCCCGGTAGGAAAATTCGAATCACATAGCTGAAACAGTGAAAGAATCCGATTATCCATGACTATGTCCTATATGTCTAAATGCTTGTTTTACTTTACGCTCCTCACGTTTATAAGGAATGTTAAGTTCCTCTAGCAGTTCCTCTACAAGATAATCATACTGAACAAGCATTTCATCGTTTTCAAACTGGGCTGGAAGATGGCGATTTCCCAATTGATGTGCAATAACACCCATTTCATTTAAGCTGCGTGGAGTAATAATAATTAAATCATCTGATAAAACATCAATAACAATCATGTTTTTATCATCCATGTAAAGAACATCACCAGCAATAAGATCACGAGGATCTTTTAGACGAATACCGACCTCTTTGCCATGATCTGTTTTTACTCTTTGGATTCTTTTTACTAAATCAGAGCTTTCAAGATACACTTTCTCAATATGCCTTTTTCCAATTTCCGCCTGATCCATCTGTTCTAAATTCGTTACGATCTTTTCGATTATCAATTATCTCACCTCAAAATAAGAAATATCGTTGTCCCATTGGAACTCTATCAACAGGGTCACAAGTAATGAGTTCCCCATTTACTTTTACTTCATAAGTTTGTGGATCTACAGTTATTTCAGGAGTTTCTGAATTTAACTTCATATCTTTTTTCGTTAATGTCCGAATTCCTTTAACAGGAAGGATCATTTTTTCTAATCCGAGTTTCTCATGAATTTTATCTTCAAAAGCAGCTTGAGAAACGAACGTAATCGAACTTCTTTGCAGAGCTTTTCCAATTTGAGCGTACATTGGGCGATAAATGACTGGCTGTGGAGTTGGTATTGATGCATTTGCATCACCCATCATTCCCCCCACAACAAAACCGCTTTTTAAAACTAATTCAGGTTTTACTCCAAAGAATGCTGGCGACCAAATAACAAGGTCAGCGATTTTACCTACTTCGATCGAACCGACATATTCTGAAATACCATGAGTAATTGCAGGATTAATTGTATATTTTGCAATATATCGTTTCGCACGATTATTATCAGAAAGCTCAGTATCTCCCGGTAACAACCCTCTTTGTTTTTTCATCTTATCAGCTACTTGCCACGTACGTAAAACAACTTCACCAATACGTCCCATCGCTTGTGCATCAGAACTTACCATACTGAATACACCCATATCTTGAAGAATATCTTCCGCTGCAATCGTTTCACGTCTAATACGAGAATCAGCGAATGCAATATCTTCAGGTACAGATGGATTTAAATGATGACATACCATCAGCATATCTAAATGCTCATCAATCGTATTAATTGTGTAAGGTAATGTCGGATTTGTAGATGAAGGTAAAATATTCATGTAGCTTGCAGATTTGATTAAGTCTGGTGCGTGCCCACCACCTGCACCTTCTGTATGATACATATGTAAAACACGATCTTTAACAGCAGCCATCGTATTTTCAACAAATCCACCTTCATTTAAAGTATCTGCATGAAGTGCAACTTGAACATCATATTTATCTGCTACTTTAAGTGCATGATCAAGTGCTGATGCTGTCGCTCCCCAGTCTTCATGCACTTTTAAGCCGATTGCACCTGCTCTTATTTGCTCAGCCAGAGGTTCTTCAGTAGCTGCTTGTCCTTTCGCAGTAAAGCCAACGTTAATCGGAAGTCCTTCTGCTGCTTCAAGCATACGGTGCATATTCCATATACCAGGTGTAACAGTCGTTGCCTTTGATCCAGCTGCAGGGCCAGTTCCTCCACCGACAAGTGTTGTAAGACCAGCAGAAAGTGCTGTCTGAACTTGTTCAGGATTAATGAAATGAACATGCGTGTCAATTCCACCAGCAGTAACAATCATTCCTTCACCAGCAATGATTTCTGTTCCAGCACCGATAATGATATCAACACCAGCCATAATTAATGGATTACCAGCTTTTCCGATACCAGCAATTTTCCCGTCAGTAATAGCGATATCCGCTTTATAAATTCCCGTATAATCTAAGATGATCGCATTTGTAATAACAGTATCTGGAACGCCATCACCACGAGTTGCAAGCGGATGCTGACCCATTCCATCACGGATTACCTTACCGCCGCCAAATACGACTTCTTCCCCATATGTCGTATAATCTTTTTCAATTTGAATAATGATATCTGTATCTGCTAAACGAACTGAATCTCCTGTCGTTGGTCCGTACATTTGTGCATATTGTTTTCTAGGCATTTTAAAACTCATTATTTAGCACCTCTCTTTACAGAACCATCTACTTTATTATTAAAACCATAGACAGCCTGTTCTCCTGCGAAGTCCACTAATTCAATTTCTTTCTCATCTCCCGGTTCAAAACGAACAGCAGCACCCGCAGGGATATTCAAACGTCTTCCAAATGCTTCTTCCCTATTAAAAATTAATGCTTCATTTACTTCATAAAAATGAAAATGAGAACCGATTTGAACAGGACGGTCTCCTGTATTTATCACAGACAATTTATATGTTTCTCTATTAGCATTGCAAACAATATCTTCTTCTTTTAAAAATATTTGTCCTGGCTGCATGAAATATGCCCTCCTAACCTTTTATCTAATTGGACTATGAACTGTTACTAATTTTGTTCCATCTGGAAAAGTAGCCTCAACCTGAATATCATGAATCATTTCCGGTACTCCATCCATTACATCTTCACGTGATAAAATAGTTGCTCCATATTCCATTAGTTCCGCAACCGTTTTTCCGTCTCTTGCTCCTTCTAATACTTCATATGTAATAATGGCAACTGCTTCAGGATGATTTAATTTCAATCCTCTTTCCTTTCGGCGTCTAGCAAGATCAGCCGCGACTACAATCATAAGTTTATCAATTTCTCTTGGTAATAATTGCATCTCAAAACCTCCTTAATGATGTATAATAGAAATAGAGAGCAAGTTCTCTTAGAGTTACGTTTCTTAACAGTTAAGAGGGGAAAATTCCCTTTCATGCTCATTATTTATCAAAAATAAAAATGGTGTTTTTTCCTATATTTAAAAATGAGTTCTTTAAATAAAATCTCCTATTGCATATGAAATTAAACAATAGAACGTTATTAATTTACATTTTTAAACACAACACCCTTTTTTTGTTTTAATCCAATAGCTTAAACCGATTTCTCATAAGGAAATCGGTTTTTATTGGAATTTCTGGTAAAAAAAGTAATTACTTAGAAACTTATATAAAATTTCAATTATATTTATATCAGATTTCTTCTCTAATAGCATTACTTTTTTGATTAAAATAAAAATAAATTTTGACAATTGAAAATATAGATGGAGCAGCGTTCTTTCACAAGGAAATATTTACATTAATTACATAGAGATTTACAATTTTTTTTACCATACTAATCATTATTTGAACTATAATATATTCAACGAACTAAGTTCATATAATTAGAGCTTAAAAGTAAAATAAACTGCTGTCTTATATTATTTATAAGATAGAAACCTGATTAATAGATTTTTGAAAACATATGAAAAAGAAACATATATATGAGAGGGAAGAAAAAATGTTAAACATTAGAAACATCCAGTCGTTGGGACTGGCAACATTAAGAGGCATTTCTCAAGTTATATTAATTGAGAATGCTTTTTCAGGTTTTATTATTTTACTTGCAATAACGGTCTCATCTTATTTCTTAGGAATCATTGCCCTTTTATCATCTTTAATTGGTACTTTAGTTGCAAAAATCGGGGGGGCTGATGAAGCAAAGATAAATCAAGGATTATTCGGATATAACTCTCTATTAACAGGAATAGCATTAGAGTTATTTTTAAATGAACCTTATCAATGGATTATTGCTCTTGCTGGTGCCGCCATCACTGCAATTGTTACAGCGGCCATTATGCACATAATGAAAGGTACCGGGTTACCTGTCTTAACATTCCCTTATATTATCTTAACCTGGTTTATGCTGCTTGCCGCTTATCGGCTGGATACTTTTACTTTAAGCCCTGAATTAGTACCACAATATTTATCACATAGGAAGCTGAAATTTGTAGGTGAAACACATTTACTTGAAGGAATTTTAAATGGTATTGGACAAATATTTTTCTTAGAACAAAATGTATCATGCTTCCTTATCCTTGTTGCTGTATGCTTCGCCGGCTGGAAGTTCTGCATTTATGTTTTATTGGGAAATATAATTGCCTTGCTAACAGCACTTTTCTTAGGTGCGGAGCATACTTTAATTACAATGGGACTTTACGGATATAATGCTATTCTAACAATTCTAGCTGTATCAGTTGTCTTTCAATCAAATCAAAATCGATTTTCCATTATTTTAACTGGTATTTTCGGTGCGTTTCTGGCAGTCATTATGACAGCAAGTGTAAGTACGTGGCTTTTACCATATGGATTACCATCATTAACGATGCCATTCGTTCTTAGCTCCTGGGTTATTCTTGCAGCAAGGAAGGTTTTACCCCGTTTGTAAATTCTCTCTTTAAAATGAGGCAGCCTCGCGATAATTTTACGAGGTTTGTCTCAAACTCCATCATATTTCCTATATTACTTCTAAACTGCCAATTTTTCAACTATTCCCTCTCTTCTCCTTTAACCATCTTTACATTTCCTTTAAAAACATTTACTAATTCTATACATTCTGTAAATATTTCCATAATATTCATTTGATACCATAAGCTTGTTCGACAAAATGCTACATATTATATCGGAGGTCATTACATGTACAAGAAATTAACAGGTCTTGGTCTAACTTTCGCATTGGCGGCTAGTGTTTTAGTTGGCTGTGGGTCAGGTTCAGACGATAAGGCAGAGAAAGCTTCTGGAACAGCTTCTAAAGAAGAAAAGAAAGAATTAACAGTTCAATTCGTTCCTTCACAAAATGCTGATACACTTGAAGCAAAAGCAAAGCCGCTTGAAGAATTACTTGGTAAAGAACTTGATATGGACGTAAAAGTAAGTGTTTCAACTGATTACAACACAATTGTTGAAGCTATGGCTTCTAAACAAGTTGATGTTGGATTCTTACCGCCAACTGCATACGTTTTAGCTAAAGAAAAAGGCGCAGCAGAAGTCATTTTACAAGCACAGCGTTACGGTGTGAATGATGAAGACGGCTCACCAACTGAAGAACTTGTAGACTTTTATAAATCACAATTTATCGTTAAAAAAGATTCAGGAATTGAAAAAGTAGAAGATTTAAAAGGAAAGAAGATCGGTTATCAAAATGTGACATCTTCAGCAGGTTACGTATGGCCGGCAGCTTCATTAATAGATGTTAATATCGATCCTTTAAAAGATGTGACACCTGTTACTTTTAAAGGCCATGATCAGGCTATCATTGCTCTTTTAAACGGTGACATTGACGCAGCAGTAACTTTCCAGGATGCTAGAAACGTTGTAAAGGGTGACTACCCGACAGTATTCGAAGATACAAAGATTATTAAATTTACAGAGCCGATTCCAAATGACACAATTACTGTTCAGACAGATCTTGATGCAGATCTAAAAAATAAAATTCAAGAGGCATTTATTAATATCGGAAAAGATGAAGAAGGCCGTAAAATTATTCAAGAAATCTACACACATGAAGGTTACACAAAATCGGATGATAAAAACTTTGATATCGTCCGTGAATATAATGAAAAAGTAAAAACTGAGTAGTAAGTATATATACCTTATATTGAAAGTTGTCTTACAAGGAAAAGTGGCTAAAGAATCAAGAGGATACACGAATCCTTTTGACTTTCAGCCACTTTTTAAATTAAAAGGAAAGTTGGTACGAAAATGATTGAATTTCGGAATGTTTCTAAAGTATATCCGAATGGTACAAAAGGGCTTAATAATATTAACTTAACAATTAACAAAGGAGAATTTGTGGTTATTGTCGGGCTGTCAGGTGCAGGTAAATCAACACTATTAAGATCGATTAACAAACTGCATGATATTAGTTCAGGTGAGATACTCATTGAAGATAAATCAATTACATCTGCAAAAGGAAGTGAACTTTATAAAATCAGGCGCGATATCGGGATGATATTCCAAAACTTTAATCTCGTCAAACGCTCCTCCGTTCTTAGAAATGTTTTATCAGGACGTGTCGGCTATCATTCTACTTTTAAGATGCTTTTAGGACTTTTCCCACAAGAAGATAAAGAGCTTGCCTTAAAAGCGTTAGACCGTGTAAATATTCTTGAAAAAGCCTATTCAAGAGCTGATGAGCTGTCAGGGGGACAGCAGCAGCGTGTATCTATTGCCCGTGCACTTGCACAGGAAGCGAAAATCATTTTAGCTGATGAGCCTGTAGCTTCACTCGATCCCCTCACAACAAAACAAGTAATGGACGACTTGAAAAGGATTAACGAAGAGCTGAATATAACAACAATCGTCAACTTGCATTTTATTGATCTGGCAAGGCAATATGCAACACGTATTATCGGCCTTCGGGCTGGTGAAGTTGTTTTTGATGGTCCTGTTTGCGAGGCAACAGATGAACGTTTTTCAGAAATCTACGGCAGACCTATTCATGAAGATGAATTATTAGGGGTAGCGAAATGAAGACAGAGCAAGAAATAAAAACAAACACAATACTTCATTCTGCTCCCCTGCCATCAAAGAAACTGAAATATCTCTTTACCTTTCTTCTCGTCTTATTGCTCATTTTTTTAAGTGGACAAAAGATCGGATTTTCTTTTTATGAATTGCTCATCGGTTTACCAAATATGGGTGATTTACTCGTGCAAATGTTTCCTCCAAATTGGGCATATTTTGTGCGGATTACCGAACCGATTCTTGATACAATTCGAATTGCTATTTTAGGAACAACCTTTGGTGCTATTCTTTCCATACCGTTAGCATTGCTTGCAGCAAAGAATATTTTTCAATCCAATTGGATTACATATCCTGCCCGTTTTATTTTAAATCTTATTCGGACAATCCCCGATTTGCTGCTTGCATCTATTTTTGTTGCCATTTTCGGAATTGGAGCAGTTCCCGGGATACTGGCTTTAGCAGGTTTTTCATTTGGGATTATCGCCAAGTTATTTTATGAAGCAATTGAATCGATTGATAGAGGACCGCTAGAAGCGATGACCGCTGTTGGAGCAAATAAAATAAAATGGATTGCACTCGGTGTCATTCCACAAGTCATTCCACAGTTCACCTCCTTCTTTCTCTATATGTTTGAAGTAAATATTAGGGCCGCATCAGTACTTGGACTCGTTGGTGCTGGCGGAATTGGGCTGTATTATGAACAAACACTTGGTTTTTTTGAATACGACAAAACGGCTTCGATCATCATTTACACATTAGCAGTTGTCTTAATAATCGATATTATTAGTAACAAGCTCAGGGAGAAGATTTTATGAAAAAAGAATTACTATTGCAGCCACCGCGCTCGCGAAAAAAACAATTCAAAGTATGGCTTACTATTATCATCATCGCTCTTATTTATATTTGGGCCTTTGCCGGAATGCCTGCAATTGAATTAAAGGAGACATCTACCCAAATTGTTTCCTCTATTTTTACTGGATTAATCAGTCCTGATTGGGGATATGTATACGATCCTGGTGGAGAAGATTTACTTCGTGGTCTTATTGAAACACTCGCAATTGCCCTACTCGGAACAGTAATTGCCGGAATATTTTGCATCCCGCTTTCCTTCTTAGCCGCTCGAAATATTGTTAATAACGGAGGAATAAGCGGAGGAGCAAAAGTCGTTTTGAGCTTTATCCGTGTCTTCCCTGACATTATTTTAGCACTTTTATTCATTAAAGCTGTCGGACCCGGATCATTTCCAGGTGTATTAGCACTCGGAATAGGCTCAATCGGCATGCTTGGGAAATTATTCTCTGAAGATATTGAAAATGTCGAGCTTGGTTCATCTGAAGCATTGATGGCAACAGGAGCAAATCCTATAAAAACAATTTGGTTTGCTATTATTCCACAAATCTTGCCGAGTTATCTTTCTTTTATTCTTTATCGATTTGAAATTAATGTTCGTGCTGCAACCATTCTTGGTGTCATCGGTGCTGGCGGAATTGGAACACCTCTTATTTTTGCATTAACATCAAGGGACTGGGATCGGGTTGGTGTTATTTTACTCGGAATTATTATCATGGTCTCTGCTATTGATTTAATTTCAGGGAAAATCCGCAGTCGATTAACATAACTCATTGTCAAGAAAGAATGGAATTAAAACAGCTGTCTCAAGATTGAAGTACCAGCTCCCTCTGAGACAGCTCTTTACTATAATTAATCTCTGACCTCAATTAAATCATCAATGGACACTTTTGTTCTTTCCTCTAAAGGCCCTCTTAGATGAACAGTTGCTAATCCTTCTTCCTCATCCACACTGTCAATCCATACAGAAGACCCATGATAGGTCACATCAATCGTTGCAGAAGAAGAAAGAATTTGCTTCACACGCCTTACATCCATAGCAGTTCCTCCCTATTTTTTGATCATTTTAGTTTACGGATAAAGAAAAATTTATATTCATCCGTCTTGAGCCTTAGTAAGAAATAAATCCCTGGTTCATTGTTTAATACCAAGAGGTATCTTAAAATTATAATTATCTTGCATGTAGAAGGTAGGTATTTAATTGAAAAAGGTCTTTCTTATTTTTTTAATAATCGTAGGTATTTCTGTGCTCTTATCTGCCAGCTTCTCGTGGCTGCCATTTAAAAAGCAGGAAGAGAAAGCAAAGGCGACGAAAGATATTGACTTAATTGAGCTTGATATTGGTGCCATTTCCACAGAAATCATTTCTGAAGATAGAGACACTGTTGAGGCAGATTTAGTTGGAAAAGGGAAATTAGATGTCCATACAGACGGGGATACAATAACTGTCCGGTTTGAGCGGAAATGGTTTGATTTCTTTTCACTTTTCAAAAGAAATAAGCTCACTGTTTATATACCTGAAGATTATGATAGGGATATGAAAATCGATATTGGATCAGGCAATATAAATTATGATGCACGTAAATTAGACCAGCTAGCAGTAGATATTGGTTCTGGTAATATTAATATTAAGAATTTAACTGTAAAGGATTTTAAATTAGATGTATCTTCCGGTAATGTAAATATTGAATCACTCAAAGCAAATTCCAGCCGCATAGATATCAGTTCAGGAAATGTAAAACTGAATAATTATAGCGGGAAATTAAAAGCGGATTTATCATCTGGAAAATTCAATGCACATATTGATCAATTAATTGGTGCAATCGATGTCGATGTTAGCTCTGGAAAAGTAGAACTCGATCTGCCAGATAAAGCTGATTTCACATTAAAAGGGAAGATTGGCAGCGGAAAAATCTCTACGGATTTTCCCCTAACGACTACAAAACAGGAAAATAAGTATATCCAAGGTGTTCATGGAACAGGAAAACATGAAGTGAATTTAAAAGTATCTAGCGGAAAAATAGATGTGTATTAATACTTTCATATTTGAGGCTGAATGAAAAGATCATTAAATGGTCTTTTCATTCAGCCTCTTTTTACATATAGTTAACATTTCATCCATAAACTGTGACTTTTCTCACAGTTTATATGACCTTATTTCATTATAATCCAAATAAATAACCTTATTTTCACAGGAGGGGGAAGTATGAAAGACCCAAATTTAAAAGGAACTTTAGTAAGTGTTTTCGTTATTGGAATCATTATTTGTATTATGTGGTTCAGTGCTTACGCTTTTTATCTTTCAAGATAACAAAAAGGAGAAGGTGATTTTATGCATATTCATAAGTACGAGAAAATTTGGTTAATATTCGGTATATCATCAATTGCTTTATTCTTATGCATCGTTGGTGTTAGTGCTTTTGCCTTTGAGCATCATCCATCAGGCGGAATGGAGGCAATTGACCCTAACAAAGTAAAAGAAACTCCTCCTTTTGATAAGCCGGGAGTGAAGAAAATTGATGAGGACACATATGAAGTCTCTATTGTAGCATCAGCTTTTGCTTACGAACCGAACAAAATTCAAGTTCCAGTCGGTAAGAAAATTATTTTTAAAATAGCAAGCACAGATGTAACACACAGTTTTTCAATTGTACAGACAAATGTAAATATGATGATCGTTCCTGGGAGAGTCAGTACGAAGGAATATATATTTAAAGAGCCTGGCACCCATTTAGTAATCTGCAATGAATATTGCGGAACTGGACATCATTTCATGAAAACGGAAGTCGAGGTGATTGAACAATGAACACAGTCATTCCAAAGCAAGACCGGGTATTAGCACTTACAAATATAACGGTTGCCTACATTGCCTTTTTAATAGGAACCTTCTGCGGATTATTACAAGTGTTCATTCGCAATAATGCACTCCAACTACCCGCATGGCTCGATTATTATCAAATTCTAACTGCACATGGAGTACTTTTAGCACTTATTTTTACTACTTATTTTATCTTTGGATTTTTTATTACTGGAATGAGTAAATCATTAGGCGGATTTGGTCCAAAAGTAAGGGCTTTCTCCTGGATTGGCTTTACTGTTATGACAATTGGAACAGTAATGGCTACTGTTTTAATTATTTCAGGGGACGCTTCTGTATTATACACTTTCTATGCGCCTCTTAAAGCAAGCGGCTGGTATTATGTCGGATTAGCATTATTTGTCGTTGGTACTTGGATTAATAGTTTTGCGTTAGTTGGACATTATATCGTCTGGAAAAAACAGAATAAAAATAAAATGAGCCCGCTTTTTGCTTATATGACAGTTGCAACGATCATCCTTTGGATCATTTGCTGTCTAGGTGTTGTCGCAGCAGTATTATTCCAGTTTATCCCTTGGGCATTCGGCTGGACAGATACAATTAATGTAGAATTAAGCCGGGCATTATTTTGGTATTTCGGGCATCCGCTCGTTTATTTCTGGCTCTTGCCAGCCTACATGGCATGGTATCTAATCATACCAAAAATCATTGGCGGTAAAGTATTTAGTGACGCCCTTGCAAGATTAACTTTTATTTTATTCATTTTATTTTCGATTCCAGTCGGGTTTCATCATCAATTAACAGAGCCTGGCATTAATGGATTTTGGAAGTTTTTACAGGTCATTTTAACATTCATGGTTATTATTCCATCCCTTATGACTGCATTTTCAATTTTCGCAACATTTGAAACAGCTGGCAGAAAAAAAGGCGGTACCGGTTTATTCGGGTGGTTTTTCAAACTCCCTTGGAAGGATATTCGCTTTACTTCTGTATTCATCGCCATGCTTTTCTTCATCCCTGGTGGAGCAGGAGGAATTATTAATGCAAGTTTTCAATTAAATGAGCTTGTTCACAATACTATGTGGATTGTTGGACATTTTCATATAACAGTTGGAACACCAGTAGCAATGACATTTATGGGTATTACATTTTGGATTATCCCTTATTTAACAGGTAGAAAATTTACAAAATCAATGCAAAAACTTGCCTTTATTCAAATTATTACATGGACAATCGGTATGCTTCTTATGTCAACATCACAGCATATTTTAGGATTATTAGGTGCACCGCGAAGAACTGCCTATACTAATTATGGTGATTATCCCGTTGTTCTAGACTGGTTTAATGGTGTTTTAACAAATCATGTAACGATGGCAATTGGCGGTACTATTTTATTTTTCTCAGCAATGCTCTTAATTTTTATCGTCTTCCAATCTTTATTTGCTCTTCCTAAAGCACAGACAGCGGAAGAAATGACAGATTTCCCGCTTGCTGAAAGTGAAACCGAAAACACGCCGAAGTTTTTAGAAAGATGGTGGATTTGGATTGCTATTTCACTATTCCTAATTATTATTGCCTATGCAATTCCATTGTCAGGTATGATTCAGCACGCACCGCCTGGATCCCCAGGTTTCAAAACATGGTAGGAGTTGATAAACATGTTTACAGCTGTTTTTTCCATTATTTTAGTAAGTACTGTTTTAGTCGGGATTATCGTTGACCTTACTACAAATGAAGAATAATAGAACGAAGGTGTCCCAAAAGGGTTAAAAAACAACCCTTTTGGGACACCCTGCTGAAAGGCCCTGTTACCGAAATTCAGTAAAATCAAAGATTTGGTGACAGGGCCTTTCAGCTTTTAAAATTTATTAGGGACTTATCGGAAAACCCTATTCTATTTAATTATCAAATCTTCGCTTTCCATAAATAATAAAAGTCAATGCGAGTATTACTACTATCCAAATGAGAAGAATAAGAAAATTAGTAAATACCGCTTCCCCATTATTTAAACCTGTCCATATTGCATCTAATTGTTCATTCGGCAAATAGCTCATTATTTTTAAAATAAATTCATTCTCAATCATTGTTTTAAACATCGAACCCATTCCTAATATGAACATAATAGGCATACCGATAATTGTCGTTTCCATTACCGTTCGTGAAAGCAGGCCAAGAATCGTTCCAATTGCAATATAAATAATTAAGCCGATTAAAATTGTTAATGCAAATAACGGAAGAGACGGTATTTTAAACTCAGCTAAAAAAATAGAACCAATAATAATGATAATTGTCATTAATGCTGATAAGGCACTTTTCCCAATCAGAATTTCAGCCGTCGTAGCCGGAGAAAGCATAAGTCCTCTTAATGTATTTTTCTCCTTTTCCTCTGCTACTATAGCAGCTTGTATAAATGCTCCCACAATTACTAAAGTTAAATTAATGATCATTCCAGAGAGAGCGGAGTTACCTTCTCCAATACGCCCTATCCAAGCAGCAAAAATTAATGGTAAAGCTAGTGTAAAAATAATATAAGAATTTTTTAATAAGTCCTTCCAATCTTTCATTAAAATGGCATTTACTCTTTTAATAGAAAATTGCATTATAAATTCCTCCCTGTTAATTGTACGAATATTTCTCCTAATGTCGGTTCATTTGAATGGATCGTCTGCAATTGTCCATCCTTCATATATTTATAAATTTCCTGTGCCCCTTCTTCATCTTTATTAACAACAACTTCCTTGTTTCCAGCAAGCATAAGTGTAATCGTTGAATCAGCATATTCATTCCTGATCATTTGCGGTGTATCAAACTTTCTAATTTCACCGTTATGAAGAAATGCCACACGGTCACATAGCTCTTCTGCTTCTGCCATATCATGTGTCGTTAAAAAGATGGTCGTTCCTCTTTCATTTAACTGCTTTAAACCTTCATGTATATGCTTCGTATTAACAGGGTCCAATGCTGAAGTCGGCTCGTCTAAAAAAAGTAAATCCGGCTCATGTAAAATCGCTCTCGCTAATGTTGCTCTTTGTTTCATTCCTTTAGAAAGATTCTTCCCTACTGTTTTTTTATCGCTCACTAAATTTACTGCTTTGAGGACTTCATCAATTCTGCTTTTTTTCACATCATATAAATTACAATATAATTCCAAGTTATCATAAATAGTAAGTCTTTCATATAAACCGCTATTATCTGTTAAAATTCCAATTCTTCTCATATAAGCAGGATCATTTAATTTTTGAATCGGACTGCCGAATACTTTCACTTCCCCTGCTGTTAAATGAAGCTGAGATGTTAAAATTTTAATTGTTGTCGTTTTACCTGATCCGCTCGGCCCTAAAAATCCGATTGTTTCTCCTTTTTTAATATGGAAGCTAACATTCTTTAAAGCTTGTTTATTTCCAAAAGATTTCATTAAATTTCTTACTTCAATAATGTTTTCCATCTGCCAAACTCCTTTTCAACAATTTGTTTTGTTGACTTCAGTTTAGCTGGAAAAATAGGGTTCATCATTAAAGTCAGGCTCAAAAGAGCAGTTTTCACGTTAAAAGGAGCAGTTTTTCACCTGAATGGAGCATATTTAGAGACCAATAACGTCTTTTAACTCCGTTAATTTTCCTTTTGATAACGGAATGGAGCTTTTCTTTGAATCTTCCAAAATAAGACTATAACTATTTCTAGTCCATGTTATTACTTCTCTTACTTTTTGCAAATTAACGATATACGATCTGTGGCAACGGAAAAATCCAAATGGCTGCAAACGATCAAATAGTTCATTCAATGTATATGTACATGGAAAAACTTCTTCATTTACATGAAGATGGGAAATACCTTCATTACTTTCAATAAAGGAAATTTCTGTTGGATCAAATAAAATAATTTTATCTTCTACTTTAGCTGGGATTTTTTCAAAACGGACAGGCTGAATAAGCGGAATCATTTCTTCCTCCATTATTTCTTCTTCCAGCTTTTTCGGTTCATCTTGCTGTATATTAGAATCCTCTTCTGCTATCTCAATTTTTTTCAAACCTTCATCACTTAATTTATATACATTTTCTGTAATTAAAATAGCATTTTCAAAATTACTAGTTGTAATGAGGACTGCTTTTTCTTTTTCAATTAATTCACTAATCATTTTTTGGATGATTAACTTTGTCTCCACATCTACATTTTGATCAGGCTCTTCCATTATAATGAAGTCTGGATTATGTAAAATGGTCCGAGCAAGCTGAAGACGCTTCCTTTCAGAAAAAGTGAGCTGTTCAATTTTCTGTTTTCTTCTTTCCCATAATCCAACTTTTTGAAGGATAACATCCACCTCTGCTCTACCTTCGTAAAGCCGATTAAAAAACTGAAGATAATCGACAGCATTAAGACGCTCATACATCCCTTCATTTAATGAAAGAATACCAATCTTTTTGCATAGCTGTTTATAATTGTCTCTTACTTTTAATCCTAAAATAGAAATTTCTCCATCTGATACTCTTTCTTTACCAATAATCATCTCAATAAGTAATTTTCCTATTTCATGACTGCACTTAATTGCCACTGCTTCTCCTTTTTTTATATGTAAATCAATTTTAGGGAAAAACAAAATATTTCCTACACGTTTTTCCAGCTTTTCTATAGTTAAAATACTCATTTATTAAATCCTCCATTTGACACAGTTATTTCCATTATAGGTTATTTTTTTATTAAAAACAGCATCAAATTGAGCAGAAAAAAACAGAGAGAATATCCCTCTGTTTCATTAAATAAGGAAGTAAGATAAGACTGCTAAACAAATAGAAGTAATAATCATAGCAAGGAGCGGTTTTAGTGCTTTTGATTGAAGATCCTTCAAATTCACATTTAAACCAAGCCCGATCATTGCTGCTGATAAACACCATGCAGTGAAAACAGGTACGCTGTCCATTACTGCTTCCGGTACTGTAATAATATTTCCTAAAATATAAGTGTGAATGATACTCATTACTATAAAACCTAATAGAAAGAATGGAAACTGAACTTTTGCATCATTATTTTCTTCTTTGCTACTTTTTCTTTTCATAATATACATAAAGAGGAAACTGAGTGGAACTAATAAGAATACTCGACCAAGCTTCGCAAGCAGCCCAAATGCTAAGGCATCCTCCCCGCCTTGTGCTGCGGCTAATGCAACATGGGCAAGCTCATGCAAGCTCATTCCAGACCAAATTCCATAATCGACATGAGATAAAGGTAAAACAGGTTCTATCAATGTATAGCCAATTGCAAAAATAGTTCCTACTAATGCAATAATCCCGACACTAATCGCTGTATCATCATCTTTTGATTTTATAATTGGTGCGATTGCAGCAATTGCTGCAGCACCGCAAACCCCTGTTCCAATTCCAAGAAGAAGGGAAATATTTTTATCGGCTTTAAACCTTTTCGCAAGCCATATCATGAATAAGATTGAAAAAGTAATAACAATTGCATCTCGTGCAAGGAGAGTTAGGCCTTCACTCAAAACCGTATGAATATTAAGTTTTAAACCATATAAAATAATAGCTAAGCGTAATAGTTTTTTTGAAGAAAACTCGATTCCTAAGCGCAGAAACTGTGGGTAGCCAAAAAACTGACGATACAAAACAGCAATAAGAATTCCTATCCCCAATTGACCGACATGATCAAGACCAGGCAGTTTTGCGATAAAAAATGCGATAAATGCGATAAAAAATGTAAAAGCACTTCCAGCTAAAAGTTTTACTGCCAATAAAACTTTTCTTTCTCTTTCTGGCTTTCCATGAAGTAATTCCATTGAAAATCCCCTCCAATATTCCGAACAAATATATCTTTTGTCTATGGTTTTATTTTAAAACTTTCTTTATAATAAGAAAAATAATTATATATAATGCTAATCATAAGTAATAACTTATGATAGAGAGGAGTGTTTAAAATAGACCAGCAACTATTTGTCTTTGTAACAGTAGCAGAGAAGAAAAATTTCTCACGGGCCGCAGAAGAACTGCATATGACTCAGCCTGCTGTAAGTCAGTACATTCGGACTCTTGAACAGACAATCGGGACGAAATTATTAGATCGTAATAATAAATATGTACGTTTAAATAAGGCAGGGGAAATTGTTTACCATCATGCAAAAGAAATATTAGGACTATATACTAAAATGCATGATTTAGTTGATGATTTAACGAATAAGACGAGCGGCTCCGTTTCAATCGGGGCAAGCTATACAGTTGGTGAATATGTTTTGCCTCATATTATTACTGTCATGCATAAGAGATATCCGTTAATTCATCCATCCATTATGATTGGTAATTCAAAAGACATAGCAGAACTGGTGAAAAAACATCAATTAGATGTAGGAATTATTGAGGGAGAACTGCAAGATAAACAATTAACAATCGAACCTTTTGCAACAGATTTCATGTATATTATTGCCTCGGCAAATAGGGAATGGAGTGAAGAAATAAGTATTTCCCAATTAGAAGAAGAAACATGGATCGTCAGAGAAGAAGGATCCGGTACAAGAGCAGCAACTGAAAGAATGTTTCAAACTTTCGGTATCAAACCTCAGAGGAAGCTTGAATTCGGCAGCACACAATTAATTAAAGAATCTGTAGAAGAAGGACTTGGCATCACGCTTCTCTCTGATTCGGCAATCAGGAAAGAACACTCAATGGGACTTCTAAAAATAGTAAAAGTAAGAGAACTTCCAGTAACCAGGGAATTCTCAACTGTACTAAGCTCCCCATTTCAGACAAAGGCATTACAAGTATTTCTTGACTTAGTAAGGAAAAAATAAAAAACCCGCTGCGCATAAGTTCATCCATGCGCAGCGAGTTTCATTCTTGAGCCAAAAAAGCCCCCAGTCATATAGAAGTCTGTTTTCAGCTAAAAAATTAATTAGAAAATGTAAAATTATCTGCCTGCTTCACATTATCCTGAATCAGTGTATTAATTGCTGTTAAATACGCCTTTGCACTTGCTTTAATAATATCTGTATCCATTCCGCGTCCTGAATAAGTCTGGTTATCTTTTCCAATTTTTACAATAACCTCTCCAACCGCATCTTTGCCGATGTTTTTAGAACGGATCGAGTAATCCTGTAATTGAAACTCGATACCGATTAATTCGTCAATCCCGCTATAAAGAGCATCAATGACACCATTTCCTTTAACAGTTGTCTTTATATGATTTCTGTTTTCATCTGAAAGTTCAATCATTACTTCCACTGTATTATTCGGATATGTAATGACCAGGTCTGATAATTCATAACGAGTATTTTTATTTACATAGTCTTCATCTATTAATGTGTGAATATCATCATCAACCACATATTTCTTTTGGTCAATTACTTTTTTAAATTTTTCAAATGCATGTGCCAGCTCTTCGTCAGTTAAATTATAGCCTAGGTGCTCAATTTTCTTTTTAAGAGCGTGACGGCCGGAATGTTTGCCCAGAACGATTGTACTGGATGAGACACCGACAGTTTCCGGTTTAATAATCTCATATGTGGATGATTCCTTTAACATCCCATCCTGATGGATTCCTGATTCATGAGCAAATGCGTTTTCACCTACAATTGCCTTATTAGGCTGCACAGTAATACCTGTATATTGGCTTACAAGTTTACTCGTATTATATATTTCATTTAAAACGATATTTGATGTCGCTTTGTAAAGATCTTTTCTCGTCTCAAGAGTTAAAGCAACTTCCTCAATGGAAGTATTTCCAGCTCTTTCACCAATCCCATTTATTGTTCCTTCGATTTGGTCGACTCCTGCATAAATGGCTGCCATTGTATTAGCAGTTGCCATACCAAGATCATTATGACAATGTGTACTTAGCATGACATTATCAAGGCGCGGAACATTCTCTCTAACTTTTCTAAACATTTCTCCAAATGTTTCCGGTGATGCATAGCCAACTGTATCAGGTAAATTTATAACAGTTGCACCTGCACGAATGGCATGGTCAACAACTTCATACATAAACTCAAGCTCTGTACGGCTCGCATCCTCAAGTGAAAACTCAATTTCTGAAAAATAGTTTTTTCCAAATTTTATCGCCATTTCAGCTGTCTCAATGACTTGCGCTTTTGTCATATTTAATTTATATTTACGATGTATAGGTGAAGTCGCAAGGACAATATGCAGACAAGGTGTTGCAGCACCTCTTAATGCGTCTATTGCGGCTTCTATATCTTTTTTATGAGCTCTTGCTAAAACGGCAATGCTTGTGTTCCGAACTGCTTTCGTTATTTCTTGTACGTTAATAATTTCTCCCGGTGATGCTGCAGGAAAACCAGCCTCAATACGGTCGACTCCTAACTTTTCTAACTGTATTGCAATAGCCACCTTCTCCTCTGTCGTAAGATGGACTCCCGGCGATTGTTCACCATCCCTTAATGTTGTATCGAACATATGAATTTTTCTCATACATGTTCCTCCTTTTTCATTTTTTGAAATAAAAAAACTCCATGCCATTCCACTTGTATTACTACAAGGGACGACAGGAGTTCTATTTCCGACGCGGTACCACCCTAATTTACTTTTTTACTGAATACAATGTAAAAAAGCCTCAATTCGATGCCTTTAACGCAGGTCTAACGGATTTCCCTACTGCAAAATTTCAGGAAACCGGCTAAAAGGTGAGTCGATAATAGATTATCCCAATACTCTCAGCACTGTATTAGTCTCTGTCACATAATGACTATTATCTTGATCCTTCTCATTGCCATTTTCTATATTAACGACTATCTTAAAAGTTTTGGATCGAATTGTCAACTAAAATATAACATTTATTTTCTTTTCAGCCATTTTCTCTGTTTCCAGGTGCATAAAATGTAACCGAATAGTGATAGTCCGACTACTCCGCTTGATACTTGCCATATGTATGAATTTTGTACGTGCATTCCAAAAAAAGTACTTAATGCCGCTAATATACCTAGGAAGAAAACTTGTTTTTTCTGATTTTCATAAATAGAAAAATAATAAGATCTCATCTGTTCTTCTTCTCTTTTATCTAGCAATCTTCCAGGTAGTTCAACTAAACTAGTAAAAGTAGATTGGAACATTTGAATAAATGGCTGTGCTTTTATCCATGTCAGCACGAGTTTCCACTTGTTCGGATAATTTTTGTTAATCCATTCCATAAAAACAGGTTTTATCATATCAATCAGTTCTTCATCAGGATTAATCGTTAAAAGCATTCCTTCAATTGTCACAAATGATCTGCCCAGAAATATAAATCTTGTTGGAACTTGAATTGGTAAAGATCTCATAATATCGTTCATTTCTTTTTTTACAGCAAGTATATCCATCTCTTTAAACCGGTTGAAATCAATTGATAGTACCTCTTTTAATAATTTTTCAACATGCTTTGCATCAGATTTTGGAAGCAAGAAATCTAATTCTCTTAAAGCATCTACTGCGTTTGCATAATTTTTAAATAAAATTGCCTGAATTAAGTGCTGAAAATTAAGGGCATCCTTCTTTGAAATTTCACCCACCATACCAAAATCAAGTAAAATAAGTGTTCCATCTGATCTCACTCGTACATTTCCAGCATGTGGGTCAGCATGAAAAAATCCTGCCTCTAACCATTGCGGAAGAAATACTCTTAATACATGCTCCGATAATTCTTTTCTTGAAATCTGATACTTTTCTAAAAAATCAATGTCGGTAATCCTTGCTCCATCTACCCATTCCATGACAAGTACTTGTGATGTAGTGAATTCAGAATATACTCTTGGTATGAGCAGATTTGAAAAAGAACGGAATCGTTCTCTGAAGTAATTCGATGTTTCCATCTCTTTTTTAAAATCTACTTCTCTCTCAATAACAATCTTTAACTCTTTAAATAATAAATTAAAATTAATAAATCCTTTAGGCAGTGGAGCAAAATGCCCCGCAAACCAAAAAATGATAGCCAATGAACGAAAATCCGTTTTTATAATAGATCTGATTGCTGGCCGCTGTACTTTGACTGCTGCCTCTGTTCCATCTTTCAATATCGCTTTATATACTTGTCCAATCGATGCAGATGCAACTGGCTCCTCTTCAATTGAAAGCAGAATATCCTCAATCGGTCTATTCCATTCCTTTTCCAATTCTTTCTTGATTTCTTCCCAAGGGGCAGCTGGAACTTGGTCAACGAGATCCTGAATTTGTTTTGTAAAGCTTTTCGGCAATAAATCTTCACGAATACTTAATAGCTGTCCCACTTTTATTAATAACCCTTCTAAATCAAATAAAAGCTCCCGAAATTGATTACCAGTCTTCTCCCAAAACCTTTCCCATTCAGACTCAGATTTTCTCCTAAAACGATACCAATATACTTTCAAAAAAACAGATAAGGCAAAACTAAGAATTTTCCATGCTCTAACTGATTTTTTATTATATTTCATTGGAAACCTCCACATATACTGCTCATAATGCTACTATTTTAACATTTTCAAAGCTAAATAAGGATATATGTACCAAATTTGATTTTAACTTCAAAATTTTGAATATATTTATTAGAAAAAAAACAGACCCACCTAAAATAGGTGGGTCTTCACTTCAAATAATATTATTCAGTTACAACTTTGTTATCAGCAAATACAACTTCCCCATTGCTTACTGTGTACTGAACTTTTCCGCGGAAAGTTCTGCCAACATATGGGCTGTATTTATGTCTGTAACGAAGATCTTCTGCTTGTAATGTGAATGATTCTTCTAAGTTAACGATTGCAAGGTCTGCATCACTGCCAGCTGCAATTGTTCCTTTTGCAGGGTATAATCCGAAACGTTTCGCTGGGTTTTCAGCTGCTACTTGAACGATTTTTTCAAGTGATACTTCGCGTTTCCAGTATCCTTCTTCTAAAAGTACGTTTAATGTAGTTTGAGCACCTGAAATTCCGCCCCATGCTTCAAAAATGCCTTTTCCTTCTTTAAAATCAAGCGGTGATGGAGAGTGGTCAGAACCGATTACATCAATTTCACCGTCTTTTAAAAGCTGCCATAATGATTCAACATGCTCTTCATCTCTTAATGGCGGCGCACATTTAGCAATTGGTCCTAATTTTTCTAAATCACTAACAGTTAATGATAAGTAATGCGGACAAGTTTCCACTGTTACGTCAATGCCGCGTTTTTTTGCATCAGCAATTATCTGAACAACTTCACCGCTGCTTGCATGTACAACATGAAGCTTACATCCAGTAGCTTCTGCATATGCTAAAATTCGGCTTACAGCTTCCATTTCAGAAAGGATTGGACGAGAGTTTACATAATCACGAGCAGATACTTGTCCATTTTCTTTCATATAATTTGCTAATTGACCTGTAATAATATCACTTTCAGCATGAACTGCTAAAATAGAATCTAATCCTTTAATAACTTGCATACCTTTGAAAAGTGTTACGTCTTCAGCATAACCGAAATCTGCAATTCCACTGTTAGACATGAATGCTTTGAAACCGATAACACCTTTGTTATGTAGCTCTTCTAATTTATCAAGGTTTTCAGGAACCATTCCGCCCCATAGTCTGTAGTCAACAACAGATTTTTCTTCAGCAAGTGCTGCTTTTGCATCAAATGCTTCCCCGTCAATTGTTGGAGGTGTACTGTTTAATGGCATATCAAAAAATGTTGTTACACCGCCAGCTGCTAAACTCGCACTTCCAGTTGCAAGTCCTTCCCACTCAGCCCTTCCCGGCTCATTGAAATGAACATGTGTATCAACTAAACCTGGTAATACATGAAGACCTGTTGCATCAATTTCTTCTACAGCAGAACCATTAATTTTTTCAGCAATTTCCACAATTTTTCCGTCTTTAATTGCGATATCGCCTTTTTTAATTCCTTCAGCATTTACGATAGATCCATTACGAATTATTTTGTCATAAGTTTGCATAGAAACCATCCTTTTTTCACAAATATTTAATATCTGTACTTGTTCTACTTTTATCGTTGGAGTCTTAGTAATAGAAATATTTTTTAAAAAATAATTACTGAAAAACCAACAAAAAGAGCATTCCTAATAATATAATAATCTCTAATCATCATTCCTGCAATATTTCAAACATACAATAGCAAATTAAATAAAACCAATTGAAAGCGCATTCATATAATTATACACTAAATTCCCTTTAATACTTCTATTAAAAAGCTCTTCTTTAATTAAAAGCAACCTATTTTTTAGGTTAACAATATGTTTCTCTTTAGTCAATAATTTTTTGAATATTTAGATAAAACAAAAGGACCTACTCGATATAAGCAAGCCCTCCTCAAATATTAATTTACTTCCTGTTCCTGTCTTATATTAATTCCAGCATTATATATACATTCAAAACATTTTCCGTCACTCAATGGAACTTCTCCAAATATAATACTACTGTCGCAAATAGCATTAACATCATTACGGTCATGTGTAACGATGATACAGGTCATGTTAGCTGTTTTCAAAATCATCCTAAGCTCTTCACGAATAGAACCCTTTAAATCCTGATCCAGGTTACTGAATGGTTCATCCATTAATAATACATTCGGTTTTGGAGCAAGCGCTCTTGCAAGCGCAACACGCTGCTGCTGTCCTCCGCTTAACTCATGTGGATACCGTTTTTCAAATTTCTCCATCTGAACAAGTTCCAGCATTTCTGTAAGACGGGACTTTCGGTTTTTTCGCGGTAATCTACTTAAACCAAAAAGAATATTTTCTCTCACTGTCATATGGGGGAATAAAGCATAATCTTGGAATACCATTCCTACACCCCTATCTTCCGGCTGCATAAATTTCTTCTCATTTGCAACGACATTGCCAGCAATAGTAATACTTCCTTTTGTCGGCATTTCCAATCCTGATAATAAACGAAGCAGTGTACTTTTCCCACTCCCGCTCGGTCCAAGCACCCCAACAATTTCTCCCTCATCCATTGAAAATGAAACATCACTAATAATCGGCATACCTTTATGCGTATAAGAATAAGTAAGATTTTGGACTTCTACTATTTTCATCGTTTCACCCTCTTATCTACCATTTGAAAAATAATGACCGATAATGTACTAATACAAATTATAATTAAAGATGGAATGGAAGCTTCATAAATTTGCTCATCCTTTGCAAATTGAAACGTTTTCGTCGCTAATGTCTCAAAATTAAAAGGTCTTAATAATAATACTAACGGCAGCTCCTTACAAATTTCAATAAAAGTTAGTATAAATCCACTAAATAATGCTCCTTTAATTAAGGGAAGATCTACTTTGAAAAATGTCTTCGTCACACCAAGACCGAGCATTCTTGATGCTTCTGAATATTGTGTACCAATTTTTTCAAATCCTACTTCCACAGCATTAAATCCAGTAGCCATGAAACGAATCGTATAGCCCACGATCAGCATAACGAGGGATAAGCTTAATACTAATGGAGCTCCTTCAAATCCAATGGCAGAATAAAGCGGTGCTAACTTTTTATCAAGCGTAATAAACATAGCAAGCACACCGATCGCAATAATTGCACCTGGAATCGAATATCCTGATGTAATCCATTTTGCTAAAAAATAAGATAATGAAGACTGTGTTCTGCAAACATTTGCCACAATGACAGAAACAATGAGAATAAGTGTTGTTGCAATTGCAGCAACATAAACTGTCTGATAAAGCAGCAAAAAGAATGATTCATCCCAAACTTTATCAAAAGTTAATCTTGCCCATGATAACAGCTGGATGAAAGGAATAAAAAAGCCTAATGCCACGATGACAGAACAAAATGCTGTAGCAGCACCTGCCCGGAATCCAGTTAATTTCATTCTCGATAAAGGTCTTGTTTGATTACTCAATTGATAACGGCGGCGCTGTCTAAGAATTCTTTCTAAAATAAACAATCCAACAATAAAAATCATTAACCATGAAGCAAGCCTCATTGCTGAATCAACATCATACATACCGAACCAAGTTTGGAAGATTGCCGTCGTAATGGTATGGATACCGAAATAACTTGTGACACCATAGTCACTCATTACCTCATATATAACTAAAACAGCCCCACCAATAATAGCAGGCCTGGACAGTGGAAGAACAACTTTTAAAAAGATTGTTAAAGGCTTCTTTCCCAATAATCTTGCACTTTCAAAAAATGAAGTGCTTTGACTCTCTAAAAATGCTCTCGTAATAATATATACATAAGGGAAGAGAAATATAGTAAAAATAAAAATAGCCCCGCGAAGTGATGAAATAGATAATAATTCTGAATTAATTTGATAATCAAAATTATTTCTTAAAGTCGTCTGCAAAACACCTGTATAACTGAGCATCGTTCGATAAATATATGCGGCAATATAAGGCGGTATCGCCAAAGGCAATATAAGTCCCCAACGAAAAAATTTTCTTAAAGGGAAATCATAAGCAGCAATCAGCCATGCTAAAGATACCCCTAAGAAAGCAGTTAATACACCAGTAACACCAACAATAACAATTGTGTTCATTACATAGTTTGTCAGTAAGTATTGACGGATGTGAAGCCAATTTTCATTCGGCTCATGAAATAAAGAAAGGAAGATAAAGATAATAGGCAGCAGAATAACTGCTGCCACCATTATACTAATCATCCACCATCCGTTAAATTCTTTACGAAAGTAACGTTTTAAGGCTTCTGTATTCATTTTATTTCCAGCCTACTTTATTGAAAATGCCGATCGCTTTTTGATTATGTTCACCTAAAGTATCAAAGTTAAGCTCTTGCATTTTAAATTCTCCCCATGATTTAAGAATCTCTGGTTTCTCAGCATTCTCATTAACTGGGAACTCATAGTTATTTGCTGATAAGAATTCTTGCGCTTCCACATCTGTAATATATTCGATTAGTTTCGTTGCATTTTCAGGGTTTTTACTATGCTTCGTTAAACCGATTCCGCTAATATTAACATGTGTACCATTTGTTTCTTGGTTAGGGAAGAAAACACCAATGTTTTCAGCTACCTTTACTTCTTCCGGCTCTGATGAATTTGCAAGTAAACCAACATAATATGTGTTCATAATTGCTACATCACCCGTACCAGCAGCAATTGCCTTCGCTTGGTCACGGTCACCGCCATCTGGCTGGCGAGCAAAGTTTTTCACAACACCTGCTGCCCATTTCTCTGCTTCTTCTTCACCGTTAAGCTCGATGAAAGAAGCAAGTAATGATTGATTGTATAAATTTGTTGAAGAACGAGCTAATACTTTGCCTTTCCACTTATCGCTTGTTAAGTCTTCATATGTAGAAAGCTCTTCAGGTTTTACTCTGTCTTTTGAATAAACGATAACACGAGCTCTTGTTGCCATACCAATCCAGTTATCATCTTTATCACGGAACTTAGCAGGAACATTTTTATCAATAATATCTGATTTCACTGGCTGAAGAATATCATTTTTCTTCGCATTTGCTAAAATTCCGCCATCAACAGTAATAAATAAGTCCGCTTCTGTACTTTCCCCTTCACGTTTTAAACGTTCGATCAGCTCTTCAGCTTCACCTTTTACAACATTTACTTTAATACCAGTTTTCTCTGTGAAATTACTGAAAACTTTATCATCTGCTTCATAATGTCTAGCAGTGTATACATTTACAACTTGATCTTCCTTCGGTTTATCATTAGCACTATTGTCCTTAGTTGATTCATTTTTAGCTTCGTTTGAACCACAGGCAGCAAGCCCAGCTGCAAGTAAGACCATTGCAAGGAAACTAAGTGCAAGTTTTGAAAACTTCTTCATCCTTACTCCACCTTTTACTTCATTTTTTGATGATAATGATAATCATCACCATAGACAACTATCATTCTATATTGCTCCTTATAAAACGTCAATATAATTTTCAAAAAATTTCTTTTTTTCAATTTATTCCTATTTATTTAACTACATGAAGTAAATAAAAACGGACTTACCAATTAAGGCAAGTCCGCAATATTATTTATTTCGTTTTTCTTTCGTATTTCGTAATATCCATAGTAGCTGGGTTATCGCCACAAGCAAATCCAACGAACATGAAGTTTTCTGTACCTGTGTTTAACATTCCATGGATTTGGTTAGGTTTAGCTAATAGGATCATACCAGCTTTGATAGGAATTTCGTTTTCAAGGTCTGGATAGTAAACTCCTTCTCCTTGAATACAAACCCAAATATCATCAACAGCTGAATGTGAATGAACATATAAGTCTTGTCCAGGCTCAAGGCACCAAATTGCCCCAACTGTTCTTTCTGTTTCATAGAAGAAGTTCTTTTGCGCTTGTTCTGAACTAAATTTTGCGATTTTATCTACTTCGAAGACTCTTTCTTTCATGATTTCTTCGATTGTTGCAGCTGTCTTGTTTTCTGACATATGCGATTCCCCCCTAAAATAACTGTCTGTTCTTCAGAGCATCTTTTTAAAAAATTATTTTAATTCTGCATCGCGGTTGCAGTCTTTAGAGTAAACATAAGTTAATGGCTCTCTTCCTACTGCGTAACCTGCTTGTTGTACGTATGGACCCATGAAAATGTAATCGCCTTTTTTCACTGGAATCCACTCATTATCTAGGTTGTACATTCCTTCTCCTGATAGAAGGTATGCGCCATGCTCTTGTACATGTGTTTCGATAAATGGATGGCATGCTGCTGGATCGAATGAAAGGATATGGAAGTTCATATCGAAATCGATATCCGTTGGTAATAAGTCTTTAATGTGTACATTATGCATATCATCATAATCTCTATATTCAATATCGTTTGAATGGCTTGAGTAAACCCATGGTTTTTTGCCTTCAAGCGGACGATATTTTTGTTTGTAAAGGAATACTCTAGAGTCACCTTCAGCAATATTTTCTAAATACATAGTTGTTCCAGGTGGGCAGTATAAGTATCCGCTATCTTTTAATTCAAACTCTTGCTCGTCTGCTTTAGCTTTTACTTTACCTTCAATAACATAAACAAATGTTTCTACATCTGCTTGTCCGCCGAAACCTTCAGCATTTTTCCCGCCGTCTTGCATTGTGATAATGTAATCAACAAAGCTTGCTCCAAGCTTAGGTGAACCTAAAATTGAAATAATGCAGTTTTCAAATCCAGGAACAACATTGTTCACTAGTCCTTCAGGTGCGATTAATGCATATAAACCATGCTTAATAATTGATCTGCTTGATAATAAATCTTTAGGATAACCCATCTGTACAAACGCTCCTTTTTTTATCTTTGTTCTCTATATATAATACTTATAAAAACGCTTCGATTCCAATTGTAAACCTGTTCTCGAAATAACTCAAGTCCATGATTTCACCACGGGAATCTATTAAATTCTATCTAATATTTTAAGCTCTTTTATTCCATTAGTCAATTAAGCATAATCTAAAAATTGCGTCAAGTTTTGTGATTATTCAAATTTTATTTGGCCTTATTCTTCCTAATGAGAAACTAGGCATAGATTTGATACTGATTTTTGCCTTTTCTTTTTGATTCATACAAAACAGTATCTGCTTTTTCATAAAGCATCTGCATATTATCATCATCATTTGCAAAAGCAATTCCTATACTAACTGTAACATCAACCTTTCTTAAATCACATTCCGGCAATAATAATTTATTCATTTCTGCAATCAGTTTATTTGAGATGCTAATAATTTCTTCCATGTTAGTATTCGAAAAAATAATAGCAAACTCATCCCCTCCCAGTCTTGCAGCTAGATTTTGCTTGCCGGCACAGGCTTGAATAACTTTCGCTGTGACTGTTAATAAAACATCTCCCTTACCATGACCGAGCTTATCATTTACTAATTTAAAATTATCTAGGTCAACCATCATTAAAGCAACATTCGATTCTCTTCTTCTAAGTAAGCCTTTTAATGTCTGTTCAAATGCCGCTCTATTTTTTAATCCTGTTAAACTGTCATGGAATGCGAGGTACATCGGTCTTGCAACAATACGGGCAATAATGAATGAAAGAATAATAGCCGCAGTTAGAATAATGAATAAATGTATAAGGAAATCTTTTCGGTAATCATTTAATACCGAATTCAATTCCCCCTTATTGTAAGCGATTTCAACAATTCGGTGAGTCATTGAACCATTGTCCGTATAATACTCATAAGGAATGTAACGAAAATTAGTTTCTTTTCCATTTAATATCCCTGTAAATTCCTCTTCTTTTCCACTTTTCACAACATTTCTAAATACTTTTTCTTTTTGCTTTGACAGCTTCACAATTTCCCCATTCTTTATTTTTTCTCCTAAAATAAAACCATCAGGAACATACACATGGATTTCATCCACAGATGTATACTGTTTTTCTAAACTGTCAATTACATCCGTAAAATTAAATTCATTTAATATTTCTTTATTACTAAGTGAAACCCCTAACTCAATTATGTATTTATGATCCGGTGTAGGCATATAGCTGTATTTTTTGAATTCCCCACTTTTCTGGTGAAGATCCATACCATCATAAACAAAGGTTTCCCCATTTCTGCGCATATCCAAAAGTTTAGAAAAGGAATCACAGCATGATTTAAAATCAAGATTAATGTCTTCTTTTAAACTGCTATGAGTAATAATATTTTCTTTATTTATAATAAAAACATCCATTCCGAACTTTTCCTTAAGTGCATCAAAATCCCACATATCAAAATTCGAATTAGTTTTATAAAGTGAAAGCAATGCTTCTGAGTACTGCCTCATCTTTTCCGTCGTTTCTTTATCAAACATATTATAAGCTTTATCAATAGTATGTAAGGAATTCAAAATAGTATCCTCTACTAGCTGAAGTTTTATATTATGCTCTTCAATTAAATGTCTTTTTACCTTAACTTGGTCGATAAATGCTACCGATAAAGAGATAAGCACTGAAAACGAAATCATTATTAATGTAAGGTATATTCTAAAGTTTTTTATCATCTCATATTTCCAACTCCTCTCAAAAGTACAAGTAAGACTATTATACTACTTTAATAATAAGGAAAAAATACAAAAATAAGTATTTTAGACTATTATTTACCTGTAAATAATAAATTGAATAGTTTTATAACCTATTCTCGTCTAATTATTGAAAGGAGGGAGGATATGGAACAGGGAAAAAGTAGAAAGGCGTTTATAGAATCATCTGAGTACTCTTTTAAAAATAAAAAATATGAAAAGCAATATGAAACACCATTAACAGACGACCTTTATATTCATGTAAGGGGAATAAATCCAGTTACACGAAAAGATTTAGAAGTGAAGATTCCTATTGAAAAAGATAAACTTTTACAAAAGTAAGAAAGGTTTTCCTTTTAAAAGGAAACCTTTCCCCATTATCCAGTGACATAGCTTGTTCTGCTCCCTAACCAGTTAACGATAATTACACCTGAAATTGCGATAATCCCGCCTATAAGAGAAAGAGTGCTTGGCCATTCACGAAGCCAAAGCCATGCGACAAAGATTGCAATGACTGGTTCTACGTACATCATACTCGTTACAGAACTCGCTTTTCCCAGAGATAATGCTGTAGCCCACATAACATATGCAATTGCTGCCGGGAAAATCCCAACGTAAATCGCTGATAAATGAGCCTCGATTGTAGCATGCTGAATATCTTCAAAAAGTCCGGGAAAGAAAATGAAAAACGGCAATGTACCAGCCCAGGTAAAATAGGCAGTCAACTCAATTGGCTTATAACGACTGAATAACGGCTTTTGAAAAACAAAAAATACGGATGTTGCCACAGCCGCAAGCAGCATGAATAAAGCTCCTTCAGATATATGAAAAGATTGACCTGTCGTTCCTATCGTAATAAGAATAATACCGATAAATCCGACAAATAGACCTGCCCATCCAAACAGACCAAGCTTTTCTTTTAATACGATGACAGCAATCAAGGATGTGAAGACAGGAGCCGAACCGATAATCATTCCAGCAGTGCCTGCCTCTACTGTTAATTCCCCGAATGTTACACCAATATGATAAATGCTAATACCGACCCATCCAAGTGCTAAAATCTTAATTACATCCTCTTTTTTCGGCAGCTGAAACTGAACACCAGGCCATAAAGCGTAGATGAGAAAAATACTTGATGCGATAAGGAAACGAATAAGTACTAAATGTCCTGCGGAATAACCGCCTTGCAGGCTTGCTCGAATAGCAGCAAATGTAGAACCCCATATTATAATTGTAATAAATGCTAGCAGAAAAACTTTTTTATTCAAAATGGCCCTCCTATTCTTTTATGCCAGCCTTAACGGGCAGTAAGACTCCCACTTCAATGTTCTGAGAATTCGAAGAAGTTAGTGGGGAGATGAAAAAACCCCCCACTGATGGAAGTTTCACTTTATTATAAAATTAAAAATACGAAGCTGGCAGCCTCGTAAATGGTTAAATATTATTTTATCCTATCTCCATTATTAATAAAAGAATGTTATTCTACAAACATTTCATTCTGTATCTAATAGAGATTTTGCCAATTTTATTGCATTCTCTCTTGAATAACTATTATATAAGCTTGTATTAAGCCTTACCGGATCACCAAAGAAGAATCTCTCATATAGGGTCTGTCTTCCTCCAAATGAGCTTGTGCTTATATCCCATGCCAATCTAAAAAGCTTTGTTCTCATTTGTGCATCACCGGAAGCTGCTTGTAAGTAATGATGCAAATCACCTTTTATGTCTGAATTAAAATCCTTTTCTGTAGGAATGGAAATTAATCCGCTTGCCCCAAGAAGATGCAAAATCTCCACTATCCTCGGATATAACTTCGGAAAAGTACTAATAGCTGTGTAAAGCGGATTTAAGCCTGGCAGCATGATCCCTCTCTTATCTTCTTTTGCCTCTATTTCTGATACTAGTAAGAGCGCCTTCATCGTTTCAAATCCGATAATGATTTCGCTCACTTTCTCTTTTACATGCTGGTATCCGCTAATATCAATTGTGTTGACTATTAATTGTGCGACACCTAAAAGAAATTCTGTTTTTATTACTTGCCTTGCTACTGCTTGATGAAGGAGAAAAGGATAAAATTTTGATTCTTCATACATTTTATTTACAATATTATAATCATTATATAAAAATACCCTATCCCATGGAACTAACACATTATCAAATACAACAATAGTATCCATTTCTTCAAATCTGGAACCCAGAGGATGATCGAATACGGAATTACTACAGGAAAACGGCTCTCTGCATATAAATTTTAAGTTGGGAGTATTACTTGGAATCGAGAATGCATAGATAAATGATTCTTCAATGAAATTACCTCCAATTGGCAAAACTAATAATTCATCTGTAATTCCACCTTGTGTCGCCAATAAACGTGCACCTTTTATTATAAGTCCACTACTGTTCGTTTCTACAATTCTGGCGGAAATAGGCTCAGCCTCATCGTCATCAAAATAACCTATCGAACGATTTACTTGCGGGTTAACAAATGTATGAGCAAATGTTATATCGTTCTCCCTCGCATGCTCATACAACTTTTTTATATTTTGCCCAAAATGCTCTTTATTCTCAAAACATTCCCATGCTGATCCTAACGCCATAACCCCAGCATTCATATAATCCGGAGATCTCCCCATCATACCGCCTGATGTTTTAGCCCATTCCTGCGTAGTCAGCCTCCTTTTCTCTAAATCTTCTTTTGTCCGCGGCTGTAAATAAGATGTCCCGACTCTATCCCCCGTTAACGGTGATTTATATGTCATAAAATCCTTTGTTAACTGTAAATCAAATAAGGCTGCTTTACTTTTTAGTACCCCTTTAAATGCATAATGGTCACAAATATTTCCCTTTATCTTTTGACCATCGATCCAAATCTCAGCTTGCAGCTGACGAATCCGCTCCAAAAAGGCTGAACCATTAATGGCTGGCATGCTATCCCACCTTTATTTTTATAACGGACTAATGAAAACCCCATTCTTTAGTTTATGTGTGGGGGATAACATTTTGCTTTTCCCACTTGAATTTAAATTCATTTATTCTGGAAAAATAAAAATGACCGCAATATTCTGATCATATTGCGGTTAAAATTTCTGACACAGTTAATGTAATAAATTGTTTGTTAATTTATGGACCTCTTCAAATTCATTAGAACTCTCTTTACATCTTTGTGTAAAAGGACAGCTCATACATTCTCTTAATAAATTTGTTTTTATATAGCCATCTGGATGTTGTAAAAGAGATTTCATATGTTTCAAATAAATGATTCCTTTTTTCACATCATCATTTTTTGGAAAGTAAGTGTACCTTTTGCCTTCTAACAGTGTAATAATCTCAATCTTTTCAGGTAATTTGCCGAATGCTTGATTTGAAAATACAACAATTAAATAATTATATAACTTGGTCATTTCTTCATCTGCTTCTATAAGATATTTTTTTATGATAAAGGAATCTGTTGACCATTCTGCTAATTCAAAAGTAACTGAAAGTTGAGTCTCTAATTCTTCAATATATGTATTCAGCTTTTCATATAGAAATAACGGCGGCTTTGGGCCGTTATCTGTCATTAAAAACTGAAGTAAATGATCGGTCGTTTTTGCTAAAATAATATAATAATCGATTTTTGATTCAAAATAGTTTAAATCTATACCCTTCCAATATTTATCAATCAATTTTAATATGTTTATTTTATTTCTCGTATGTAATGGGAGCTGATAATATTTTTGAACAACTTGATTAACAATGAATTGAACTGCCTGCCTCCATCTTACTTGGTGGAAGTTGGCTGATACAATATATTGATAATAAAATTTATAAGGACATCTTATAAACGACTCTAAATGGTAGTCAGTCATCGTCTTCACCGAGACTAGATGGTGCATGTTTTTCATTTAGTCATTCCTTCCTTTCTTTTAATCTTCTGGCATTACACAAATCAATTGATAATGATTATCACTTACTTTAATTTAACTGATAACCATTATCAATGTCAAGGTAATCCCTTATAAAAATTGAAAGGTCCTATTAGACAGTAATTGAATAATTGTTAAATGTGAATTTTTTGTTATATTTACCGATTAATAGTTTTATTATTTGTTTAAAAAAAATATAATTAATTTATAACTATCACGTTACAGTTTGGAGGAATAAAATTGGGAAAGAGAAATTAAAAATTGGAGAATTAGCAGAGTTATCAAATCTTACAAAGAGAACAATCGATTATTATACAAATCTTGGTCTATTAAAAGTGGAACGTTCCTCTTCAAATTACCGTTACTATGATCACTCTGCAATTGAGCGCCTACATTTCATAGAAAACTGTAAAAATAGTGGTATGTCATTAGAAGAGATTAAAAAGAAACTAATAGACGAAGATTCAGAAGAAATTGATGTTCTGGAATTAAGATTAAAAATTAAAGGCTTAGAGAAAGATGTCTCACAAATTTTAGACCAGCTCGGTAAACATGATTCAATGAATCAAGAATATGTAAAGAAGCATGTTTCACATGAAAGTCTATCATTAATTCAAACTTTATTATTATTACTCAATTAACTTTCGGAGGTTTTAAACAGCTATGATTTTTCACCCTATGGATTTTCTTATTTTTTTAGCCTTAGGTATCTCAATATGGGCACAATTTAAAGTAAAAGGAAATTTCAAAAAGTGGTCTGAGGTTGCAACACGGACTGGTTTGTCCGGTGCAGAAGCAGCACGCCGAATTCTCGACAGTAACGGGCTAAGCAATATCCCAATTGAAGTAGTACCTGGTACACTTTCTGATCATTATGATCCAATTAACAGAGTGGTTCGATTATCTGAATCCGTATATTACGGTCACTCTATTGCATCCGTGTCTGTTGCCGCACATGAAGTAGGACACGCTATTCAACATCAGCAAGCCTACCCTGCCCTCGTTATTAGACATCGTATTTTTCCGGTAGCTAATATTGCGTCGGGTATTGCTCCCTTTTTATTTATCGGAGGAATGTTATTACAGCAATTTTCTCTGATAGGGATAGGAATTCTTGTCTTCTCCGCTGCAGTAGCATTTCAATTAGTTACATTACCTGTTGAATTTGACGCAAGTAAACGAGCTAAAAGTTTAATGCTCGCTGAAGGTATCTTATATAACGACGAAGAAAAAGGCGTTAAAAAAGTACTAAATGCAGCGGCCTTAACATATGTAGCTGGAGCTTTAATGGCATTATTTGAATTAATTAAGTTTGTAATGATCTTTTTACAGGGAAATAACGAAGAAGAATAAATTATTTACCACTTAAGGAGGTGTATGTCTTACTTTAAGTAAGACTACTTATTGACCACTATAAATTTAATTATATTTGTATTATTAATCGCTTTAACCGCATTTTTCGTAGCAACAGAGTTTGCAATCGTAAAAATACGTGCTTCTAAAGTCGATCAGCTTATCTTTGAAGGGAAAAAAGGCGCAACAGCTGCTAAAAAAGTGGTTACACACTTAGATGAATATTTATCAGCCTGCCAACTAGGAATAACTGTTACCGCATTAGGAATCGGGATGGTTGGAGAATCAACATTTGAGATCATTTTGCATCCTTTGTTTGAGTACTTTAACTTGAGCGAGTCGGCTTCGCATATATTAACATTGGGGATCGCTTTTACTATCGCAACATTCTTACACGTTGTAGTTGGAGAACTTGCTCCTAAAACACTTGCTATTCAAAAAGCAGAGACTATCACCCTTTTATGCGCGCGTCCAATTATATGGTTTTACAGAATCTTGTACCCATTTATTTGGTTCCTTAATGGTTCCGCTCGCTTTCTTGTCGGATTATTCGGTTTGAAACCTGCTTCAGAACATGAATTAGCCCATTCTGAAGAAGAGTTACGTATCTTATTATCCGAAAGCTATAAAAGCGGAGAAATTAATAAAAATGAATTAAAGTATGTAAATAATATTTTCGAATTTGATGAGAGAATAGCTAGAGAAATTATGGCACCTCGGACTGAACTAGTAAGTATTTCTGTTACCGACACATTTAGCCAAATCATGGATACAGTTACATCAGAAAACTATACTAGATATCCAGTAATAAATGGTGATAAAGATACTATTTTAGGGTTTGTTAACGCTAAAGAACTCCTCGTAGCTAGTGTAATGAATAAAGACAAAGAAAATAAATTAAACATAGAAGATTTTATAAATCCTGTCATTTGTGTTATTGAAACGATACCTATTCATGATTTATTAGTAAAAATGCAAAAAGAAAGAGTCCACTTAGCTATATTAATTGATGAATATGGCGGAACATCCGGTTTAGTTACAGTTGAGGACATAATTGAAGAAATTGTTGGAGAGATAAGAGATGAATTTGATGAAGATGAAGTGCCTGAGATCCGAAAATTAAATGAAGACCATTTTATCTTAGACGCTAAATTACTTATTACAGATGTCAATCATTTATTAGGAACAAGCTTATTTGAAGAAGAAGTTGATACAATAGGCGGCTGGTTCTTAACAAAAAATTTCGATGCCAAAATGAATTCAATAGTGGAAGCTGAAGGATATGCATTTAAAATATTTGAAATTGATGGACATCAAATTCATTATATTGAAGTAAAAAAAATTTAAGAAAGCTAGTTTTAGAAAGGAACTTCGCTATTTTGGGAAGTTCCTTTTTAAATTAAAATAAATAACTGAAAAAAGCCGTTATTCAAGCTTTGACGATGGCTATTTTATTAATCCCGTTCTTTTTTAATCAACATCAAACGAAAGAAAATAGACAATCAATGCATAATAATCTAAATCATTATTTTCAAGTCAGATCACTGAATTTATTTTTAATTTCTAAAATTATTCAGTATATCAAATAGCAACTTATATCTTCTTCCCTTATTCATCCCTTCAGCTTCAAGTGGAATAGTTTGAAATAATCTTTTCACCACATCTTCGGAAGAAACCTTTAGGAAATGTCTGCCCTCTTTATTATTAATAGTCGTATCTATTAATAAACTATAATCCTTCAATGCCTTTATATGGGCATTTTTAGAAGTCTTCATACAAACCTTGCATAGCCAACTCCCGTGAATTCTTTCTATCGGAAGCTTTAAACAATAGTCACATTGAACACCGTTTAATAATTCAGAAGCGTGAACTTGAAAACGTTTGAGAATATTTTGTCTTAGAGGAATATGCTTACTAAGCATTTGTTTTGCAAGAAAATGAAGGTTATTCATAGCCAAACTTTCAATTGAATAAGTTTTATCTAATTCATTTACTCTAATCGGGATAATTTGACTGTGGATAATTTTTTGAGAAAGGTCGCAAGTTTTATTTGATACTTTGATAACAGAACGGGTATTGGCAATAACGATTAAAGTTTCAATTGGAATTCCAGTAAAACCAAGTTTCTCTAACCAAAGCCCCAATTGAATACGCTGGTAAGAAACTTGAGCTAGCGGGTCTGGAAATGCCTCTTCTTTGTTATCTGCTGAGCGAATTAATTGATTGAGCTCTAAATCAAAATATAGAGTACCTGTTATATTCTTCACTTCAATAATAAGAAAATATTTTTTAGATAGTATGAGGGTGTCAAGTTGAAAGAAATATGCTCCATTACTTAAACGAAGGTCATAAAAAATGAGGTATTGGTCTTCTCTAAGGTAACTGAGAGGAAATTGTAACGATTGTTCTCCTTTGTATCCAGCAATACTTTTATTATATGCTTCTTGTATTTGCGCTCTCTTCCGATGTTCACATGGCAATCGCCGTAATAAAGCCTCAAGCTGCTGCAAGTAGAGAGGCTGCTCATGCTTTTTTATAATCACATTGTCACTCCTATATACTTATTCATGACATACTTCGCTTAAAACGACGAAATTCCTCTACCATTCTCAAATAATCAATACATTTTTAAGAATATCAGCGAAAATTCCATTTTATCAGCGATTTCACAATTATATCGGCGAATTTCCCTCTTTATCAGCGATTTATCTAAAAAAGACAAAATAAAAACCACCAAATTCATATTTGGTGGAGACGGAGGGAGTCGAACCCTCGTCCAAAAATATCGGCACTTAAGCGTCTACGAGCGTAGTCGATATATTTAAATTTCGCTAACTCTTATGCCTACCGACGGGCGTCCGAGCAGCTAGTCTGATTAATCTCTTCCCTCATCCCCAGACGGAGGAATCAGGCGTAGTCCACTAAGAGTGAGTCCCTTACCCTACCACATGGACGATGGAGGGAGGAACAGCCTTAAACAGTTATTAAGCTGCTAAAGCTAAGTTTTGTTTAGATTCGCCAGTTATTATTGGCTTTGACGTTTTAACGAAGACGATCCCTTCGGCTCGCAACCTAAGCTCGAACTATCCCTGTCGAATCCGTAACGTCCCCATTATAAAGCCGCATATTGCCACTTAAGGGTATACGGGAGAAAGCTAAAGCTTAACTTGCTTATTAAATTGTTTAATTAACTTATAAACTTATTATATCAGAAATAGACAAGTTTGCAATTGTTATTTTTTAGGATATAACTCTATTCCTTTTGACGTTCACGGAATGCACGCTCAATATCACGCTTTGCTTCTTTCTTCTTGAGGTCTTCCCGCTTATCGTATTTCTTTTTACCCTTACCGAGTCCAATTAAAACTTTCGCATAGCCATTTTTCAAATAAACTTTCAATGGAACGAGTGCATACCCTTCTTCTTTCGTCATTCCAATCAGTTTACTTATTTCCTTTTTGTGAAGCAAAAGCTTTCTCGTACGAAGCGGTTCGTGATTGTAACGGTTTCCCTGCTCATACGGACTTACATGCATATTATGTAAATAAACTTCTCCACGTTCTACTTTTGCGTAGGAGTCTTTTAAGTTTGCCCGGCCGTTACGGATAGACTTAATTTCTGTTCCTTGAAGTACAATTCCAGCTTCATATGTATCTTCAATAAAATAATCATGATTTGCTTTTTTATTTTGTGCAACGACTTTTCCCATACCTTTTGGCAATGAGGTTTCCCCCTTTCAGAATAAGAGATAGGTTCTATTTTAACAAAAAGGGAGGAAGGAAGCCAACAATTGGCTTCCTGGTATTAACGTTTCTTTTTCTTTCTTTTCGCTTTTGGCGCATTTTCATAATGTTTCTTTTTCTTCTTACGCGGCGGGCGTGTTGACCATTCATCATTGCTTTTGCCGTTTTCGCTACCTTCCGGCTTCCCGCGCTTTTTATCGACTTTAATAACTGTCGGTCGGTCTTTTATCGGTCTTCTTGTACCTTTCATACCGACAATTTCAAAATCAACAGAACGTTCGTCTTTATTTACATTTACAACACGAACTGTTATTTCATCACCGATTCTGTACACATTACCAGTACGTTCACCAATCATGGCATAATGACGTTCATCATAGCGGTAATAATCATCTGTCATATAGCTGACATGTACAAGTCCTTCAATTGTATTCGGTAATTCAACGAACATTCCAAAGTTCGTAACCGAACTGATAATACCATCGTATTCCTCACCAATCTTATCAAGCATATATTCGGCTTTCTTCAGATCATCTGTCTCACGTTCAGCATCAACCGCCCTGCGCTCCATTTTTGATGCTTGCTCAGCAATATCCGCTAATCTTTCTGCCCATTTCGCTCTTGTCTCTTCATTGACTTTTCCTTCGATTAAATACGTACGAATGAGACGGTGAACGATTAAATCCGGATAACGGCGGATTGGTGATGTGAAATGTGTATAATATTCAGTTGAAAGCCCGAAATGCCCTAAGCTTTCAGGATCATATTTCGCCTGTTTCATCGAACGGAGCATAACAGTAGAAATAACCATTTCCTCCGGCTTTCCTGCTACTTCTTCAATAATTTGCTGCAATGCTCTTGGATGGATAGAATTTGCCGTTCCCTTTACCGTATAGCCGAAGTTTGTAATAAACTCTAAGAAACGCTGTAATTTTTCAAGATTAGGATCTTCATGAATTCGGTAGATAAACGGGACATTCATCCAATGGAAATGTTCAGCCACTGTTTCATTCGCAAGAAGCATAAATTCCTCAATTAAACGTTCGCCAACAGAACGCTCCCTTAACACAACATCATGCGGCTTACCTTCATCATCAACTAATACTTTCGCCTCTTTAAAATCAAAATCGATTGCACCACGGTTCATCCTTTTTGTACGCAGAACATCAGCAAGTTCTCCCATTAGTTCGAACATAGGAACGAGACTTTCATATTTAGCACGGACATCTTCATCTTTATCCGCTAAAATTTTATTTACATCAGAGTAAGTCATTCTCTCTGTCGTCTTTATAACACTTTCAAAAATCTCGTGTTTTACAACTGTCCCTTCCTCATTCACTTCCATTTCGCATGATAAAGCAAAACGGTCGACTTTAGGGTTTAAGGAACAAATTCCGTTTGACAGACGATGCGGAATCATTGGAATAACCCGGTCGACTAAATAAACACTCGTTCCCCGTTCTAATGCTTCCTTGTCAATCGGTGAATTTTCCGTTACATAATGGCTTACATCTGCGATATGGACACCAAGCTTATAATTCCCATTTTCAAGCTTCGTTACTGTAACCGCATCATCAAGGTCCTTCGCATCTGCCCCGTCAATCGTTACAATTACTTCATTCCTAAGATCGCGGCGATTCTTAATATCTTCTTCTTTAATCGTGTCCGGCACATCATTTGCCTGTTTTAAAACATCATCAGGGAAAGGACCCGGAAGACCATGCTTATGAATAATAGATAAAATATCAACGCCAGGATCATTTTTATGTCCTAAAATTTGAATAACTTCCCCTTCAGCACTCATTCTGCCTTCAGGATATGTTGTTAGTTTTACAACAACCTTATGTCCTTCTACTGCACCTTTTTTCCCACTGTTCGGAATGAAAATATCATTTGCAAACTTCTTATCATCCGGGATAACAAAACCGAAGTTTTTGCTTTCCGTATATGTACCGACAACTTGTTTTACACCGCGTTCTAATATTCTTACAATTGTGCCTTCCTGGCGGCTTCCTTGCGACTCGCGATTATTAATACGAACTAAAACAGTGTCACCATGCATTGCATTATTAAGTTCTGTTGGCGGGATAAAAATATCATCAAGCGATGCATCTTCAGGATCAACAAATGCAAATCCTTTCGCATGACCTATAAGCTTTCCTTTTAACAGATTCATTTTTTCCGGCAAACCATAACGATTACTTCTTGTTCTTACAACAAGACCCTCGTCTTCCATTTGGACGAGCGCTTTTACAAAATCTTTAAAGTCCCCTGAATCTTCAATGCCAAAAGCTTCCTCCAGCTCCTGAACCGTTAAAGGTTTATATGTTTCTTCTCTCATAAAAGCGAGCAGTTTTTCAATATGCTTTTCTATTTCTTTTTCCATTCTTTAACCTCCTTTTCAACTTACCAATCAAGGCTTTCAAAAAATTGATATACATCTTCATGAAGCTTGTCACGTTCTTTATCGAGCGTAATAGCATGTCCTGATTCTTCATACCATTTCAATTCTTTTTTTACTGATTCCACTTCATTGTAAATAATATTTGCGCTATCTGGGTTAATCATCTGATCATGGCGGGCCTGTGCCACGAAAGTCGGCGCATAAATCATATCAATATTATTACGCACATCCTGCATTAATTGCTGCAAAGCTTTTAATGTATTCATCGGTGCAAATTGTTTCATTTCTTCTTCTATTTGTTCAGGGGATTTCCCTTCAAACTTCTTATAATTTCTAGCATACTCAAGTACACCTTCATACATCGTTTCTTCGCTTTTTAAATACATTGGGGCACACATTGTAACAATTCCCTTTATTGGTACAGTGTAACCCAATTTTAAAGAAAAAACCCCGCCTAATGATAAACCTGCAAGCGCGATGCTTTCATGGCCTTTATCCCTTAAAAATTGATAGCCTTCCTCCACATCTTTCCACCAATCTTCAGGACCTGTACGAACAAGTTCCTCTGGCGGTACACCATGTCCTTTATATTGGGGTGCATGACATGTATATCCTTTATCATTTAAGAATCGGGCCAGCATTCTCACATCCGCTGTATTTCCTGTAAATCCATGCAATAACAATACTGCCTTTTCTCCACCTTCAAACGTAAATGGTTCTGGTAATACTCTTTTCATTCTTATTTCTCCTTCAATATATATTCCTACTTATTAGTTTAACAAATTTACACATTTTCTATTTAAAAAATTAAAAAAGGCCTGATATATACTCAGACCTTTTGTATCACTCTTATTAAACGCCAAAATAAGAAACTGCAATCGTTAAAACAAAAAATAAGACAGCTAGGACAACTGTTAAACGGTGTAATACTAAATCAAGTCCACGTGCTTTTTGCTTTCCGAAAAGCTGTTCGGCTCCACCTGAAATAGCACCTGAAAGACCTGCACTTTTTCCTGATTGTAATAAAACAACAATAACTAATGAAACAGAAACTAAAATAAGCAGAATGAGTAAAGCTGTATGCATATAGTACACCTCCATTTAGACGCACAATTAGGTAGTTTAAATGTATCATAATTACTTTATATTCACAATATGCTAATTACTAATTTAAAAAGGTGCTTGGCGGGTTTGCCAGCACCTTTTCTTCACTTTATCTTCCCCTCTGTTAACTTCAATTTCGGAATGATAACAAAGAACAAGATAGCCATACAAATAACCGCTACTCCAATAAGGAGTATTAGAAAATAATGGGAACTTCTACCTTTTTCTTCTGTTTCCGTATCATCATTTGCTAGAAAATTAGCATTTACAGCTGTAAACAGCTGAAGCTGTGCTACCTTTGCCTCTACTGTATTGTTTATTTCTGTTTCTTTAGTAAATAAGCTTTCTTTTACATCCTCATAAAATGTCTGGTCTTTTTTCGTAAAAGTTATTTTTTTCAGTTCCTCTGGCAATTGCTTCTTCCGCTTTAATAACGAGGAATCATGAAAATATTTCGTATCTAAATCAATTTTCTTCTCTTCGTACTCATTTGGTTCCACATCGATCTCTTCTTCTGCCGCTGCTTTATCTATTAATACTTGCTGGAAAATGACGCAAGAAATAACAAGAAGCAGAATTTTAAGCTTCCGCATGTTCATCCTCATCTTTTGTACGAATGATATTTACAATATACGGTATGGACAGTGTCAGTATAATTCCTATCGAAAGGATAACGACAGCCGGGTAAAACGCCGATTGTGTTCCATACTGCAGTGACATATATGTTTGTGAAACCGGATGTTCAAAAGCAAAATTAGGATTAACTAAATCCAGTAACGGTGTAAGGAAATAAACAGTTAACAAGATAGAAACAATCCATCCGACAAACGGTCCGATATAAAACGCTAATCGAACGATGCTCGTGCAAAGGAATAATAATAGTATCGTAAAAATGGACCATTTCATCGCTTGAATATCTTCGAGCGGATAAATTTTCAATCCGTATATACTAATAATAATTCCTACGATTAAATTCACTAAAAGGAATATCGGCAAATGAGCAGCAAGCGGCAAGTACGAATAGTAATGAAGGAAAAATCCGATTAATAGACCGCTGATCATAATGATAATAAGCATGACAACCGGCGGAGTGTTAACAACCTCTACTGATTTCTCCATTGGGACGTTCCCACTTACTTTTACCGGGTTTGATAAATAATCGTATACATATGAATTATACTGGTCATCAACCAATGTATTATTTAAAAGATCATATATATCTCCTTTGACCTTTTTCGTAACGACTACATTTTTGGCCCATTTATTATTTAATTCATCAGCTTTATTTTGGACTGAACCTACTTTGCTTTGAAGCTCATTTGTATAATCTGTTACAGAGCTTTGACGATCGGCCAGTGATTCAACAAGCTCCGAAATAAACTTCATATCATGAAGCGTACCCTCTTGAATAGTTAGAACCATATCCCCATGTAAGTCAGTTACCGGAGACTGATCTACTTCAAGTGACGGTCTTTCCTCATTGAATTTATTTGTTAAATCAGATGTCTTTCCTTCTAACTCAGTTAATAAAGCAACAATTGCTTCCTGCTGTTTTGTAATATTTTCATCTGTTTGTGTAACAGCATTTTTTACAGCCTCTATTCCTTCTGTTGAAGCTGTAATATTTGTTAAGGCTTGTTCTGATTCCGCCTGAATGGAATCCAATGCCCCTTTCATTTCAGTCGTTTTTTGCTGATTTTTTAACCATTCATTTAAAAATTCACTATCATGTTTTTCAAGCTTCTCTAATTCAGCTCTGTATTTAGCTAAATATAAATAGTACTCCAGAAGCTCACTTAAATCTGTATTTAAGATAGTAGCTTCGAATTTTTTACTTAATTCAGATTTAGTGCTATATGTTAAAAATTTCGAGTTTAAAATAGTTTCTTCTACTTTATTGATTTTTCCAATTAAGAACTGGAACGCTTTCCCCTGTTCATCTAACTTCCCTAGCTCTATTAATTGTTTATTATATTCTTCTAAAGCTTTATTATTGGACTCAAGCAATTCAAGATTTTTCTCCAGCAGGCTTAACGCTTCTGCCAATGCTTTATTTTGCTCAAGAATATCATTGTATTCTTTTTCTATTTGTCCAGAACCAGTTGAGTTTTCTTTTAAAGCTTGAATATCTTTTTCCAGCTTTTCAATATGACTGTCAACTTTTTTAGATAGTTCTTCATTTTCTGGAGTTTTCATTTGAGTGATGCTTTCTTTTAAACTATTAAGCTCTGTTACTAATGTCTCCACACTCACCGAATTGTCTTCAGTAGCTGGAATTTCCATAGGTTCTCTAACTTCTGTTGACACTTCTGGTATATCACCAGGAGTTTCGAGTTCAGGCAGTTCCTCTGGAGGAGTAATTCCCCCCTCTCCTGGTGTTTGTTCTTCCTCATTATTCTGTTGTTCTTTCGTCAGCTTTTCTACGCTGGCGAATATGCTTTTCTCTAATTCTTTCATTTCATTATTAATTTCTGTCTGTTTATACTGTTCCATCAATTCCTTTTGATTCTTAAGGAAGCCTTCAAAATTATCATTTCCAGCTGATTCACTTAACAGCTTGTACATCGCTGATAATGAATCATTTGTCTTTGTCATATTTTCTTCAATTAAATCGATATTCTTCTTAATTTCCTCGCCATTTAACGTCGTTTCTGGATTCTCATCGGTCGGTACACCAGCAACCTTTTGTATACCAGTGTTTATTCTTTCATTAAATTCATTCGTATATATATCTACTAATCTCAGATTTTCCTGATCTGTTAAAGCAAACAGTTCTGCTTGTTTTTCTTGATATTCTTTATACTTATTTAAATTTCCTAAAAAAGTTTTAATTTCTTCTTTCGTCTTATTTCGCTCCGTTAATGTTTCAGCTGTCGTTGAATGTATATTTTTTGCTGACTCCTGCAGTGCTTCAAGCATTTTCTTCTGCTGGTCGATTTCACCTGTCAGCTTCTTAGAATTGGGATTATAAAAAGAATACATTGTCGTTTGGAAGGCAACTTCTTTTTCAACAATACCATCAAATTTCTTTCTAAGATCATTAACGGATTTTGAAACATAGCTCCAATAAAGAGTCGAAATCGTACTATTCATCTTATTTTTGCTAATTTCTAATTCCTTTTGGACTTTTTCACGATTTCTGGCATCTAAATTAGACTGGACAACATATTTCACATTCGCTTTCAGGGGTGTGTCTTCTTTAAATGTTAAAATATTTTTGGAAAACTCAGAAGGCAAATAAATAACGGCATCATATCTTCCGCTTTCTAACCCTTTATCAGCCGCGCTTCGGCTAACGACTGACCAATTGTATTCGGAGCTTTCTCCAAATGTTGCTGATAATTTCTCACCAAAGTAAATTGGTTGTTTTTCATATTCTGCACCATCATCTTCATTTACTACCGCTATTTCTCTGGACGCTATTTCCGTCGTTTTTTTCTCTACTTTCATAGGTTCATGTCCTATATAAGAGAAGAAGAGAGTTGGGAGCAGGAAAATGATGGCCATAACACTAATTAGCTTCACAATAGGATAAATGGACTTTTTCTCATTTTGGTTTTCAGACATACTGTTCACTACTCTCCTGACTAGCATTAGGTATTTGGATTTTATATTCTCTTCCATTCCTCACAAGGTAACCAAAACCTGGATTGATTTCTTCTTCTTTTCTTGAATATGACAGAGTATATAAGCTTTGGTCCGACTTCTTTAACAGAAGAACAGCTTGTCTAACTTGTTTCAATTCAGACGTAAAACTGTCAAATCCTTTAGAAAATTCATTAGCATTGCCCGACACGATTACGTGGAAACTTAAGTGACTGTAATTTTTTAAATAACCGCTGACACGATCCTGGATGGTCATATCAGCAGTTTGCTGGAATCTTGAAAGACCATCAATCATAAAAATAATCGGTTTAAAGACTGCTTTTTCAATGGAGTTCTCATATTGCTGCTGCCTCTCTTGCAACACAGCATCAATACTGTTGAACCAATCAGCCATCCCTTCTTTTGAATTCATATAATTCACTTTTTCATGGGATGCATATGCCGATAACCCTCTGTCAATAGCATCAAAAACGCCAATTTCACTTACTTCCTGTAAAAATAACATTTCCAGCATAACTCTCAATACATTCGTTTTTCCTTTTTTCGATTGTCCGACTACAAGGCAATGATTGCCCGCAATTAAATCGACTTCAACAGTTCCAACTGTTGCTTCATTTAATGCAAAAGGAATAACGCCATTTTCTAATTCTGTATCGACATAGTCCTGAACAAACATGCGCAGACCAAGACGTTTCGGCAGCATCGGAACTCTTGCCGGTTTTTTGAAATTTTTATATGTCTCTTTTAGACTCTTAATTTCCTGCTTCATTTCTTCCAGTATTGTAAGATCATCTTCCCCATTTGCCGGTAAATACATTTGTGTGAACAGTGTCTGCTCTTTCTTAATTAATGCCCGGCCGGGAATTGGTTCATTATCAAATTTTGTTCTCCCTATTAAGCCAAACTGCTCGGACTGATCCATTAAATAGTGGACAATTTTTGTTTTTAAATTATTCATTAACGGCTGTCTAATAGAATTAATCCTTGTTGCAGCAGTAATTGTAAAGATCCCGAGCGACTGGCCGTCCCTTACAACCTGAATAAATTGTGCTTCAAAATCCGGCATTTCTTCTTTTACTAAATCAAAATTATCAATCGTAATAAAAATGACCGGCAGTTTATTTTTGGAAACAGAATTATATAATTTAATATTGCTCACTTCCGCTTCCGAAAATAACTGTTTGCGGCGATCAAGCTCCGCCTTCATCATCTGCATAAACTTCTCGATTTTTCTCTGTTCATCATATTTAAAATAGTCCCCGGTATGCGGAAGCTGTCGGAGAGGAAGCAATGCTCCATTTCCGAAATCAAACAGATAATAATGCAATTGTTCTGGCGAATATTTTGCCGCAAAACTTAACAACAACGTAAGAATTGTCGTTGATTTCCCGTATCCGGATGAGCCGAATATACCAATGTTCCCATCATCGATCCATTCGTATATATAATCTGTCTGGCTTTGCTTTTCAGGCTCATCTTTTATACCGATCGCAAATGCGCCGTCTTGCTGTACTTTGCTTTCATACCTTGAAATTCTTGATCTTAAAGGAGGCAGCCATGGGCTGTGAAGTTTCTCTATTTCTAATTGATGCTGTACTTTAATAATCTCCTTCACTACTTCCTCAATCTCTGTCCGCTCCGCTTTCTTCTTCTTCACTTGCTGTACATTCGATATTGGAATAAGACCTAAATCTGTGACAAATGCAATTTCATCTTCCGATTCCACTGTATCTTCTAAATAAGGGGCACCGCTCCACGCTGACTGGAATAATTCATATACTTCATTATTTCCTACCTGTAAATATCCTCTACCAGTGACAGTAATATTTGCGGCATCACTATTTTTCAAAACTTCTTTACTGTCATTTGCATCCTGCACCTTTAAAGCAATTTTAAAGCGGGCATTACTCCAAATCTGGTTATCTATTACACCACCCGGCTTCTGTGTTGCAAGAATAAGATGCACTCCTAAGCTTCTTCCAATCCTTGCGGTACTCACTAATTCTTTAATAAATTCAGGCTCTTCATTTTTCAGCTCTGCAAATTCATCCGAGATTAAGAATAAATGAGGCATTGCTTGTTTTGCTTTTCCAGCTTTATAAAGATACATATAATCATTAATATGATTTACTTCATATTCATCAAATAATCGCTGCCTCTTTTTCAATTCACTGTTGATAGAGGCAAGTGCACGCGCACTAAAGTTTTTACTGCCTTCAATATTTGTAATTGTTCCTAGTAAATGCGGCATATTTCGGAATGGCTGTGCCATCCCTCCGCCTTTATAATCAATTAATAAAAAGGCGACTTCATGCGGGTGATAATGAACGGAAAGAGATAAAATGAAAGTTTGTAAAAATTCACTTTTCCCTGAACCTGTTGTTCCCGCTAATAAACCATGTGGTCCATGAGCTTTTTCATGAAGATTTAGTTCAACGATATCATTTCTTCCTTTTAAACCGATAGGAGCTGCTAAAGACTTAGAAGGTTCACTCGTCAGCCATTTTGCTCCTATTTCTAATTGATGTGTTTCTTTTACTTGCAGCAGCTCTAAGAAACTTACACTCTCAGGAATGGAGTTGTTCATCCCTTTTACATGGTTCAATGAGAGAAGCATTCTTGAAAATTTCTCATTATTAGAAGGGGAATGTTCATCTAACTGGAATGCTGTATGAACAGCCTTCCCTTTTTGAATCGTTATTTCACCTTCACGTTCATTAATATAGCTTGCAAGCGTATGAAGATTTTCGCTTAAGCTTTCTCTCGTATCAGAAGCAAAAAGGACAGAAAATCCAAGCTGTACATTTTTCCCTTCTAAATATTCTAAAATGACATGTTCTGCGATAAGCTTTCTATTCGTCACAATAAACACAAAATGCGGCGAAAATCTTTTTTTATCTTTCTGTTCATCTAAATCACGTTCTCTAATCATCTGATAAATAGAGGAAAGCAGCTGATCACGGGTCTGTTCATTGTAAATGAAGCCTTTTGCGTAGGAATAAGGAAGCTGAAAATGAGGAAGCCATTTCATCCATTCCCAGTCGTAATAATCCTCTTCATCAAAAATCGCAATGAATCTGATATCATGGTAGCTGTGAAAAAAAGCTAACTGTCCGACTAATTGCTGAATTTCCCTTTTTAATATTGATTTCTTCCCAACCAGCCCCATCGCTCCATATGACAGATCAATCGTTAACGGAACATCTTTAACCTGCTTATATATGCGGATCATTTCCTGTGACTTTTCCAACAGATCATCTATTTCCCGATTAGCCATATCATTCGAACCCGCTGATACTTCATAGCTTGAAGGAATTGTGGCTCTGCCGATTCGAAATTGAAGGAAATCTTCACTTTCAAATGCCCTTTCCCAAATCCGGTCACTAATCTGATCTGTTAAATACTTCATTTTTTCAAATGAAGGAAAGTGAAAATACAATACTTCTCTTTGCTTATGAGACAGCTTCTGCAGCTCTTCCCGTTTTTGTTCAAGATATTTTGTATATACTATGCGGCGTTTTATACTTCTTTCTTTTCTATTTTTTCGCTCCCTAAAGTACTGTACACTTGATGTAATAATAGACATGACAAACATGGAGATCGAAATAAGAATAAAAATACCTCTTGGCTGAATAAGAAAAACAACTCCCATAACAATAAGCATGACGAGCGGCGGCATAATCATCAGCCAAAGACCTCTGTTATAATCCTCTGCTTCCTGGCTTGGAAAAGAGAAATGTACTTTTTCTTTTGGCAAATCATATATTAAGCGGGGTGTCCTATGATAATTCGGATATTTCTTCTTCATTTCAGATGTAGGATTTAATGTTTCCGGCAAGGAAGATTCAAATAGATCCGCACTTCTTATTAACAATAAATCTTCCTCTAAAAAAATGGCTTCCATAAAGGGACAGCTGACTACATCTCCATTTTCAACGCTCTTTATTTCACTCAACTTTTGGCCGTTTAGAAAAAGACGATTGCTTTCATTTATTACTTTCCATTTTCCGTTCAGCTTAATGAAGGTAAACCAGCTGTCCCGGTCATATTCTCCCTTCCGAGAAATAACGGCATGATCATCAGCTGAAACTGAAATCTCATTTTCTTTGCCAACATAATAAATCTTTTCTTTCTCTTCTCTTGCCACATAAATAATTTCAAGCTGCTTTCCATTTAGAGAAAAGAAAAAGGGCTGTTCCGGCTGAATGGTACCAATTTCGTTTTCATTGTTCATAATATAAAAACTATTAGAGTTTTTATCTCTCTTTAATTCAATCATTTCCCCTTCAAAAGGAAATGATTGAATTGTTATCGTATGCTCACTGTCATTTCCAATCGTGACCGTCTCAATATCTTCTTTTAATCTATACTGCTCATAATTCTCGTCTGAAAATATCCATAAAGAACCCAAAAAAATCAACTCCTGTGCTACTGCTTTCCATTACTGTGCTTTTGGAACATTTTCGACCGGCTGTTTATTATCGGCTGCCTGTTCCTTTGGAGGCTGTTCCCCATTATTCTGCTGTTGCGGGGATTGTTCCTTATTAGCTTCCTGCTCTTTTGGAGGTGCAGCTTCTTGTTCACTCTCTGCTTCTTCGGGAGCTGATGGTCCCATCCTCTCTTCTTCCTCTAATCTCTTTTCCTCTTCTAGCTTTCTCTCTTCTTCTATTTCTCTTTCAAACTGTTTCAATTCTTCTGTAATTGCTTCTATTTCTTTTTCCTTTTCTTCTCCTGACAACTTATCCATTGCTTTAATATCTTCTCGATATTTTATTAAGCCAAGCCTGATCAAGTCTCGGTCTTCAAGAGACCTTGCCAAATCTATCGCTTCTTTATTCATCCCTCTGCCTATGTAAATCCAATATACGAAGTAATCCGGATCTGTCTGCAATGTAATTGTTTTTTGTACATTCTCCTTTTGCAGTTCTCCTAACTCTTCATTTAAAACATAAGAAAAAGCCAATTCATACTGTACTGAATAGGGCATTCCTTCTGGGCTGTATTGGTTCAAAACATCAATTACATTACTGTATTTCTCACGTAAGAAATATTCATTGCCTTTTACATATGCATCTTGTTTCGGCTGAATAAATAAAACAGAATAGAATGAATAAATAATGGCAGGTATTAAAAGAATGATCGTTCCCCAGAAAACATAACGCTGCACTTGCCACTTTTTCTTCGGCAAATATACTGTATGTTTCTCTTTCTCTTCCAGCTCGGTAACAAATTGCTTTAACGTTTCTGACAATTCTTCTAAACTGTCGGCTGCCTGGATTAATTTTGCTTTATCCGAAAGTTTCATTACTTCCACATATTTTAAATAATCTTCAAAATCATACTGCCCATCAATAAGAACCGATGTGACAGCCTTCACCTCTTGCAGCAGCCGAGCCGAATCTTCTTCATATGGTGGAATACTTTCATTTACTCCGTAATGAAGAAAATACGGCGTTAAACTTTGATCAAAAATAAGATTTTCCGGACAAGTGATAAGATTTATCCTTTTTAAACTATGATGAGCAACTTTATTTACGAGTTGACCAGCAGCCACCAGTCTCGCATAAGCATTTTTCTTTTTTACTCTATTAAAATCAAAAAAAGATGAGGGTTTCTGAATAGTGATCTTCACTTCATCTTCTGTTTCTTCAATCTTTCTATGGAGAGGTTTATCCAACGTTTCCAGCATTTGAATTTCCAGCTGATGCTGCATCTTTAATCTCGCACGCTGAAAAACAAAAACAAAATCTCCATTCTCTTCTTTTGAAATAATGGCATCCAGCTGTTGTTCTAAATACGTCTTATTCGTTTCTTCCATACGATGAACCTCATTTTCTACAGTTAACTTTATAGAATCTCCAGTTTATCCCCAGTCATTATTTCACTATCTTCAAGCGTATTAGAACCAGGATAAACTGTATTTTTATTTAGCACTCTCACCCAATAACCTTCTCTTGGAGGCATAGAAATACTTCTTTCCTGCCAAACAATATCTATTAATTTTTTAATTGTATAGTAATTAGAAAGCCTGAGATCAAGCGTTTCCCCATTATAATTTTTTAAGTCAATTGTTATTTGAATATAAATAGCGATCACCTTTAAACATGTCAAAAATAATATTCCATTAAAAAAGGCGCTAAAATCTCAATTGATTGAAGCGCCCCTAACTTCATTAACCGCGAATTTGGCTAGCGATTTGTTGGTCTGCATCAGCAAGCGCTTTAGCAGTACTTTGCAGTTGTTGTGATACTTCTTGTAATAATGTAGCCATATTTACAAAAGAAGGTTTTAATTCTTCATACTGAGTAATAAAAGCGTTTCTAGCTTCCCCTTCCCAGATGTCAATTAAATGCTTCTTCATATCTTCTAAATGTCTAATAACCTCTTCAACATTTTGGCTCTGTACTGCGTACTGGCCACCTACACTATTAAGTTCTTCTGGAGTAGCACGAATAATTCCTGACATGTTCCCATCTCCTTTATTCGACAGTTTATTTATTTCAACTACAGTTTAGTGAATTCACTTTGACGGGTCAATAGATTTTGTATTTTTTGTAAAAAACAGTAATAAATACTTAAAAACTTCTAAAATTTAATCTAGGTTATTAGTATGTATTTTTTTATTTTCAGCCGAAAAAAGAGCAAAACTATTACATTAGTCCCTTTTCTCATAGTGTCTTTTATTACTAGGTTGAAATTCGGCTTATTTCTAGGAAAAGGGAAATTCTAGATAAAAAAAGAGAAAATATTTTAAAAAATATATTTTCTCTTCATAATATTAAAAGGCATATAGCTAGGTTTTATTTATAATCCATGCTTTGGTTTCTTCAATATCTTCATTGCTAGTCTTCTGACTAACTTTACCCTTATACTCATCAACCTGCGACCCAGAACCATCACGTTTAATCTCTGTATAATATCCTCAACCTTGATCGTCTCTATACCATAAGTGCTGGATGATACTATCCCGTTCGTAGCAACTGATTCTCTGACTCAAATAATCGGAAAAAGATCGACTTTTTTTATTTCTCTTCCAATTACTTCAGCAGCCTTTTTTCCGCCCTCTTTTATTTGTTCTAATTGTCTATAACTAGCTCTGCCCATATCCTTCAGAATCGCTTGACCCTTCTGAATCTGCTGCTCGACGTATTCCTTGCTGTATGGGAAGTTAGGTACTCCTTTATCGATAATTCTTGCTGCACCTGCTGTTCCGCCGACCATGAGACCCGTCATCAGACCTTGCTGTTCTTCTGTCAGTTCGAAACGAATGGATCCTGCTAAAATGAAAAACACTTTTCGTCTATAATAGACAATCAAGTGCTGTAAGTTCATATATTTATATATTTTCTAAGTTCACTAATATTTTTGAGTTTTTATAAATTTAAACTAATGAGCTTATTCAATCTCTTTAGTTTGTTTTTTATGAGATCTATAAGTAGGCCGGTCTATTTAAATATTATTATTTTTTATCTCCTCAAACCACTCATTAGCAATTTGACCAGCCGTTTTAGTATCGTGATTAGTATAAACTAAATCATACTTGTATTCAGCTTTAAATTTGCCACTCTTTACATCATAAATTAATTTCATTTCAGTTGGCATTTCTCTTTCGTATCCTTTGCATAATTCTTTCATTTTTTCAATATCTTCATTTAAGATATTTAATACCATAAACCCTCGTTTTGGAGACACATCATATCTTTCTTCTCCCTTCTCCAATGCATCATTCACTTTATGACATTCTACATATTTATTATTAATCAAATAGAAGAATCTGCTCGAAATAACTCCTTCTTCACATGAGGCATAAACATACACTTTATCGGCTCTATCTTCCACATATTCCATACATATGGATATCATATCTGCTTGCAATTCACTAAACTTATCTTCAAATTCTTTCATACTACTTTTTCACTCCTCCCATGAAAAACTTACTACTAGTTTATTTTAAATATAAGGTTAAGTATTTTCTTGAACACCAGATAGTCGCTTCTCATGTTACCATCTTTTTATAGAATACTGAACTTTCTTCTTACTCTATTTCTTCCGGTTTTCTAAATAAACAAAGAGTATCTAGTGCCTCAAAAATGTTATTGCCAAACCTATATACTGAATAACCATTTTTCCCAAAGACCTTGCCCGACTTTGAAACAAACATAATTAAATTTCCACGGTATGCCTCTCCAACTACAACAAGCGGCTCTTTTACTCGCTGCTCAAATTCTTCAAAATCTTCTTTTTCATAGTAATCCCCAACAGCTTCTTCGGGACTAAAATGAAAGGTTTCTAAACTTCCGTTCGGGTGCTTAAACTTAGATTTAACTCCACCAAATATACTTAATACCTCTATCACTGGATTGAATATTTGATATCCCATTGTCTCTAAAAACCTTACTGTCTCGGTTAAATCAACCTTACTATTCGGGTTCCATCCTGATTCTTCCAGTATATTAATAGTTTTTCCTGATAATTTAGTTTTCATTAACTTTCCTCCCATTCTTCGAAACCTTTCGAACCCTTAGAGCTTCTTGGTCAACTTTGATATGAATATGAAATTATATTTTTCAATCATTACTCACCATAAATTAATTAAAAAACCTTGAAAGGTATGGAAGCCAATCAAGGTAATGTAGTTCTCTATCAATATCTTAACTTTTTTTCATATAATTATTAAAGAGCAGAGAAAATCTAGCTGCGAGTATAAATATATTCTCTATCTTACTAGCCTTTTCATAATGCATTTCAAGACTTGTTCTTGTTCCCACCATCCGCTACGTTAGAACTTATATATTTCTTATTGCTTCTTCTAGCGAATTGAATTTGCTTAACAGCTAGTTTTTAATTGGTTGCACATTGGTCAATTCACAACCTCAACACCATGAAATTTAGCTTCTACTATTCGGAGAAGTTCACTCAAATCCTGAGCATCCTCTAAACCGAGTTCACTAATGAATTTATCAATATTAAAGTCCTTAGTAATACTTTTGACTTCGTCAAAGATTCGTTGCGATAGTATCCCTTTTTCAATTTGTAAATGAGCTAGGCTAATATAAAATATAGCCTTCTCTGTTTCTCCCTCTTCAATTACATTGGCAAATTCATACAAACATCGCCCTCCTGATTGAAGGGCATCTAATCCGTCATTTATAGAATTGGTGAAAACTTCACTTACATATTCTTTTAATTCTTTATAATCCCATTCTTCCATACATTCTCCCTCCTATTTTACAACTTTTCCGTCGTTTGTAAGAATGTTTACTGTGATATTTGGATACTGTTTCCTAAAGTCCATAATTACATCAGTACAACTTTGGCATGTAAGACGCTCTGTAAATAAGTTTATAGTTCCCTTGGCATATTTGTTATTTCCAAGTTGTGATGCTATATCATTTAAAATTTTATACTCTGTATCATAGTCTCTTAGGTATGCTTCAGGTGTGTCAACTCTTGCGTTATCAGGGTCAACCTTTTTCGCTTTGAATACTGGTTCTCCTTGAGGCTTTAATGACATTCCTGGTAATACATCTTTATCTGTTGCTTCGTTTACTGAACTATGAGCGAAAAATTCATTCTTTTTAATTCCTTGAACATCAGCCTCTGCGTAGCCAAAGTTACCTGATTTTTTTAACTTACTAGGTAATTGAGACCTTATCTCTTTAACACGGTCTACAATGCTTGGCAAGTCTTTCAGATTAATCGTACCATCATCAACCCGCGAACCAGAACTCCCACTATCAGCCCTCTGAAAGAAATCTTTCAACGGTGTTGTCTCTATTCTAACATTAAGATCACTAGCCGCCCCATTAGTAGTTATGAGCTGTTCCCTTGTCATTCCAGTCGGGATTTTTAGATCTCCTATTTTCTTTACAGCTCCTTCGATACGGGAGACTGCTTGTTGAATATTGGATACTGCTGCTTCTCTCAGATTTGTCAGCGTTCTATTCGTCGCTCTGCCCATATCCTTCAGAATCGCTTGACCCTTCTGAATCTGCTGCTGGACGTATTCCTTGCTGTATGGGAGGTTAGGTACTCCTTTATCTATAATTCTTGCTGCTCCTGCTGTTCCACCGACCATGAGGCCTGTCATTAAGCCTTGCTGTTTCTGTTCTTCTGTCATTTCGACTGGAATGTGATCCTGCTAAAATGAAAAAAGCACTTGTCGCCTATAACAGACAATCAAGTACTTCAAGTTCATATATTTATATATTTTCTAAGTTCATTAATATTTTTGAGTTTTTATAGATTTAAGCCAATAAACTTATTCAATCTCGTTAGCTTGTTGCTTATGACATCTATAACTAGGCTGGTCTATTTAAAGATTATTATTCTTTATCTCTTCAAACCACTCGTCAGCAATATGATCTGCCGTTTTAATCTCGTCATGAGTATATACTAAATCATACTTGTATTCAGCTTTAAACCTTCCACTCTTATTATCATATATTAACTTCATCTCTGTTGGCATGTCTCTTTCGTATTCTTTACATAATTCTTCAATTTTTTCGATGTCTTCACATATTATACGCAACACCATAAGCATTCTTTTTGGAGACACATCATATCTTTCGTCTCCATCCTCCAATGCATCATTCACTTTATGACATTCTACATACTTATTATTAATACAATAAAAGAACCTGCTTGAAATAATTCCTTCTTCACGTGAAGCATAAACATACACTTTATCCGCCCTATCTTCAACGTATTCCATACATATAGAAATCATATCTGATTGCAATTCACTAAATCTCTCTTCAAATTCTTTCATACTACTTTTTCACTCCTTACGCATAGCACTTCCAGTGTAAATTATATCAACATTAACTGTTACTTTTTGGGGGATGTTTCTTTTAAAGTTGCAGCCAATTCACCCACACAACGAATAAACTTTGAGAGGCATAACACCAATCAAAGTTTATAAAGAGTTATCTTATATTATTTGGTAAGAATATCAAGTCACCAAGCAAAAACACAATAAGAAAATCTATATCTATTTTCTTGACGTATTATCAGAAGGCTTATTCCTTCATACAATTTGAGTGAGAATAAACTTTAAAAAGGTTATCAATTATTCTCTAACACTTTTGATATTAGAATTGGCAATTGAAAATAATAATTTTAAAAATGAATCTTCATAAGAAAGTCTTCAAGTATTTCATTTACTGATTTACTTGCTGTAGGCAATATATCCTTTACTCGAGGTAGTATAGATGGATCGTCCACTATCATTTGTTTACTTTCTCGAGCTGTAAAGCTTTTTAACGTATCTATATATATTTCAAATAACTCCTCATCTTCAATACTAAGCCTGGCTATATTGAAGATGAGGAGGATTTTTTAACAATCATTTGCAAAAACAAAACACCAATTGTGCGTTTGGTGTTTTGTCCTCTAATTCTTGTCATTTACTTCTGTATTATCTTTCCCGTTCAATATTCTTATTATATAAATATTCGGATTTGAAGTAAGTGTAACATGTTTATACGAAAAGTTTTAAATAAATTTGCAAAAACATGAACAATCACTGTAACACATGGTGTTATTACAATCGTACATGGTCAAAAATAGTACATTCTAGATGGCTATGCAATCGTGATATTAACTTATAAGAAAACCTTGATGCAAGTCAAGGTTGAAGACATACAATCTTAGATCTATCTGTAATACTTGATACACCTTTCTTGGAAAGGGATTCTATCATCGAGCAGCACTTCTTCTTGCAGCAAATTTGTTATACTCTCTATTTTTACAATGAATAGTGCGAAGAAATCACCCGAATTTGGATATGAAAATAGTCCATAACCCTTCGGTGACAGTATTTTATTGGTCTCCTTGATCTTTTCAGGTAAAAATTCATAATTAAATGCTTCTAATTTCTCGAGTTCTTCTTGTGTTGCTAGTTCAATTTGGTGGGTGAATTCGTAATCAAGAATAAAATTTACAATTTCTTGGTATTGCTCACCTTTATAGTCAACGTATAAAAACTGTTTCGTCTTCAATCCATATTTTAATAAATCTTCATGTAAGTCATAACTTCCTTGCTCCTTCAAAAATGTTTCCATATCCTTGCTATCAGGGAATATAATCTGTGCTATCCCTTGATCAGGCATATTAGCTTCCTCCCTTTTATTGAAACAACTCTCCATGCTTGTTAGGAATATATTCCGGGTAGTTTTTACGATAAAATTGGTCGATCATCTGAAGCGTAGGGTCCCATTCAGGGTATGGCTCACGTTCTTCAAACACCATTTTCGCTTCTGGAGTATTCATCAGAAAATTATCGATTTGAGCAGGTACTGGCAACCCTAGTTGTTTCCTTACATAGATCAAGAATAAAATTTCAAAAGGATAGAATCCGTATCTGAAATCACCAAATTCACCTAGCTGACCAATTTCAGAAGCTAATGCAGAATGATACTGAGACATTATCGAAATTAGATGTTCTATTTCTTCTAGATCACCAGTCGACCAGCGTCCCAGCACTTCATCATAAATGTTCAGGTCTTTAGGGATTGAGCCACATCGCAGTTCAGCTTCCTTAAACTTATTTTTTACGGCTAGATGCAATTTTTTATTCGTTCCCACGATGGTTTTATTTTTATACTGCAAGTACAGCTCTAGCAAAAACCAAATATGTCTATTCTCTTCATTGGCATCTATTAAATGTCCACCAAAGTGATGAGCCATAAAATCATATAATATATTTTCTTCTTTCTCCCATCCATACATTGCAAAATGAACTAATGTGAGAACGACTTCTCTAAATGAATATCCCAAGATCATCCCAGGATACCTGATTGTATAGAGATCCTGCCCCATGCACTGGTAAAATAAGACCTTCTGCATGTTCTTTAATCCCTCCACGTTGTTTCCACCGCTGATCAATACATCGTTTTTCCATAGTGACAAGTAATATGAAAAAATTTTGTTTAGATTTATTAATAGTATGTGATCCTTCGCTGTTTCATTTTGCTCAACGATTTTCTCAATCTTTCTTCTACTGACATTATATTTATCTTTAGCATCTTCAAATTTGATTCCATCCACAAAATTTTCCCTGTATTCCCCAAAAGCCATTTCTAACTTTTTTTGGTTTATCATTGCATCCTCCCTGTGAATTAATCTATTTTCTTATTCCAGCCTTTTATCCTTGATTCACCAACGCCCAACTTTTCACCCTCCCGTTACGGAAATTACAATCCCTGTAACGTTTATCCGTTCTTTACGGATAACTTGTCTGTAACATGCATCCGTTACAACACACTGTACGATGACTTCAAAAAATAATACAACCCTTTATTTTTTCCTCTACTATGGCCATATACTGTATATAGCCATCACAATCTATAAATATAGTAATTAAAAATTTAACACTTATTGTGCTTATAAAATTATAGTGCTCTTTTAAACTTTCACGTTAAAACACAAAAAGCACTCGTTGCCTTTAGTAAACAATCAAGTGCTTTAAGTCCATCTGTTTTTAAGTTGCATAAATTTGTAAGTTTTGTAGTAACAGTATGATACCTTTTATATGTCAGGACAACTACTATGTTAAAACTTACGAATCTGTAAGAGTTCATTAATTTAATATACATTCTATATGTTTATATTCATCACCTAGTAAAATGTCATCTCGCCTAAGCTCGTACTTCTTTTTATATCCTATCATTGTACATAATATTCTATGATGGTACAACCATCATGAGGTCTGTACTTTTTAATACCCTATTTTAAACAGCGACATCTTGATAACCTACTTCATCTACCTTTTCATTTATAAGACGAATTCCTAAACCATTTTCTTCATCCCATGAACAATCAAATGAAATTCCTATATCACGTCCATCGCGAAGGAAATCATACGGAACTGAAATACCTACTAATGTTATATGTTCTATTAATTGATCAACTGTCTCAATTAATGGGTAGTCCTCATTAATTGCCACATCATAACCAAGCTCATGCCTTTTTTCTTTATAATAATCTAAAACTGGTTGTAATATGCTATGTTGGATTTGTTCCCAATTATCCATTAATGAGTTGTATGCCACATATTGTCCTTCATCAAAATCCCCATCTTCAGCACCTCCTACCAATAATGCTATCTCTGTATCCTTTCCCAAAAACTTTATGGTTCTATATCCTACCCATTTATACTGATAATCAAGTTCTCCAAAAACTTTATCATTTATTGTCATTTAAAAATCTCCTTATTACATTATTTATTTGCAAACCCTCCAGGCTCAAAAGCTCCTGCGTTTATCTCACCAACTCCCCCAAGGTGTCCAAATTTGGCATTTATTTCTGTTGGCACAAGTTGCATAGTAACTCCATCATTTAACTCATGCCATGTTAATTGATTTTTCACTCGATATTTTTCTATGTCTTTTGCTGTAATTCTACCAGATTCCATTCCAAATTGGTGGGCCAATTCTGGTGAATTATTAAGTTGACTTGCTAAGCCTTCATTTGCTTGCTCAAAATTCAGACCTCTAGCAGCATTTCCTTTAGACCCTTTTCCTCCAAACATATAATCAATCTCTATTTGCGCTTTTGCTACAGGTGAAAAATCAGGAACTCCATTTTTATACTCAATTCCATTAATACCAGCTTCATTTAAGATTTTCTGTAACTTAGGATCTGGTGGTGGTTTTAGAGTACATAAAGACTCACCTCTAATCCCTTCGAAAACAACCGTTAAATTTGTTTCTGCAGGTGTTTGATTAATTCTTGCTTCATATGAACTAGCAAATTCAGTTTGATCAAAGGCAGGTGGAATATCACTTTCATTACTATCCAAAGCACGGTCACTCCTACCATCATCAACCCGCGAACTAGAACCCCCACTATCAGCCCTCTGAAAGAAATCCTTCAACCTCGTAACATCAGCATCATCCATCATTCCATCAGCAAGCACGAGTTGTTCCCTTGGCATTCCGATCGGGATTTTTATATCCCCTATTTTCTTTACAGCTCCTTCGATACGGGAGACTGCTTGTTGAATATTGGATACTGCTGTTTCTCTCAGATTTATCAGTTTTCTGTTCGTCGCTCTACCCATATCCTTCAGAATCGCTTGACCCTTCTGAATCTGCTGCTGGACGTATTCCTTGCTGTATGGAAGGTTAGGTACTCCTTTATCGATAATTCTTGCGGCTCCTGCTGTTCCGCCGATCATGAGGCCTGTCATTAAGCCTTGCTGTTTCTGTTCTTCTGTCAGCTCATTGCCGAACATATCTTTTCCGGTGAAGTATTCTCCGAAACCGTTGGCAGCTACTAGACCATATAAGCCCATTTCGCTTTTTTCTAGAATAGAGAAGGCTTTTGGTGTTTTATAAGCCTGAAGAGCGTGGGTAGCGGCATTGACTCCTTTTGCGGTTTTATATAGGGCATGCCCTGCCTTTACGCCCCTTCCTACCCATCCGACAACCGGAATGTAGCCTGCTATAGCCATCCCGCCTGCAGCTATCCGTTCGGCTTCTGACAGCTTTTCTTTCGTGACTGGGTCGACTCCTTCTGCTGCCCTTCTCATATCATTGTAGCCGGTCACTTCTGCTACAATAGTAGAGCCTGTATCAAGAACTTTTTTATACCACGGTCTGTTTTCCTTTTCCTCTATTTCTTTTATCAATTTTCTCTCTTCAGCCTGTTCTTCTTTATAGTTAATATAATCGAGTGACTGCTGTTTTAATTCATCCTGCAGCTGATAGATTTCACTCTTTTCATAGGCTTTGGAATCAAAATTAATCGGGGAGACTTCTCCTCCCTGTGCCGTTGCCTGTAATAGCGCACTAAATAAAGTACTGATATTTGCTTCATGCTGTTCCGTTATGGCATATTCTGTTTGCAGCCGGGTATCGAGAAGATCAACTTGGTTAACTGTTTCTTTCATCTCTTTCTCTGCTTCTCCGATATGATTCTCAAATGTTTCTTTTGAAAAAGCTTCTAAAACAATAATATCCTGAATTCGCTCAAAGATCTTTTTCAAATCATCATGCTGTGCGTTCACCATTTTTTCTGAGGAAGTAATTCCATTCGCTACGTTCTGTTCCAGAAATGGGACTGTTACAACTGTCTCACCGTGCAAATCCACATCTTCCATCGTTCCTGATATTTCGCTTAAAAAGGTAATCTGCATATCAAAGAATGAGTCCCAGGCATCGGCTACATCCACTTGTGCTTGATAGAAGCCCTTAATCGCTTCTGCACCTTTTCCTTGAAATTCGGACATCTTAACGATTTCATTAAACTCTTTTTTTAATGCTTCCATCTGTTTTTTCGTTTCTTCGTATTGGCTCTTACGTTTTGACATTGTGGCTAATAATGCTTTTGCATCGTATATCTTATTATTCATTATAAAGCCCTTTCCCGTTATTTTCTAACAATTGCTTCATCTTGTTCTTTTAATAGATTAATATTGGCATATGTGTCCTCTAAATTTTTCTGTATGATTGAGGTATATTGAATAAACAAGGAATTTAGTTTTTTTTCACGATCAAGCCATGTCTTCGTAAATTCCAAACTATTATTTTTCAGCAAATCTCCTGGAGGCTGTTCCAAAATGAGAGAATCAAGAGCTTTTTTTATATCATTAAGTTTCTTGGTCACTTCCTCATAATTTAATTTAATCGTTGTCATTTCGACAGCTCTCCCTTTATATAATTTATTGTATTTCCTATTTCTTCAAAGGCTTCTTCTCCTTTTGATAATAGTTTTTCCGCTCCATGTGCAGCTGCACTTAATCCATTTAAGACACTTTTTTGAGCATTTAAAGATGTAATAAGCATTTCGATAGCATTTACGTACTCATCATAATCATTTTCCGTAATTTCCTTTATTTCCTTATATGCATCCTTACGGGACCCTTGAAAGGTTTTGGCTCTATTTCCCTTCCATGCATCTTCTAACTCCGGTTTTAAAATATTTTCTATCTCGGTCAAGCTCGTTTTTTGTTCGTCTATAATTTCCGTTTTTGCTTTTTCCAGCTGGTTGATTTTTTCTTCAATACTTGCGGACATATTTGAGAGATTTGAGGATATTTCTCCTAAAGTGTTAGAAAAGTCCATTTCCACCATCCTAATTAAAAGTGTTCAATTAATTGCTTCCATATTTTAGAGTTTAAAATATAAATGGGGACAGATAAATAGGATGAATTTACCTTTTAATAATTTTCTATTAGAGGATTAAAAAAGACAAAATATTACTTTTAATAACTAAAGACCTAACAAAAGCAAACCTAAAGAACTAAGAAAAGAAATTCTTATCAAGTAAGCCCTATACTTTTTTGAATAATTTTAGCGGGAAAACGGTTTAAATGAAGAATAATAGGGAGATATAACTAAAAAAAGAACTGCTGAATTTTTCAGCAGTTCCTTTCTTTTATTATTTCTTTAAGTTATAGAATGTTTTAATTCCATCATATTTTGCTGCAACATCAAGCTCGTCTTCAATGCGAAGAAGCTGATTGTATTTCGCAACACGGTCTGTACGTGATGGAGCACCAGTTTTGATTTGTCCAGCATTTGTCGCAACTGCGATGTCAGCAATTGTGCTGTCTTCTGTTTCACCAGAACGGTGAGAGATAACAGCTGTGTAACCAGCACGTTTTGCCATTTCAATTGCATCAAATGTTTCTGTTAATGTACCGATTTGGTTAACTTTGATAAGGATTGAGTTTGCGATTCCTCTTTCAATACCTTCAGAAAGCTTTTTCGTATTTGTAACGAATAAATCGTCACCAACAAGCTGTACTTTATTACCGATACGCTCAGTTAATAATTTATGACCTTCCCAGTCATTTTCATCTAAACCGTCTTCGATAGAGATGATTGGGTATTTATTAGACATTTCTTCATACCAGTCAACCATTTCTGCAGATGTTTTAACAACACCTTCACCAGAAAGATGGTATTTACCGTCTTCTTTATTGTAGAACTCAGAAGATGCAGCATCCATTGCTAATACAACTTGCTCACCTGGTTTGTAGCCAGCTTTTTCGATTGCTTCGATAATTGTTTGTAATGCTTCTTCATTAGAACCTAAGTTAGGTGCGAATCCGCCTTCGTCACCTACAGCAGTGTTAAGGCCTTTGCCTTTAAGAACTGATTTTAAGCTGTGGAAAATTTCTGCACCCATGCGAAGTGCTTCACGGAAGTTTTCCGCTCCAACAGGCATAACCATGAATTCTTGAATATCAACGTTGTTATCAGCATGCTCTCCACCGTTTACGATGTTCATCATCGGAACTGGTAAAGTTTTTGAGTTGAATCCGCCTAAGTATTGGTAAAGCGGTACTTGTAAGTAATCAGCAGCAGCACGAGCAGCAGCGATAGAAACACCAAGAATAGCGTTTGCACCTAATTTACCTTTGTTTTCTGTACCATCTAATTCAATTAACGCTCTGTCGATTGCAACTTGTTCTGTTACATCGAAACCAAGAAGTTCCGGAGCGATAATTTCGTTTACGTTTTTAACAGCTTGAAGAACACCTTTACCTAAATAACGTTCTTTATCGCCATCACGAAGTTCAACTGCTTCATATTCACCAGTTGATGCACCACTTGGAACTAAAGCACGTCCCATTGCACCAGATTCTGTGTGTACTTCTACTTCAACTGTTGGATTACCACGTGAGTCTAGTACTTCACGAGCATATACATCTACAATATAACCCATTTTTTATTCTCTCCTTTTGTTTTAAAAGATAATATTATTCATTTCCTCTTTCCTTTCGCGCGTTAAGGAATGGAAGAAAATTATTTAATAAGTGTATTTCCAGTCATTTCTTTCGGTTTTTCAAGCTTTAATAAATCAAGCACTGTCGGTGCCAGATCTCCTAAAACACCGCCGTCTCGAAGTTCAATACCTTCTTGGGTAAGGATGACAGGTACTGGATTTGTCGTATGAGCTGTCATTGGCTCACCTTCTAATGTTACAACTTCATCAGAATTTCCATGGTCTGCTGTGATGATTGCTTTTCCGCCTTTTGCGATAATTGCATCAACCACTTTTCCAAGGCATTCATCAACTGTTTCAATTGCTTTAATTGTTGGTTCAAGCATTCCCGAGTGCCCAACCATATCAGGGTTTGCATAGTTTAAGATGATCGCATCAAATTTATCTGCGGCAATTTCAGCAAGCAACGCGTCCGTCACTTCGTTTGCACTCATCTCAGGTTTTAAATCATATGTTGCTACTTTAGGAGAATCGATTAGAATTCGTTCTTCTCCAGGGAATTTCTCTTCTCGTCCGCCGCTCATAAAGAATGTAACATGCGGATATTTCTCTGTTTCTGCGATACGGAGCTGTTTTAAACCGTTCTGTGATAATACTTCACCGAGAGTATTATCTAAGTTCGTCGGCTTGAAAGCAACGTATCCTTTTACTGTTTCACTAAAGTGCGTGAAGCAGACAAAGTGTAAATGTTTCGGACAGTTCTCTCCGCGGTCAAAATCACGGAAGTCCTCGTTTGTAAATGTGTTAGAAATTTGAATCGCACGGTCAGGACGGAAGTTATAGAAAATAACTGCGTCATGATCCTGAATTGTTGCAACTGGTGTCCCGTCTTCTTTTGTAATAACAGAAGGGATAACGAACTCATCAAAAATGCCGTTTTTATATGAGTCTTCCACCACATCAATTGGATTCGTATACTTTGGTCCTTCGCCATATACCATGGCACGATAAGCTTTTTCAACCCGATCCCAGCGCTTATCACGGTCCATTGAATAATAACGTCCAGATAATGTTGCAATTTCTCCGATACCGTATTCGTTGATTTTTTCTGTTAATCCATTAATATATTTCTCAGCTGTTTTCGGACCAACATCACGTCCATCTAAAAAGCCGTGAATATAAACATTTTCTACGCCTTCTTTTTTTGCCAGTTTAAGAAGAGCATAAAGATGTTGGATATGGCTGTGAACACCGCCATCTGATAACAGACCGAACACATGCAGATTTGTCCCATTTTTCTTCACATGATCAAATGCTTCAATGAAAGTTTCATTCCGATCAAATTCACCTTCACGAATCGCAACATTCACACGTGTTAAACTTTGGTACACAACTCTGCCGGCACCAATGTTAAGATGTCCAACTTCCGAGTTTCCCATCTGCCCTTCTGGAAGCCCTACAGCTTCGCCGCTTGCGATCAGTGTAGAATGCGGGTAGTTATTCCAATAACGATCGAAATTCGGCTTGCTTGCCTGCGCTACTGCATTTCCCTTTGTTTCATTACGAAATGCAAATCCATCCAAGATGATGAGAGCTACTGGTGCTTTACTCATTTGTTCCTGCCTCCACAAGCTGCAAGAATGATTGTGCTTCAAGGCTTGCGCCGCCGACTAGAGCACCGTCAATATCCGGTTGTTCCATATACTCTTTAATATTGCCCGGCTTTACACTGCCTCCGTATTGAATACGAATTGCGTTTGCAACATCAGTTGAGAACTGCTCAGCAATCGTTTGGCGAATATACGCACAAACTTCATTTGCATCTTCAGCTGAAGAGGATTTCCCAGTACCAATTGCCCAAATAGGTTCATAAGCGATAACAGCTTGTTTCGCCTGCTCTTCTGTTAAACCAGCAAATGCTTGTTTAATTTGAGCTTCTACAAGTTCATTGGTTTTTCCTGCTTCACGCTCTGCTAATGTTTCTCCGCAGCATACAATCGGAATTAAACCGTGTTTAAATGCAGCAAGAGTCTTCTTGTTTACCGTTTCATCTGTTTCTGCGAACATTTCACGACGTTCAGAATGCCCTAAAACGACGTAGCTCACACCTAAATCAGCTAAAGCAACAGGACTTACTTCTCCTGTAAATGCTCCGCTCTCTTCAAAATGCATGTTTTGTGCACCAATTTTCAGGTTAGTATCTTTTGTTATCTGTACTAACTGGTCTAAGAAAACTGCTGGAGCACAAACGACTGAATCAGCATTTTCAGAAGATGGTACTAGACTCTTTACTTCCTCTACAAAGCTTCTAGCTTCTGATGATACTTTATGCATTTTCCAGTTTCCTGCAATAATAGGTTTTCTCATTTTTTACACCATCCTTAAAGCACATAAAATATTATGTGATCAATTATTTATCATTTAGTGCTGTAACACCTGGAAGTTCTTTACCTTCCATAAACTCTAATGATGCACCGCCGCCAGTTGAAATATGGTCCATCTTATCAGCAAGATTGAATTTTTCAACAGCTGCAGCAGAATCTCCGCCGCCAATTACTGTGTATGTATCTTTCGCTTCTGCAAGAGCTTGTGCTACTGCTTTTGTTCCATTTGCAAAAGTGTCTAATTCGAATACACCCATTGGTCCATTCCAAATAACTAGTTTAGAATTTTTAATGACATCTGCATAAATTTCACGAGTTTTCGGACCTGCATCAAGACCTTCCCAATCACTTGGAATTTGATCTATTGATACGATTTGTGTATTAGCATCATTTGAGAAATCATCTCCGACAACGATATCAACAGGCATGTAGAAGTTAACACCGTTTGCTTTTGCTTTTTCCATAAATGATTTTGCTAAATCGATTTTATCTTCTTCTAAAAGTGATTTACCAACGCCATGGCCTAACGCTTTAATAAATGTGTAAGCTAAACCGCCGCCAATAATTAAGTTATCTACTTTTTCAAGAAGGCTTTCAATAACATCGATTTTGTCTTTTACTTTTGCACCGCCGATAATAGCAGTAAATGGACGATCTGGATTTGATAATGCTTTTCCAAGCACTTCAAGCTCTTTCTCCATTAAGAATCCTGCAACAGCCGGTAAGTACTGTGCGATACCTGCAGTTGAAGCATGTGCACGGTGTGCTGCGCCAAATGCGTCATTCACATACACATCTGCAAGATCTGCAAATGCTTTTGCAAGTTCTGCATCATTTTTCTCTTCTCCAGCATAGAAACGTACGTTTTCAAGTAAAAGAACATCACCGTTTTGCAGTTTTTCAATCTCCGCTTTTACAGTGTCACCGTATGCTTCATTTGTTTTAACAACAGTTTTTCCTAAAAGCTCTTGAAGGCGTGCCGCAACTGCGTCCAGTCTAAGCTCCTCTACTACTTGTCCTTTAGGACGTCCTAAGTGACTTGCTAAAAGTACTTTTGCTCCCTGCTCCGTTAAATATTGAATTGTTGGCAATGCCGCACGAATTCTTGTATCATCTGTAACTTTGCCATCTTTCATTGGAACATTAAAGTCAACGCGGCAAAAAACCACTTTACCTTTTACATCAATGTCCTTGACAGATTTTTTGTTCATACTTTCATCCCCCTCCTGAAATAGTGCTAACCTGCATTAAAAAAGGGGAATGAGGATACTCCTCTTTCCCCTTTTCGCTTACATTATAGCGTTAATACTGCCTCGTTCCAAGCATTAAAAGAATAATTCTTATAATCCTTTAGAAGCGATGTAATCACAAAGATCAACTACACGGTTAGAGTAGCCGCTCTCGTTATCGTACCAAGAGATAACTTTCACCATTTGACCTTCCATTACCATTGTTGATAATGCGTCAATTGTTGAAGAGTTTGTGTTACCGTTATAGTCACGAGAAACTAATGGCTCTTCGCTGTAGCCAAGAATTCCTTTTAATTCGCCTTCAGCAGCTTCTTTTAATACTGCGTTAACTTCTTCAAGAGTAACTTCTTTATCTAACTCAGCAACTAAGTCAACTAAAGAAACGTTTGGAGTTGGTACACGCATTGCTCCACCGTTTAATTTACCTTTTAATTCAGGTAATACTAGAGATACTGCTTTAGCAGCTCCTGTTGAAGTTGGGATAATATTTTCAGCCGCTGCACGAGCACGACGGTAGTCTTTATGTGGTAAATCAAGAATTTGCTGATCGTTTGTGTATGAGTGAATTGTTGTCATCATACCGCGTTTAATACCGAATTTATCGTTTAATACTTTCGCAAATGGCGCTAAGCAGTTAGTAGTACATGATGCATTTGAGATAACATCGTGGCTAGCTGCATCGTATTTATCTTCGTTAACACCCATAACGATTGTAATATCTTCATCAGTAGCAGGAGCAGAGATAATAACTTTTTTAGCACCAGCTTCTAAATGTTTTGCTGCATCAGCACGTTTTGTGAAGAAACCAGTTGATTCAACAACGATTTCAGCACCAAGCTCACCCCAAGTTAATTTAGAAGGATCGCGCTCTGCTGATACTTGAATTGTTTTACCGTCAACAACAAGATTGTTTCCGTCAACAGAAATCTCGATGTCTAAATTGCCATGTACAGAATCATATTTTAAAAGATGTGCTAACATGTTCGCATCCGTTAAATCATTAACTGCAACAACTTCAACGTTTGGATTGTTTAATGCTGCACGAAATACATTACGTCCGATACGACCGAAACCGTTAATACCAATTTTTACTGCCATGATTCATTTCCTCCTTAGAATCGTTTCAAAAGCATGATTTTAGTTCGCTTTTGAGTAAGATTATTTTAAATTCATGGAGCAGTATGCTCCTTTATAATTAGGGACATTAAAATGCCCTTATTAACTCTTTTGCCGCACCTTCATCAGTAATTAACACTGAGTCCACTGCTTGTTTCATATACGCTCTGATCGCTTTCGCCTTTGATGCTCCGCCTGCAACCGCAATAACATGAGGAATGCTTCTTATATCTTCAAGCTGAATGCCTACAGTCTGCACTTTATGCACTACTTCGCCTTCTTCGTTAAAGTAATATCCGAATGCTTCAGCTACAGCTTTTCCTTCTTCAATCTTCTTAAAATCTTCGGCAGGAGTTCTACGGCGTCTCGCCATTGTTCTAGCGTCTCCAATTCCATATATAACCATACTTGAAGATTTAACAGTTGCAAGAAGTTCTTTAATAGACGGCTCCTCAATGATTGATTGATAGGCTTCTCTGCTAAGCTGGTCCGGCACATGCAATAATCGATAGTTTCCCATCGCACGTCCAGCCATTTTTGCGCATATCGTATTTGCTTGATTTTCCACATTTTCCGCCAGACCGCCGCGCGCCGGAACGAACATTAACTCACGATTTTTCGAATCCGGAGTCATCATTTCAGCAACCGCTGCGAGCGTAGTCCCGCCAGTAACAGCGACGATATTTTTTGCTGCAAGCCGGCTCTTTATACATGTGACACAAGCTCTGCCCATTTCTTTTTTTACCCATGGAGACAAATCACTATCCCCCGAAACAACGATGACTTCGTCTAAGTTAAACTTCTCCTTTAATGTATTTTCCAGAAAGGCTAATCCTAAAACATCCGGCATCATTTCTTCAAGATCCTTTAATAATGATGTCCCATCTTCTGTTAATGTCATACCTGAAGTTCTGATATCAATAAGATTTTGGTCTTTTAGAAATAGAACTTCATTTCTTAATATGCGTTCGGTAATGCCTAAGCTGTTCGCTAAACTTCTTCTACCAATAGGCTGCATTAATCTTATGTATCTTAGAATCTCATACCGCTTCTGCATAACATTTAAAAGATCGGGTAATAATTTGCTCTGTACATCTAATAATGATCTCATTGCTACTTTCCTTTCATGAGCTCAGATGGACTTAAATAGTCCCACTGTGACTTATTATGTCCCACCGACTCATAAAGAAAACCCGTCAGTCGACGAGCATATAAAGATGTGATCATGCCCGTAAATCGATTTATCTCGCTATCATCTCCGAAAGTTCGACAAACTTCAATTTCTCAAGCATAAAAAAACACCTTGCTTACGTCTTATTTTAGCAGGGTGTGTCGTCATATTCAAGAATTGTTTTCTTGACAATTCTCAATTATCTGTTTTTTTATTTTATCTTCCTCTAAAATACCGTATGAAATCACTTCTTCATTAACTGTCACTACGGGAATCATTATTTGATATAACTCTAATAGTTTGTCGTCTTTATAAATATCAAAAACTTCAATTTCAAAAGGGATTTCCCTTTGCAAAGATTTTATTACATTCAGCCCATCATCACATAATGGACAATTCTCTTTAGAAAAAAATTTTACTTTTATACTCATTAAAGTCACCTTTCATATTCTTTCCTTTTTACAGATGAAGCTATATTCAATGCTGCGCGGTATTTAGCAACCGTTCTTCTCGATATATTTATACGATAATCATTTTGCAGGAGATTTGCAATTTTCTGGTCCGAAAGCGGGGAATTCTTATTTTCATGTAAAATAAGCTCTGCAATTCTCTCCTTTACTGTAGCAGATGAGATATTCTGCTCATTTTTTGGATCAATATTTGTAGAAAAGAAAAATTTCATTTCAACTAACCCCTGAGGTGTTTGCACATATTTATCTTTAATCGCACGGCTGACAGTGGACTCATGAATTTGCAGAGACTTTGCAACATCTTTTAATGTGAGCGGTTTCAAAAAAGCTTTTCCTTTTTTGAAAAATGCCATTTGCTTATACGCTATTACCTTCATTACTTTTAACATCGTTTCTTTCCGCTGTTGCAAAGATTTTTCAAGCCATTTGCATTGCTGAATTTTCCTTGATACGTACGATTTGAATTCTTTATCAATTGTTTTATTTATGTACTGTTTATAATCAGACGAAATTTTCACTTCCGGTGTCATCTCATCATGATAATAAATGTGTAATTCATCATCATTTATACGAATAGACATATCCGGTCTCACATATGTCGTATCTGTGTTTTCATATTTTAATCCCGGTCTTGGGTCCAGCATCTTTATTTGATCATGAATGTCCTGTATTTCATTTAAGCTTATGTTCAATTTTCCTGAAAGCTGTTTCCATGACCTTTTTGCAAAGAGCTCAAAATAATGTGTGATTATCTCCTCAGCCATCATATTTCTCGCCTGCAGCCTTCTTAACTGTAATAAAATACATTCCTGTAAAGACCTTGCCCCAACTCCTGCCGGTTCCAAGCTTTGCAGGACTAGCAGCTGTCTTCCCAAGAATTTCTCCGGCACATTGATGTTTTCAGCTAATTGTGAAATATCTTCCTGCAAATAGCCATTTGAATCAAGACCATGAATTAATAAAAACAGGCACCTCTTCTCTTTTGGGCTTAATTTCATATCGACGAGCTGGCTGCGAAGATGCTGTTCCAAGCTGATATTTTCTTTCGAAACATTTTCAATTAAAAAGCTGCCTGCTCCGTTTATTTCCCGATTGGACTGTTTCGTCATTTTATTCGAAAAAGCTGTCTCCTTTACTTCTATAAGCGGATTATCCATAGCAATATCCTGAATATATGAGGCTAATTCTGCTGAAGAATATTGAAGTAAAGCAATTGCTTGTCTTATTTCCTGTGTCATATTCAATGTTAAAGACTGTTCTTGAACGATGCCAATTCTCATATCCATTTTACTTCCCCCTATTGAACAATTTTCACCAAATAATTCCCATATAAAGATAACGATTGTTGAGGAGGGACTCTTAAACATTATCTTTATTGTATTATTAGTTAATTGATTCATATGAGGATAATTCGACAAAGATACCATCAATTGTAAGATTTTTAAATAATATTTTATATTCTCAGCTTCAAACATATAAATCTGATCGTATCCTATCTTTTTTATCTCTTTCAGAATCTCGTCCACCCTTAATTGCGGGTAAAATTTTTTATTTATGAAACGAGGATCAGACTTGAAATCCACTAATATATAAGATATAATTAAAAATGCTGAATTTAATAATTGCGCTCGTAGCTCAGTTGGATAGAGCGGTGGTTTCCGGTACCACGTCTGCCGGGGGTTCGAATCCCTCCGAGCGCGCTAATGCAAAAAAGCAAGGATCGATTCCTTGCTTTTTTCTTTTCCCCTCTTTATTACTCCAACGCCCAGAAATACTTTCCAGCTCTCTAATCATATATATGAATCTCCACCATTTTCCTTTTCAAACACAAAAGGAGAAACTTGGATATTCTCATTTTTAAATGATTAGGAGGATCCTGATGAAAAGAGTAATTGGCATTATTTTTTCACTATTCATTATTACAGCTTGCGGAAATAATAATTTGCAATCATCTCAAGAGTCACTGAAAGAAAAAGAAATCCAAATCAAGGAAAAGCAAAGAGAGATAGAAGATTTTAAAGATTCCTTATTTGGCATGACAAGAGACGAAATCATTGAATTTGAAAGGAAACAGGGAAATGTTCTTTTTACAGAAGAAGAGGATACCTTATTAAAGGGCATTACACTCAAATTTAAGGATGTAGAGATAAACGGGAAAAAGGCAGAGATCGAGTATACATTTTGTAAAGAGAGAAGCAAGCATTCTATTCTAAACTACGACACATATGATGAAAAAATTTCCAATCACCAAAAAGAGAAAAAGAAGAAAAATTTAAATAAGGAAGAGAATGAAAAACTATGGCAGAAATTTAAAAAAGAAAATACTGAACTTTTTGAAGAAATCAGTAATATACCGGATCCGATTCAATTTAATGACTTTATTTTAGTATCTGTAATGTATGTATTTAATGATTTAGAAGCAGAGGAAAACGAGGAACTTGCCGAAAACTACAAAGCATTATATGGTGAACCTGAAGATATTGACTTAAATAAAAGAGTAAAAGACTATTTCTGGTTTACCAGCAGAATGGACATTTACTATAGCCCAATAGCTGTCCAATATTCCGGAACATATCACGCATTAGAAAAATTCATTATAAATAACGAGCAGTAAGGCCGATTATACTGCGGTTTGAAATACCTTCTTTTTGGCTAATATGATTACATATTGCCATTTTTTCAAAATATCATAAAATGAGCTTGCTTTTCGTTTGACCTATCTTGACCTTAGTTGTATGATGGAAATACATACTCTTAAAACTTTTTTAGAGGAGGAATAAGAAATGAACTTAATACCTACAGTTATCGAACAAACAAACCGCGGTGAACGTGCTTATGACATTTATTCTAGACTTTTAAAAGATCGTATTATTTTGTTAGGTAGCGCTATTGATGATAATGTTGCTAACTCCATTGTTGCACAATTATTATTTTTAGAAGCAGAAGACCCTGAAAAAGATATTTCTATTTATATTAACAGCCCAGGTGGATCTATTACAGCTGGTATGGCGATTTATGATACAATGCAATTTATTAAACCAAGTGTTTCTACAATTTGTATCGGAATGGCTGCTTCTATGGGAGCTTTCCTGCTTGCTGCTGGAGACAAAGGCAAACGCTATGCTCTTCCAAACAGTGAAGTAATGATTCACCAGCCACTTGGCGGTGCACAAGGTCAGGCAACAGAAATTGAAATTGCTGCAAAACGTATCTTATTCTTACGTGATAAGCTTAATACAATCTTATCTGAGCGTACTGGACAGCCATTAGAAGTTATTCAGCGTGATACAGACCGTGATAACTTTATGACAGCAGAGCGTGCATTAGAATATGGTTTAGTTGATAAAGTATTAGACAGAAACACACTTGAAACTAAATAACGAAAAAGGAGATTGGGCAAATGCCAATCTCCTTTTTATATCATCAATTATGATTGTTTTTCTACAAATTTAGATAATGACGCAACTGCCTCTTGTTCATCTGAACCTTCTGCAATTAAAGTAATAACAGAACCTGTGCTAATTGCTAAGCTCATGAGGCCCATGATGCTTTTTGCATTTACTTTTTTGCCCTCTTTTTCTAAAAACACATCTGATGAAAAACGATTTGCCTCTTGAACGAACATAGCTGCAGGACGTGCTTGCAAGCCAGTTTTCAGTTTCACTTCTATTTGTTGTTCGACCATTTATATCCCCTCATTTTCTCTTTATTAGAAAGTTAATTTATTTATTATTAAAAAAGCTATTTAAGCGATAAAGGCTGCCCCAGTCTTAACTGCTCGGCAATCTCATCCAGCTTTCTTAGTCTATGATTAATACCAGACTTACTTATCGTACCGCTTGAAACCATTTCACCCAGTTCTTTCAAAGTGACATCCTGGTATTCCACACGAAGGCGTGCAATTTCCCTTAATTTATCCGGTAATGCATCCAGCCCTATTCTTTCATCGATATATTTTATATTTTCTACCTGTCTTAAAGCAGCTCCAATTGTTTTGTTTAAGTTCGCTGTTTCACAATTGACGAGCCTGTTAACCGAATTTCTCATATCACGCACGATTCGTACATCTTCAAATCTTAATAGAGCTTGGTGAGCCCCAATTACATTTAGAAATTCGGTGATCTTTTCCGCTTCCTTCAGGTAAGTTATAAATCCCTTTTTTCTTTCCAATGTTTTGCTATTTAATTGAAAAGTATTCATCAATTCACAAAGTGAGTCATTATGTTCCTTATATAACGAAAAAATCTCAAGATGGTAAGAAGATGTTTCCGGGTTATTTACAGAACCTCCAGCTAAAAAAGCCCCACGAATATATGAACGCCTGCAGCATTTCTTTTTCACAAGATCTTTAGATATGTGACGGATAAACGTAAAATTTTCGCCAAGAATATCTAAATCCTCCAGAATGCCCCTCGCATTCTCATTAAGCCTGACAATATATACATTATTCTTTTTTAAGCGCATTTTTTTACGGACGAGAAGCTCAACTGTTACTTCATATTGCCTTTTAATTAATGTATAAATACGTCTGGCAATTGCAGCATTTTCCGTTTGAATATCTAATACTATATGGCGGTTTGAAAAAGAAAGGGAGCCATTCATTCGAATGAGGGCAGCTAATTCCGCTTTTACACAGCATGGCTTTAATTCTAGGTTTGTTAATTCTTTTTTCGTTTCTGATGCAAATGACATATTGCGCGCCCCCCGACCCATCAATATTAACTTCTCATTGAAATCATATTATAAAGCAAGCTGGCAACCTTATTTGTGTCATGCCGAATGACATTATTTTCATATGAAATGATCCGGTCAACGATTACTTCAATTCCTAATTCTTTCAGTTTATCAATATCATAATGAACCGGCTTTGCTAATTCCTCTTCATACATTTTTCTAATCTCATCAGGAATTCTGGCATCATTCACTAAAATTGTATCAATAAACTTACAATCCATATGATCATATAATGCTTTTATATGATCGCTTGCCGAATAGGATAATGTTTCTCCAGCTTGGGTCATTACATTGCATATATATACTTTTTTCGCTTTCGCTTTACATACTTCTTCGCCGATCTTAGGCACTAATAAATTTGGTAAAATACTTGTATAAAGACTGCCAGGTCCAATAATAATTAAATCGGCCTCACGAATTACTTCCAATGCTTCTGGCAGCGGCTCAATATCTTTTGGTGTTAAGAAAACCTTTTTTATTCGTTTTCCTGCATAAGGAATTTTTGATTCTCCTGTTACAATCGTGCCATCATTCATTTCCGCATTTAAAATAACACTGCAATTAGCTGCCGGCAGCACTTTGCCGCGTACATTTAATACTTTGCTCATTTCTGTTATTGCATGAAAGAAGTCGCCGGTTATATTCGTCATCGCCGCCAATATTAAATTGCCAAGTGAATGCCCAACTAAATTATTCCCCTTATTAAAACGGTGCTGGAATAATTCTTCAACAAGTGGTTCAACATCGGATAAGGCTGCTAATACATTGCGTATATCTCCAGGAGGTGGAATTTGCAATTCATCTCTCAGTCTGCCTGAGCTGCCGCCATCATCAGCTACGGTGACAATCGCTGTAATATGTAAAGGTTTCAATTTCAACCCCCTTAATAAAACAGATAATCCTGTCCCGCCACCAATAATAACTACTTTTGGCAATTGTTCTATTTTCACGTTATTGCCGTCTTCTCTTCTCTATATCTCTGTGTGAAATCTGTGTATTATATTCACTTTTAAAATGGTTTGCAATGTATTCCACAAGTGTAACTGAGCGATGTTGTCCTCCTGTACAGCCAATTGCGATAACGAGCTGACTCTTACCTTCCCTTTTATAATACGGAAGCATAAATGACAGTAAATCAATTAGTTTATCCAAAAACTTTTGAGTTTCATTCCATTTCAAAACATAAGAGGAAACCTCTTCTTCAAGGCCCGTTTTCGGTCTCATATGATCTATATAGTGAGGATTCGGTAAAAAACGTACATCAAAAACTAAATCAGCATCGATTGGTATTCCGTATTTAAAACCGAAAGATGTTAAGTTTACAGTAAATGTATGTTCTGTACTTGAAGCAAATTGTTTTAGAATTTTTTCTCTTAATTCTCGTGGTTTTAGATCAGAGGTATCATAAATGAGTTGAGCTCTTCCTTTAAGCTCTTCTAGAAGCTCCCGTTCCAAACTAATCCCTTCGAGCGGCAAACCCGTTGATGCAAGGGGATGTGATCTTCTCGTTTCTTTATATCTTGTAACAAGCGTAGTATCTTTTGCATCCAAAAATAAAATTTGCGGTGTAACCCAATCTGTTTCAGCTAGTTCATCAAGGGCTTCAAATAAGCTGTCAAAAAATTCCCGGCCGCGAAGATCCATTACAAGAGCAACTTTATTCATCTTTGAACCCGACTCTTTCATTAACTCCAAGAATTTCGGTAATAATGTTGGCGGCAAGTTATCGACACAGAAGAAACCCAAGTCTTCAAAACTTTGAATTGCTACTGTTTTACCTGCACCGGACATTCCCGTAATAATGACCATTTCCACATCTTGCTGCAATGTATTTTCATTCAGCCCATCACAACTTAACAAATTGCTTCCCCCCTCTGCTATCACCGTCCTTAATCACTGCGGATCAAGACGGTATGAAATCAGTTCAAAATCTGGCGTATATGTAAATGTACCATATAGCATTCCATTTCCTTTAATAACATAATCTAATATATGATAATCTCCAGGTGCCATTTGCAAATTTTGAATGTCGTTTATATGATGCCATTCGATAACCCCTTCTTCAGACTGGTTCACATTTGTCCCGTTAAATTCTGAAGCAAGGAACGTAAACATCATCCATTCAGATACAATTTCCTGTCCATCTTGAATGAGAATAGTAAAAATCCCTTTTAAATGTGGATTTTGTAAATAAATACCTGTTTCTTCACGGTATTCCCTGACAACTGTATCCTTTAGTGTTTCACCAAGTTCCATCTTTCCACCAGGTGCAACCCACCAGCCTCTTCTCGGTTTTTTCAGAAGAAGCACTTTATCGTCCTTAACTAGGACGCAATTCGTAACTCTTTGCAACGCCTTCACCTCAATTTAGGCTTACATGTTTAAAAGTATCTGATTACATTGTATTATACTATTTATATGAACTTGCTACAATGAAGTCGTTCTTCATTTTCCGTTATTTTCATCAAAATTGTTAACATTCCACGAATAAGACGGATAGAAAGCCTCTAAAATAAAAAAGTAGATTATTACTTTTTACTTACTATCTTTACATAAATTTTCATAATTACTGCAACATTTCTCATATTCCCAAAAAAGGAGCATGGGAAAGGGCACCCATGCTCGAAAAGTAAGTCTATTTATAAAAGGGGGTCAATTACTAATTACATAGTACTTTATTTATATTGCACCCATGTTACAAGATAGTTAAAACAGAGTTACGTTTATGTTAATCGCCACTTGACCTTATTTTACTTTTAATTTCTCAGCCAATTCCTCTATATAATGCTGTGCATTTTGAGCAGCGATACTGCCATCACCAGTTGCAGTTACGATTTGGCGAAGTTTCTTCTCACGAATATCTCCTGCAGCAAAAATTCCTTCTACTTTCGTTTCCATATCTTCATTCGTTACGATATAACCATTCTCATTCGTAATACCTAAATTTTCAAACGGTTTTGATAAAGGAGTTAAGCCAACATAAATAAATACACCATCTGCTTTAAATTCTTGTTCTTCACCAGTTTGTGTATTTACAATTGTTACACTGCCTACTTTGCCGTCTTTTTCATTTATTTCCTTCACTGTATGATTCCAAATGAAATCAACTTTCTCATTATCAAAAGCTCTTTGCTGAAGAATCTTTTGTGCACGAAGTTCATCGCGGCGGTGAATAATCGTCACTTTACTTGCAAATCTTGTTAAATATACGCCCTCTTCAACAGCAGAATCTCCGCCTCCGATAACGACAAGCTCTTTCCCTTTAAAGAAAGCACCATCACAAACAGCACAGTAAGAAACTCCGCGTCCGCCTAATTCAGATTCTCCCGGAACACCTAATTTTCTATATTCTGCACCAGTAGCAATAATAATTGCGCGAGCTTTATATTCTTTGCTTCCTGCAATGATTGTTTTATATTCTTCTCCGTCGATTATTTCTTTAATATCGCCATATGCATATTCAGCGCCGAATTTCTTAGCGTGTTCAAACATTTTCGTCGAAAGATCAGGCCCTAAAATATGGTCATAGCCAGGATAGTTCTCTACTTCTTCTGTGTTAGCCATTTGACCGCCGGGTATTCCGCGCTCTAACATTAATGTTGAAAGATCCCCACGTGAAGCATATACAGCTGCAGTCATACCAGCTGGTCCAGCTCCTATAATGATCACATCATAAATTTTTTCTTCTGTCATGGATCTCACTCCTTATATTAAATTAATCGTTTTTAGTCATTCCTTACACTTATCGTATAAAATATTATCGAATCATACCAATTTTTTGCTCATTTTGTCGTCGCTTTTACGTACTGAATATATTTTACAACAGTCGTTACGGAAATTTCATAACGCTTTGCAAAAGCAGATTTTTTTAAACTTTGGTCATTTTCTTTTTTCCATACATACTCTAAAGCACATGCCCATGCTTTACCGTTCTTTATTGGCAATTTATTTTGATGCGCTCTCATTAATACACGGAACGCATACAAGAAGAAGGCCTCATCCTCCATGCAAGTGTAAAGCATTTTTATCACTTGAAAGACAGTCTGTACACTGTCAGAAACATGGACTGGAACACCGGTCTTCGTCTGCAGAATATACTGAATAAAATCTTTTTCAAAATTTGATTGCGGAACATTTGCACTTTGACATGCCTCAATTTGATCAAAATTATCTGTTTCTGCTGCAAGAAAAATGGCATATAGCCGTTCTTCCTTTGTCATACTTAGAAAATGATGCGTCTCATTTAAATCTTCGTTCCACGGCTCTGCTCCCTTTTTACTCGGGTTCTCCTGAAGTACTCTTTCCCACATTTGTTCAGCAAATTTCACATTACCTACGTAATAGGAAGAATAGGAAAGCCAGTAGTAAAAAGTTTCGTCCCCTTCAAAACCTTGTTTATAGATAGATCTTAACCATCTGTAAGCGAAAGCATATTTCCTAACAAGCGCAAAGGTTGCACCGAGCTTGTAGCGATGTTCAAATAAAATAGGGTGTATATTGGATAACATACCCGCTAATTCATCCACTTTATCATCTTTCCGCTCATAAAAGTAAAAAACGAGAAGATTGCATAACGCATGCAGATTACCAGGCTTCTTCTGTAAAATATCTTCTAAAATTTCCTTTGCCTTATTAATATCTCCAATATAAAAATATGCAAGCGAGAGATTATTATAAGCCGACCAAAATTCCGGGTAATCTTTTATAATCTTTTCAAGCAGTTCTATCGCTTCTTCAAACTCATTATTCTCAAGCATCGACTTCGCTCTATCTTGCTTCACAATAAGATCATCGGGGTCATCAGAAAAAGGCAGATCTTCCTCAAGTGTTAAAAGTTCTATTAAATCCTCATTCTCTTCCATAAATTCACCGTACGGATCTTTATCTGTATAAGCTGTTGCACATTTATACGCTTCATGAAAAAGCCCTAAATGCGCAAAATTATTTGCCATGAAATAATGGCACTCATTCAAAGTCGGATCGAGCTTATTTATTATATTATCCAGAAGTTCATTTGACTGCTGGTAGTTTCCCATCTCAGTGTAAATAGTAGCTAATTGAATGAGTTTACTTGTGTCTTTAGGATCTAACTCAGCCGCTCGCTCAAAATGTTTCATCGCCTTATTAAAATTTTGCTCGCGATAAGCTTTCAAGCCTCTTTTATAATAATATTGTCCATCTTGGAGAAACGGGACAACCTGTGTCTTTTTTCCAGCTTTACTTAATTGTTTTCCCACTGAAATCCTCCATTTCTTTATGTTTACCGTACGTAAGTATACCACACACGTAAAGACCCCAGCAAAAGAATATTGCAGGGGTCTTTACGGCTGTAGTCACTATTTTTTATGTCTTCCTTCAAGTGCGGACAGCACTTCATCAAGCGGGAGCTTCTGTTCACGAAGCAGGACTAGCGTATGGAAAAATAAATCCGCTACTTCCCATTTTAATTCCTCATGGTCACGATTCTTCGCAGCAATAATTACTTCTGATGCTTCTTCGCCAACCTTTTTCAAAATTTTATCGACACCTTCATCAAAAAGATATGTCGTGTAAGAGCCTTCAGGACGTTCTGCCTCTCTCTCAGCAATGACTTTCTCAAGAATGCTGAAAATTTGGAAACGGTCTTCCTTCACATTCACCTGCTCTTGATCTACTGATTCATTGAAACAAGTGTATGCGCCAGTATGACAAGCTGGACCCTGCGGTTCAACAAGGACTAAAAATGCATCCTGGTCACAATCATATCTTAATTCAACAACTTTTTGTGTATTGCCTGAAGTTGCTCCTTTATGCCAAAGCTCCTGCCTTGAGCGGCTGTAAAACCATGTTTCCTTCGTTTCTAAAGTCTTCTCAAGGGATTCCTTATTCATATATGCAAGCGTTAATACTTCCTTACTCGCTGCATCTTGTACGATCGCAGGCACTAAGCCTTTTTCATCGAATTTCACATTTTCTATATTCAACGTACATTCACCCCTTGACTCTTTAAATAATCTTTTACTTGCTTAACAGATGTTTCTTTATAATGGAAAATAGAAGCAGCGAGTGCAGCATCCGCTTTTCCTTCTTCAAAAGCAGCGAAGAAATGTTCAGCATTTCCAGCACCGCCTGATGCAATAACTGGAACAGATACGGCTTCACTCACAGCTTTATTTAGTGCATTGTTAAAACCGTTCTTCTCTCCGTCACTGTCCATGCTCGTTAAAAGGATCTCACCAGCACCGCGTCTGACAGCTTCCTTTGCCCAAGCAACGACTTCCCAATCAGTTGCTGTTCTTCCCCCGTGCGTGTATACTCTCCAGCTTCTAATTGTTTCGTCAAATTTCGCATCAATAGCAACAACAATACATTGAGAACCGAAGAAGTTAGCACCTTCTGTAATAACATCAGGATTCACAACCGCTGCTGTATTAAGAGAAACCTTATCTGCTCCGGCACGAAGAATCTTTTTCATATCTTCAAGCGTATTAATTCCGCCGCCGACAGTAAATGGAATAGCAAGCTGTCCTGCCACCTGCTCCACAACATCAACCATCGTTTTTCTTCCTTCATGTGATGCGGAAATATCAAGGAAAACGAGCTCGTCTGCCCCTTCCTCATCATAATATTTTGCGAGTTCAACAGGATCACCGGCATCTCTTAAACCGACAAATTGAATCCCTTTTACGACACGTCCATCTTTTACGTCTAAACATGGGATAATTCTTTTAGTAATCATCTTTATTTTACCTCTTTCAACGCTTCCTGCACAGTGAATTGATTCGTGTAAATCGCTTTTCCAACGATTGCACCTTGCACACCTTTTTCACGGTACTCAGCAAGAGTTTTTAAATCTTGAAGGGAGCTTACTCCACCTGAAGCAATCACTTCTTTTCCTGTCGCTTCTGCCATTTCAACAACCGCATTCACATTAGGGCCTGAAAGCATGCCATCTGTTGCAATATCAGTGAAGATAAACACTTCCGCCCCAGCAGCTGCTAATTCCTTCCCAAGATCTGTTGCTTTTACATTCGATGTATTTAACCAGCCTTCTGTTGACACATAGCCGTCTTTTGCATCGATACCGATCGCAATTTTTTCTCCGTATTTACTAAGCATTTTCTTTACAAAATCAGGATTCGAAATTGCCGCACTTCCTAAGATAACACGGTCAACACCGTTTTCTAGATAGAAGTCCACCGCTTCCTCTGTTCTGATTCCTCCACCAATTTGAACTTTAGAAGGAAGCTTTTTTGCCACATCTAGTACATATTGATGGTTAACAAGCTTTGCTTCTTTCGCCCCGTCTAAATCAACCATATGGATCCAGCTTGCGCCGGCATCAGAAAACTGCTTGGCCATATCAAAAGGAGAGTCCCCATAAACAGTTTCTTTATTATAATCTCCCTGAAGCAAACGAACACATTTCCCCCCGCGCATATCAATTGCCGGGTAAATAATAAATTCACTCATCTTTTTTCTCCTTCAACCATTTTAATAAAGTTTTGTAAAATGGAAAGACCGAGCCCGCTACTTTTCTCTGGATGAAATTGGGTACCAAAAACATTGCCTCTGCCAACAACCGCAGGAACATCAACACCGTACGGAGCAGTCGCTAAAATAACTTCAGCTTCCTCTGATTTAACATAATAAGAATGTACGAAGTAGGCAAAATTCGTTTCTAGATTTTCTAAAAGCGGACTTTCATTTTTTATCGTTAAGTCATTCCATCCCATATGTGGAACTTTCAGCTTTTCTTCCCCTGCATCTTCAGGAATCTTCACTACGTTACCAGGCAGTAGACTTAATCCTTTCGCAAGGCCATTTTCTTCACTTTGTTCAAATAAAAGCTGCATTCCTAAACAGATACCAAGTAATGGCTTTTCGCTTTCTGCAATATCTTTTACGAACTGCGCAAGGCCTGTCTCATTTAAAATAGACATCGCATCTTTAAATGAACCGACCCCAGGAAGTATATAGCCGCTTGCCTCATTTAAAACATCTATATCATTTGAAATCGTATATTCAACATTCATTCTTTCGAGTGCTTTACTTACACTGTATAAATTGCCCATACCATAATCGATAATAGCGATCATCTTATAACATCCCTTTCGTTGAAGGAACCCCCTTGATTCGTGGATCCACTGTTGAGGCTTCGTCTAACGCTCTGCCTAATGCTTTAAAAATAGCTTCGATTATATGATGTGTGTTGCGGCCATGATGAATAATAACGTGCAAGTTTATACGAGCTTCCAACGCAAATTTCCATAAAAACTCATCTACAAGCTCTGTATCAAACGTACCTACTCTTGAACTCGGGAGTTCACCTTTAAATTCAAAATGCGGACGGTTACTTAAATCGACGACAACTTGTGCAAGTGCTTCATCCATCGGCACAAACGCATTACCGTAACGCTTGATCCCTTTTTTATCTCCTAACGCATCTTTAAATGCTTGCCCTAGGCAGATTCCGATATCTTCTGTCGTATGATGATCATCAATTTCAATATCACCATCTGCATTAACAGTTAAATCAAATTGTCCATGTTTCGTGAAAAGATCTAACATATGATCCATAAAAGGAACATCTGTTTTTAATTCTGATTTCCCCTCGCCGTCAATGGAGAGTGAAAGCGAAATATTTGTTTCATTTGTTTTCCGATCAATACTTGCAGCTCTTACCATGTCTACTTCCTCCTATTTAAATCTTTCTTCTAACGCTCTTGCATGTGCTTCAAGTCCTTCAAGTCTTGCAAATTTCGCAATTTTCCCTGCATTTTCATTAAAGGCTTGTTCACTATATGAAATAATGCTTGATTTCTTCGTAAAATCATCTACATTTAACGGACTCGAAAATCTCGCTGTTCCATTAGTTGGAAGAACATGGTTCGGCCCTGCGAAATAATCCCCAACCGGTTCAGAACTGTATCTTCCTAAGAAAATCGCACCTGCATGCTTCAATTTATCTAATAAACTCATCGGGTCTTTCGTTAGTACTTCAAGATGCTCCGGTGCGAGTTCGTTGACAACTGAAACAGCAGCAGCTAAGTTCTCCGTTACATAAATATGTCCATGCTCTTCAATAGATGGTCTTGCAATTTCTTCTCTCGGCAATGTTTTTAATTGCTTTTCCACTTCAAGCTTCACTTGTTCTGCAAGCTCTATGGAAGTTGTAACGAGAATGCTTGATGCAAGTTTGTCATGCTCTGCCTGTGATAATAAATCCGCTGCGACTTCATTCGCTCTTGCTGATTCATCAGCTAAAACAACGATCTCACTCGGACCAGCAATCATATCAATATCAACGACTCCGAATACTTCCCTTTTTGCAAGGGCAACGTAAATATTCCCAGGACCTACAATTTTATCAACAGCCTGGATAGTTTCCGTGCCATATGCAAGTGCCGCAACCGCCTGTGCGCCGCCTGCTTTATAGATCTCTGTAATACCTAACTCATTTGCAGCAACTAATACACCTGCCGGAAGTGTTCCACTTGTATTGGGCGGAGATGTAATAACAATTCTCTTCACTCCTGCCACCTGAGCCGGAATGACATTCATTAATACAGATGAAGGATATGCCGCCGTACCACCTGGAACGTACACTCCAACAGCATCAAGAGCTGTTATTTTCTGACCGAGCATCGTGCCGTCCTCTTTAAATGCAAACCATGATTCACGCTTTTGCTTTTCATGGAAAAAACGGATATTTTCCGCTGCATCACGGATAATTGCAATCATTTCATCATCTAATTCTTTATAAGCAGCTTCAATTTCTTCTTCCGCAACTAATAAATTAGTTAAGCGAACACGGTCAAATTTTTCTGTAAATGCGAGAAGTGCCTCATCACCGTTTGCTCTTACTTCATTAATAACGGATTTAACGACATTGCGCTGTTCATCCGTACCCGCTTCAATGGAACGTCTTAACGATACTTTTTCACTAGTAATACGTGTGATCTCCATCGTTTTATCCCCCAATTACTTTTGAAAGTCTTTCTACTAATTCATCAATAACTTGATCTTTCATTCTATAACTAACTGGATTGACGATCAATCTTGATGTAATATCACAAATATGTTCAAGCTCAACTAAGCCATTTTCTTTTAAAGTTTGCCCTGTTGAAACAATATCAACGATTCTATCTGCTAAACCGATTAATGGTGCAAGTTCGATTGAACCGTTTAATTTAATAATTTCTACCTGTTCCCCTTGTTCACGGAAATAGCTTGAAGCAACCTTCGGATATTTCGTCGCTACTTTCGGTGCAACATCTGTAAGTGTTGCATTAGGAAGCCCTGCTACAGCTAAATGGCATGCGCTAATTTTCAGATCAAGTACTTCATAAACATCCCGATCTTCTTCAAGCATAACGTCTTTTCCTGCGATTCCAACGTCTGCTACACCATGTTCTACATATGTAGCCACATCCATTGGCTTTGCAAGAATAAAACGGATATTTTCATTAGGAACATCGATAATTAATTTTCTTGACTCATCAAATTCCGGCGGGAGCTTGTACTCAGCTTTGCGTAACAACTCCGCTGCTTCTTCAAATATTCGACCTTTTGGCATCGCAATTGTTAATATTTCACTCACCCTACTCTTCCTTTCTCGAACCGATGAAATAAGTTACATCATAAAATTGTTTTGAATATGCATCAACATCTTTAATACCGGATATCTCCTGCATCACGACTCTTTTTCCGCTTCTGCGAAGTTCATTCGCACTTTGAATTGCCTCGCTTCGGCGCTCCTGACTGAAAATAACACATTCATATTTCTGTTCAGCAGTTAAGTTTAATGCTTCAAGCAACCGGTCAATTCTTACCGCGAAGCCAGTTGCAGGTGCAGCACGATTGAATTTCTCAAATAAATGATCATATCTTCCACCACTACCAATAACAAAACCAACATTATCTGCATACACTTCGAATAATGTTCCGCTGTAGTAGCTCATATGGCTTACTAAATTTAAATCTAATTTTAAATATTCTGTTACTCCAAAAGCTTCAAGTGTTGCCCATAATTGCTGTAATTCTTCTAATGCTGCCTTCGCTTCTGCTGTTGATACTAAGTCTTTTGCTTCCTCCGCTTTTTCGATACTGCCGCGAAGCGAAAGCAATGATAAAAGTCTTTCTTTATCAATTGATGATAATGATAGTCCTTTCACATGCTCTTTATAGCCGACATAGTTCTTTTCATATAAGAATCTTCTTAACTGTGCAGTACGTTCTTCATTTCCAAGCACTTCATTGAAAAGAGCATTCGCAAATCCGATGTGGCCGATTGCTACTTTAAAGTTTTCAAGTCCTGTCTCTTTTAAACTGGAGATCATTAATGCAATTGCTTCCGCATCCGCATTTGTTGTACCGTCTCCGATTAATTCAATTCCAACCTGTTCAAATTCAGCCGGACGTCCGCCTTCTTTTTGCTGTGCACGATACACATTCGCCAAGTACGCAAGACGAATCGGATACATTCCTGTGAAAAGCTTGGATGCCGCAACCCTTGCAATCGGTGCTGTCATATCTGGTCTAAGTACAAGTGTCTGGCCTTGCTGATCTAATAGTTTGAATAATTGTTTATCTAAAATCGCTGATTGAACACCGACTGTCTCATAAAATTCAAGTGTAGGTGTTTCAATAAATTGAAAACCCCAGCTTTCAATAACATCCGTCATTTGAGTACGGACTTTCTTTTTATTTTCATATAAAGAAGGTAATGTATCATTCATACCTAATGGTTTCTCAAACATAAACATGAAGCTTCTGCCTCCATTTCATTCACTTATCAAAAATCCTTTAGTTCGCTAATATACTAATATGCTAACAAAATAAAGCGATGAAAGCAAGAAAAATTTGGGGATAGTCCCCAAAAAGAGTAGATAGGGATTTTCCCCGATTATCTTTTATCCATTTCTTCCTTTGTATAAATGATCCTCATTGGGTTCCCCCCAACAAACGTCCCTGCTGGAACATCTTTATGAACTAGTGTTCCAGCTGAAACGATTGCACCGTCACCTATTTCAATTCCGGGTAAAATCGTTGTATTTGCCCCGATCATCACTTCATTTCCAATTCGTACTTCTCCAAGGCGGTATTCCTTTATTAAATATTCATGCGCTAAAATCGTTGTATTATAACCAATCACTGTATTTTTACCGACCGAAATTTTTTCAGGGTACATTACATCGAGCATGACCATTAAGGCAAAAGATGTCTGCTCACCAATTTTCATTCTGAGAAATGTACGATACAGCCAATTTTTCACTGCAAGAAATGGAGTATATCTTGCGAGCTGAATAATAATGAAATTTTTAACGACTTTCCAAAAAGGAACTGTTTTATATACATGCCAAAGAGAATTCGGACCTTCTACGAAGTATCTTTCCGTTCTTCTCACGTTTATTCTGCTCCAACCACTTTAAGCAGATCACTCATTTTTTCTAACATATAATCCGGATGAAAGCTCTCGATGAAGTCTCTTCCCTTGGCACTCCATGCAACAGCAGCTGTTTTCGTACCTGCATTTTTCCCACCTTCAATATCATGGGAGTTGTCTCCAACCATGATTGCCTCATCAGGGGAAGAACCTAATTGTTCGAGTGCTAATAAAAGCGGCTCAGGATCCGGCTTTGCATTTTTCACATCATCAATTGTCACAACAACATCAAAAAACTGGTCTAATTTCGTAAGTGCCAGTCCCATAGTTACTGTACTTCTTATTTTTGTTGTTACAATTCCAAGCTTGTATCCTTTTTCATGAAGAGTTTTCACTGTTTCAAACACTGTATCAAATTCTTTTACTAATACATCATGATTTTCATGATTGAATTTACGGTACATTGTAATCATTTCTTCTACACGTTCTACGTCCATACCACCAAATGTCTCATGAAGCGTCGGTCCCATGAAAGGCAGGACATCTTCTCTCTTATATTTATCTGGGTAGTAATTATTTAATGTGTGTAAAAAAGATTGAATAATAAGTTCATTTGTATCAACTAATGTTCCATCTAAATCAAATAGTATTGTGTTTATTTTCATATGAAATTTCCTTCCTAGCTGATGTTTTTTCTTTCTTATTCCATACATAGCTAATTGTAATCGTTAATAAGACAGCAACTGTAAGGCGAATAATAAGCAGCGGTAAAACCGGGATGCCGAGCGGAATAAATACTAATGTATCTTCGACAACCGCATGGCATGCTACGAGAAATATAAAGGCAAGTGTTAAATCCTTCTTGCTCACTCCATCTTCTTTTACAGCCTGGATCATAACACCAGCACCATAGGCAAGCCCCATCGTCAGACCTGCTACAAGTGTCATCGATGTATTTTCTTTCATTCCTAGAAATCTTGTACAAGGTGCAAGCCATCTTGTTAATACTTTTAATAAACCGTAATCTTTTAAAAATTGCATAATGATCATTAATGGAATAACAATAATCGCAAGCTGAACGATACCAAGACCTGCTTTTTCCATTCCATTTAGCACAATTTCTATCCAGCCGTTTGGTATTTCTTCACTTTTCGTTACGAAACCGTACTGCGCAAGCTCGCTTCCGCCTTGCCATACTAAATTAATAATAATTGCAGAGAAAAAGGCAAGACCGAGTCTAATAGCAAGAATAATCCAAAGCTTTAATCCAACTTTTGCAGCAACTGTTGATTCAATAATAATATTATGGGAAAAGGAAAGCATAACGGCTAAAATAAATACTTCCTTTACTGTTAAATCTACTGTTAATATAGCACCGATTCCTGCATATAATGTCATCATATTTCCGATAACAAGAGGTATTGCGGCCTCACCTGAAAGGCCGAATATCCCCATAACCGGTGTAATTAAAGTAATAATCCAGCCTAGAACAGGTGTATGCTGTAAAATACTAATAATCAATGTAACAGGAAAGATTACTTTTCCTAATGTCCATGTTGTCCGTAAACCTGTCAGAAAACCATTTTTAAAACTGTTTTTCAACTGTAGTCCCTCTTTACTTTTTATCAATATCTAAATATCTCTCATTTGCATACCCTTTGAAACGGCGGAAAAGGAGAACTCCAATCGCAATGACAATGAGAGTGATCGAAATTACTTGAGCAATTCTTAAGGATTCTGTAAGCATCAAACTATCTGTTCTAAGTCCCTCGATAAAAAACCGGCCGATAGAATACCAGATTATATAAGATAAGAACAGTTCGCCTCTTCGTAAATTCACTTTCCTTAATAAAATCAAAATAATAAAACCAACCAAATTCCAAATGGATTCATATAAAAACGTCGGATGATAATAAACACCATTTATCTCCATTTGATTAACAATGAAATCCGGTAAAAATAATCCTTCTAAAAATTCACGGCTGACAGGACCTCCATGGGCTTCCTGGTTCATGAAATTTCCCCAGCGTCCAATCGCTTGTCCTAAAATAATACTCGGGGCAGCAATATCAGCGAGCTTCCAAAACGAAAGCTTCTTTATTTTCGCATAGACGAAACCGGTAGCAATTGCACCAATTAAACCGCCATGAATCGCCAAACCACCTTCCCAAATTTTTAAAATATCACCTGGATTTTGGCTGTAATAATCCCATTTGAAAATAACATAATAAAGACGTGCACATAAAATAGCGATTGGAATAGCAAATAAAACTAAATCAACGAACACATCTTTGTGAAACCCTCTTTTTACACTTTCTCGCATTGCAATCCATAGGCCTAATAAAGCACCGATGCCAATAATTAATCCATACCAGCGAATTTTCAGCGGACCTAAATCTAAAAAAACGGGATCAAGAGGCGGAAATATATCTGCCATTTTCTCTTTTCAACTCCTAGATTTATTTTTTCTCCCAGCCTTAACAGGCACTAGAACACACATACTAAATTTGCCACTTCACGCGAGCAATGTATGTGTGACCCGTATCATGAAGACCTTAACTAGCCATTAAACTCATCACTGATGGAAGCTTGACTTTATTCTTCTCCAGGTCCATCCCCAATGACACCAGCTAATTTATTTGTAAATTGCTCAGCAGCATTTACTCCTAATAGTTTCAAGCGGAAGTTCATAGCTGCTACCTCGATAATAACAGCTAAGTTACGGCCTGGACGAACTGGAACTGTAAGCTTAGGAACATCAGTATCGATAATTCTCATTTTCTCTTCTTCTAAACCGAGACGATCATATTGCTTTTGCGGATCCCAGATTTCTAAGTTAATAACTAATGTTACACGTTTAAAGCTTCTCACAGCACCGGCACCGAATAAAGTCATAACATTTAAAATACCTAAACCTCGAATTTCAAGAAGGTGCTCAATTAATTCAGGTGCATTTCCAATAAGCATATCCTGATCTTCCTGACGGATCTCTACACAATCATCTGCAACGAGGCGATGTCCTCTTTTCACAAGTTCAAGTGCAGTCTCACTTTTTCCGACTCCGCTTTTGCCGACAATAAGAACGCCAATACCATAAATATCAACGAGTACGCCATGAATCGCTGTTGTCGGAGCAAGCTTTGCTTCTAAGAAATTAGTAAGATGGCTTGCAAGTCTTGTCGTTTTCATTGGTGAGCTTAATACCGGCACACCTGCACGTTCAGATGCTTCTAATAATTGTTCAGGAATTTCCATATCTCTTGTAACAATAATTGCGGGAGTAATATCTGTGCAAAGACGTTCCATTCTTTCTGTTATTTGCTCAGTTGTTAATTGCTCTAAAAAAGAAAGCTCTGTCTTTCCTAATAATTGAACCCTTTCTTTCGGATAGTAATTAAAGTAACCTGCAATTTCTATCCCCGGCCTTGATAAATCACTGACGGTAATGGATCGGCTAATTCCTTCTTCCCCGCTTAATATATTCAGGTTGAATTTTTCAATAATATCTTTTGTGCGGACTTTCGGCATCCCCTGTTCCTCCTCTAAATGACAATTCATTATATAATTTTACTGTGCATCATAGGCATTCAGGTCATTGTTCATCAAACATTCATCTTCTATCTGAAACGAACTTAACAATGAACAAAAAACCTTTACTTCATCCGAACTGTATTGTAAAAATAGTTTATACACTCTCTTATTTTAGCATTAGTATGATCTTTTCTAAAACATTTCTTTACAGGTCTGTGTACAGACTTACAAACAATATTGGACATATACAAAAAATCTTTAAAATTCAAATCTGCATATTGCAGGGATTAGACAGAAAATGGCGAATTATTTATCCGAATATTTTACAGTAATGAAAATAGACAATTGACAATAACGTATCCCGAAACATAAAAATAGACATATAATTATTGTAGAAGCATGAATGGATCATGGCTTTCTGTCATGATAAATGAACGTACAAAAACATAGAGGATGAAGGAATAAGGATGTAAAGAGAGAACAGACATCCATGAGTGAGGTAGTGTGAGCAAAAAAATACTTCATCGAAGTTTTTACGGCAAACTTGTCTATTTATTGATTTAGTAGTTGTTAAAGCTTATGAAACATAGCTCCATTCCTTTTTCCTTCAACTAAAAAGGAGAAATTAAAAAATAATGAAGCTAATAGTAGTGAAAAACAGTGATGAAATGAGTAAGCTGGCAGCAGAGAAAATGCTTGCCGTTATAAAAGAGAAGCCTAATGCAACGATAGGATTAGCTACTGGCGGCACTCCAAAGGGTGTATACGCTGAACTTAGAAAAGATCACCAAGAAAATGGAACATCATATGGACAGATTAAAACAGTGAATCTTGATGAATATGTCGGTCTTTCACCAGATGATCCTAACAGCTATCATTATTATATGAACGAGGAATTTCTAAGCCATATCAATATAAAAGAAGAAAATATTCATCTTCCAAACGGGATTGCTGATGATTTACAGACAGAGTGCAAGCGCTATGAAGAAATTATTTCTTCGCTTGGCGGCATTGATCTTCAGCTGCTCGGCATTGGTCATAACGGCCATATCGGCTTTAACGAACCCGGTACGAGCTTTGAAAGCCGGACACATCTCGTTCATTTAACAGAGGAAACAATTCAAGCGAACTCACGTTATTTTGATTCAATTGATGATGTTCCGACAAAAGCTTTAACAATGGGTATTAAAACTATTTTAGAAAGCAATGAAATTATCCTTGTAGCGAACGGAAAAGAAAAAGCAAAAGCGATTAAATTTTTAGTAGAAGATCCAATTGATGAATTAGTACCGGCATCTGCTCTTAGATCACATGCAAACGTCACAATTATCGTTGATGAAGCAGCGGCTTCCCTACTGCAAAAAGAACAGAAATAAGCATATATGATCTCTCTTTTTTACAGAGAGATCATATTTTTATATTGTTATTTCTTTTCAACTTAATTAAAATAATAGCCGCTAATAAAAATGAGGAATAAGCGGCTGTCCTAAGCGGCTCTTCACCTTTGAGCGGGTAAGATATTTTTTGCTCTCCAATCTCCCTTCCATCAGAGACTACTTTTACTTGACCGTCTACAATTGTAAATCCCCAAACAGGAGATCTTTTTGTCCCATTGAATTTATCTTCAACGACAGTGTACCAATAATATGTTTTCGCAGGTATTAGTCCATTCCAAATGACAGAAGCTGTATTTCCACTTTTTACATCATTTACTTGTCCAATTAATGTATCTGTGTGTATATTCATCTCAAAATAATCAGTTGCAACCATCTTCTCTCTCGGCTCCAGATCCAACTCAAGAGAAAATTCATCTTTCCCCGGAAAATAGGCAAAATCATAATAATTATATCGCTTTAAATAAGGTGAATATGTTCTTACATCAATTTTATTTGCTGAGACATCTACCCTTAAAAGGCGAATAAAACCTTGTCCCCCTTCTGGTGCACCTTGATAATCAGCAAGCATTTGATACACTTTTCGATCCGATTTCCCATCGCCGTCATCATCGATTTCATCTACAAGTGTCTCACTGTCATGATAATGTCCGCAAAGAACGAGCGCGACATTTTTATTTGGAACGACTACTTCTTCAAAAAGCTTGTTTCCAAGCGGACTTCGATTACCGCTTACGAGTAAATATTCATGAAAGGAAAGAATCGCTATCCTGTCAGGATATTTTGCTAATACTTCATTCATCCATTTTATTTCCTCGTCTCCTATCCCCCAGCCCATATACAGCATGAGGTAGTCATTTCCCTTAACCGAAATCAGATCATAATGCCCCTTATTATTTTTATAGGAACCTCCGTAAAATGATTTCTTTTCAAATCTGAATTCACCAAAGTATTTACTATAATCTGTATAATCAGCATACTTATGATGAACATCATGGTTTCCTGCAAGGACACCATAAGGTACATTTGCTTTCTCCAATTCTTTCATATAGTGAGAAGCATTTGCCCACTGCTTTTCGTCATTTGCCTTATCAACGATATCACCAGTATGAAAAACATATTCAATATTAAGCTTTTTTTCATTTTGTACAATCCAGTCAGTAATACTTTTGAAAATATGCGGATAACTTTCTGAATAATATTGTGTATCTGTCATCCATACGAATGAGTAATCGTATTTCTTTCTTTCTTTTGCAAGTTCATCCTGCACAATGACACTGATTTTTCTATCCTTTACGAAGTCACCAGCTTTTACTTTTCCAGTTAACGTAAATGGCTCTTTCCCCGCAATTTTTGAATCTGCTTCCAGCCATTTATCTTCCCGATAACTCCATGCGTACATCGTTACTTTTCGATTCGGCAAAGAATATCCTTTCCAAATAAACTCCACATCATCATCTTCCTTTACAGCTGTATCAACGGTAACGTCAAAACGGTGGTAAGGAAATTTTGTCATTGATTTTGTTTCTACCGTTTTACTATTAGCTGCAGCAATCTTTTTATATTCTGACTTTCTAAAACTTTGCTCTCCCTCAGGTCTGAATGTTTTCGGCGGCTCTGTCTCACTTTCATTTTTGAAAATTTTCATACTTTCCTTATTACGGCTAGTATATTTATAAGCTTTGTAAAAGGAGACGTCTAAATAATCATCTGTAGGATCTGTTACTTTAACTGACAGTTTCGCATGATTCAATGAAACATTTCCTGATTTAGATGTCGGCAATAACGGGGCTTCCTCCACTACGGAAAATGTCCGCTTTACAGTTCTCTTATTACCCGCCCTATCTTCAGCCGCTATCTTAAAAACATGTTCTCCTGGAGATAGATATGCTGAAGAAGTTACATAAGGCAGTGAAACAGATGTATTATCAACTTTAGCAATTATTTTCTTCACATCACTTAACTCGTCCTTAACACTAGCCTCAAGCTTAATCTCCCCCTTATATTCTTTCCCTTCTTCAATTGTAGGAATGATTTCTGGGGCCGTATTATCTACAGTAATATTTGATTTTATTTCCTCATGGTTGTCTGCAATTACTTTTATTTCATAAGAACCGTCTCTCACTTGCTTCGTGTCCCATTCTTTCATAACGGAACGGAAATTTTCTTCTTTTAAATCAAATTGAAAATGGTATGCCTGCATCTTATCCCCCAGAACAATTTCTTTATGAAGATCATATGTGCTGTCACGAATAACTGTCCCATCACTTAAAATAAGACGTATATTTTTAATAAAAAAATCATCACGATTTTCTTCCGAATTATCATCAAAAGGAGATACTTTCGTACCTGAACGGATCGAAATTTTATTATCCGCACCAATTTTTAATTCATTGGCCGGAACAGGGACTGAGATCGTCTTATACGATTTAACCGTATCATCAAATGTTTTTAAAACTTTCGTGCCAATTGTTACTCCATTTTTAAAAAATAAGTTTGTTCCTTTCACTTCAAATACAAGCTGTGCATCATCTTCCAAAGCTTTGTACAGGTTTTTTTGTTCCTCACCATTAATTTCAATCCTAAGCGGCGATTTAGAATGATTCGAGGTTGCTTTAATCATTACTTTCCCTGATAATATTTCATTATTTTTTATATTAAGGCGTATTGCTTTCTCACTAATTTCGGCATTTGTTATACTTGCCGTAAAAATCATAGCAGTCGAAAATATAATTAAGCACATAATAGCTCTCATTTTCATCCCTCTACAATCACTTTCATTATTAGTGTAAGTTTTTGTAGAATTGAGAGAAATATTCTCAAAATGCAAGCTCTATAGATACAAATTAATGTACTAACATATATGAAACAAACCGTATAGTAAGCAATTTTTATCTATTTGGGCACTTTTCAGCTTCAGCTGAAAAGCATTTGCAAGCTCTGCTTGCAAATGGATAAGCCAAAAATCAACTAAGTTTTGCAATAACTCCAGGTTTAGAAACAGGAACTTTCTTTGGATAAGATATGTTAGAAACGTATCTTGAATTTATATATTTTTCCACATAAAAAAAGAGAAGAAAATTTAATCTCCTCTCTTTTCATTCAATGGCTCAATTATTCCTTTTTGAATAAGTAAGTGAAAAATAGAAATAACGATAGAAGCGAGAATTGCTGTCCCAAACCCGTCAATTTCAAATGATTCCCCCATAATTCCCTGTGTCATCATTAAAGTGATTGCGTTTATAACAAATAAAAATAATCCTAACGTAACAACTGTTATCGGCAAAGTCAGCAAAATAAGAATCGGTTTAACGAGAACATTCAAAACAGACAGAATGATACTCGCAATAATCGCTGCTCCAAACCCGCTTAAATGAAATGAGTCAAAATATCCTGCTATAACGATTAAAATAACAGCATTCACAAGAACGCTAACTGCCCACTTAATCACTCTTTATAACATCCTCTTCATTCGGCACAACGAATGCCATTACAATATATACGAGCGGGAGCGGGAGGAAAGATGTCGCAAAGAGAGCAACAACAAAAACAATACGTAATATTGTCGCATCTATCCCGAAATAATCCGCCAATCCACCGAGTATACCTGCAAGTTTCCGATCCGTTCGGGAACGGTACAATTTTTTCTTCATTTCTCCACCTCTGTTTCTAAACTTAAGATAAATGGATGGAACCAGTCTTAGAATCAGCAAAAACAGTTAATTGTTTTGTAGATGATTCATTTACTCTGAATTTCAATTCTTTTTGCATCGTCTCATTTTTCTCAAAAATAATCTCTGCTCCTGGAACATCTGCGGAAAGTGAACCAAGATTCGATTTGAACTCACCGATAATATTATTTTTATTAGTCGTATAAATATCAATATTTCCTGTTGTCGTTTTTGCATACAATGTATGGCAGTTTTCATCCGCTACATTTGCAATTAAATTACCATTAAAGCTTTGAATATCGAGTTTTTCAGCTGTTCCTTCATAGTGAATAAGTCCATTAATTGTTTCAGCTTCTACCTTTTTATATTGAGTCGCAGCCAGTTTAATTTGCCCATTCGCTGTTTCAAATTCTGCCTGATCTCCTTTTATGGAAGAGAAAGAAATAACACCATTTGCTGTTTTCGTTTTTAAATTGCTAATATGCAGCTGTTCTCCTCTTATTGGACCATTAAATAATTTAGCTTTCATTTGATCATATTCACGCTCTGGAACATAAATAAGTAAATTTGCTTTTATTGATTTTTTATTCGTATAAAAACGAAACTTATTGCCGCTCACTTCACATTCCACACCATTTAGGAAACTGTCTCTAGCGGAATCCTGATCTTCTGCACGGTACACCTTCGCATCACATTCCACTCTAACATCCTGGTCAGACCAAGGCTTAATATTAATACTGCCACTCACAATTTCAATCTCGATTTCCTGGAATGAAGCTTGGCTGAATTGGAAGATATGCCTTACGTCAAAGGATTTCCCAAAATTCAAATCTAAATCCACTTCTTTTACCTTTTTAACAGCTTGATCAACGAAATCCATTAATTTAGCACCTAATGATGGCTTATCATTTTTCACATTTTCAGCATGTTTATCTGTAAAAATAACATCTTCCGATAAAGCAGTTATTTTCTGTTCACTTGCCTTCTTCTCCTCTTCAAGCACTTCAATTAATGTAAGTGCCTCGCTTGCCGATAGTTTCCCCTCTTCAACAAGTTTTAAAATTCGTTTCCGTTCCTCTACCATCTTTCATCCTCCTCTTGTTATGCTATTTATTAATCTATAAGTACTTTAATACCCTGAACAATGTTATAAATAGTCACAGCCAAACTTATAACTGCTACAATCACCATACCACTGACAAGAATCCAAGGAAATACAACTTCAGCAGTATTTAGAAATGCGCCTCCTATAAAAATACCGCCTAAAATAATACTAGCGATAAAAGGAATAATATGTGATATGATCGATTTCTTTGCATGCGTCTTTACTTCATTATCATCAACGATAAAATAAACAACAATTGGAAATAAAAGAGCCGCAAAGAAAACACTGAAATAACATAAAGATGAGAACACTTTATTTCTATCCATCAAATTCATCTCCTCTCTATAAATTAATACGATTAAACAAAGCAGAAGTTTCATAAAAAATAAAGAGGATGTCCGATAAATCCTTAATAAGTTTGAAAAGCTGAAAGGCCCCTTCACAAAATCCTTGATTTTACTGGATTCTCATAAAGGGGCCTTGCAGGAGGATGTCTGGAAGGGGGTCGCCTTTTACCCCTTTTAGACATCCTCTATACTGATTCTTTTTCTCTAATTAATTTTTCCATTCTTGCCTTATCCCGCTCTAATATCGGTTTTAAATACTTTCCTGTATAAGATTGCTCTACATTCGCTACTTCTTCCGGAGTTCCGACCGCAACGATTTTACCACCTTTATCCCCGCCTTCAGGACCAAGATCAATTAAGTAATCGGCTGTCTTAATCACATCAAGATTATGTTCAATTACGAGAACAGTATCTCCATTCTCTACAAGTCTTTGGAGTACTTTTAACAATCTTGAAATATCATCAACGTGAAGTCCTGTCGTCGGCTCGTCTAAAATATATAAAGAGCGACCTGTTGATCTGCGGTGAAGTTCAGAAGCTAGCTTCACCCTCTGTGCCTCACCGCCTGATAAAGTAGTTGCAGGCTGGCCGAGTTTTATATAACCTAATCCGACGTCATAAATTGTTTGCAGCTTACGATGGATTTTCGGAATATTTTCAAAAAATAATACGCCATCCTCCACTGTCATATCTAATATATCTGATATATTTTTCCCCTTGTATGTCACTTCAAGTGTTTCCCTGTTATAACGTTTTCCATGACATACTTCACAAGGAACATAAACATCAGGTAAAAAGTGCATTTCGATTTTGATAATTCCATCTCCACGGCATGCTTCACAGCGTCCGCCTTTTACGTTAAAGCTGAAACGTCCTTTTTTATAGCCGCGGACTTTCGCTTCATTCGTTGTTGCATACACATCACGAATATCGTCAAACACACCAGTGTATGTGGCAGGGTTGGATCTCGGTGTTCTCCCTATCGGTGACTGGTCAATATCAATAACTTTATCGAGGTGTTCAATCCCTTTTATTTCTTTATATTCACCTGGCTTTGCTTTTGCATGATGCAGCTTCTGTGCAAGAGATTTATGCAAAATCTCGTTAACGAGTGTACTTTTGCCTGAACCAGAAACACCTGTCACTGCCACAAACATTCCTAATGGAAACTTAATCGAAACATTATTTAAATTATTTTCCTTTGCTCCTTTAACTTCAATAAATCTGCCGTCCAGTTCTCTTCTTTCAATCGGCAGCGGAATAAATTTCTTCCCTGATAAATACTGGCCTGTTAATGAATTTTCATCATTCATTACTTCTTCTGGTGTACCCGCCGAAATGATTTCACCGCCATGAATACCGGCACCAGGACCGATATCAATTAAATAATCGGCAGCAATCATCGTATCCTCATCATGCTCAACAACAATGAGCGTATTGCCGATATCACGCATATTTTGCAATGTTCCGATAAGACGGTCATTATCCCTTTGATGCAGGCCAATCGAAGGCTCATCTAAAATATAAAGGACACCTGTTAAACGTGAACCAATCTGGGTTGCAAGGCGAATCCTTTGTGCTTCACCACCTGACAATGTTCCTGCCGAACGATTGAGTGTTAAATAATCAAGCCCGACATTATTAAGGAAACCCAGTCTCTCAATAATTTCTTTTAAAATAAGATTCGCAATTTGCATCTCTTTATCTGTTAGTTGTAAGTTAGCAAAAAAAGTAAGTGAATCCTGAACAGATAATTTTGTTACTTCACCAATATGATTTCCGTCGATTAATACAGCTAATGTTTCCTTCTTTAATCGATACCCTTTACAAGTTGGACATGCCTGCTGTCCCATATACTTTTCCATTTGCTCACGGATGAAATCAGAACTTGTCTCTTTGTAGCGCCTTTCCACATTACGAACGACACCTTCAAATTGAATATAATTTTCTCTGATTTGACCGAAATCATTTTCATAACGGAAATAAATCTCTTCCCCATCACTGCCAAACAAAATTTTATCAAGCTGATGTTTCGGAATATTCTCAACTGGAATATCCATATCAATGCCGTAATGATTACAGACAGCTTCAAGCAGCTGAGGATAATATTGAGAGCTTGTCGGCTCCCAAGGCGCAATCGCATTTCCTTTCAAGGAAAGACTTTTATTTGGAATAATAAGATCTAAATCCACTTCGAGCTTTGATCCTAATCCATCACAATCAGGACATGCACCGAACGGGCTGTTAAATGAAAACATACGCGGTTCTAACTCACCGATAGAAAAACCACAATGCGGACATGCATGATGCTCGCTGAAAAGAAGCTCTTCTTCGCCAATAATCTCGATAATGACTCTGCCTTCACCTAATCTTAACGCCGTTTCTAAAGAGTCTGCTAGACGGGCTGAAACCCCTTCTTTCACAACAATTCGGTCAATAACAACTTCAATCGAATGTTTTTTATTCTTCTCAAGAGAAATTTCTTCCGTAAGCTCCGTCATTTCTCCATCTACCCGAACACGTACATAGCCTTGCTTTTTAATTTCATCGAACACTTTCACATGTGTTCCTTTTCGACCTGATACAATTGGAGCAAGCACCTGCAGTTTTGTACGTTCCGGATATTCTAAAATCCGGTCCACCATTTGTTCAATTGTCTGCGAAGTGATTTCTATTTTATGTGTGGGACATACAGGTCGGCCGACACGCGCAAATAAAAGCCTTAAATAATCGTAGATTTCTGTTACTGTTCCAACTGTTGAACGCGGGTTTCTGCTCGTCGTCTTCTGATCAATGGAAATTGCCGGTGACAATCCCTCAATTGCATCGACATCCGGCTTGTCCATCTGCCCTAAAAACTGGCGTGCATAAGCAGATAATGATTCAACATACCGTCTTTGTCCTTCTGCATAAATCGTATCAAATGCGAGTGATGATTTACCCGATCCTGATAAACCGGTTAATACAACCAGTTTGTCACGCGGAATTTCTACATCAATATCTTTTAAATTATGAGCGCGGGCCCCTTTCACAACAATTTTATCTATCGCCATTAATCTTTCATCCTTCCGCTTTAAGCTCTAAAATTAAATCACGTAATTCAGCAGCACGTTCAAAGTTCAATGCTCTTGCCGCCTCTTTCATTTCTGTTTCCATATCTGCAATGACTGTATCTCTTTCTTTCTTAGTTAACTTACTGAACTTAGAAACCGGTTTTGCTTCATATTCTTCCATCTCTTCTGCCGCAACTGTCGCTCTAATAACATCACGAATTTCCTTCTGAATTGTTTTCGGAGTAATACCATGCTTTTCATTGTATTCTTCCTGGATCCCGCGGCGGCGCTTCGTTTCATTTATCGCAATTTCCATTGAATTTGTTATTTTATCAGCATACATAATAACATGTCCGTTCTCATTACGAGCAGCACGTCCAATCGTCTGAATTAAAGAACGTTCCGAACGTAAGAAACCTTCTTTATCAGCATCAAGTATGCTAACAAGAGAAACTTCCGGAATATCAAGACCTTCCCTTAGCAGGTTAATCCCAATCAATACATCGTATTTTCCTAAGCGGAGCTCGCGGATAATTTCAATCCGTTCCAAAGTCTTTATTTCCGAGTGCAAATAGTTCACTTTAATACCGATCTCTTTTAAATAATTCGTTAAATCCTCAGACATCTTTTTCGTCAAAGTCGTTACGAGCACACGCTCATTTCGTTTCACTCTTATATGAATCTCATCAATTAAATCATCAATTTGGCCTTGAATTGGTCTTACATCTATTGTAGGATCTAATAAACCTGTCGGGCGGATAATCTGTTCCACCATTTCAGGTGTATGTTCCATCTCATATGGTCCAGGTGTCGCTGATACAAATAAAATATTATGGATATGGTCTTCGAATTCTCCAAACTTCAGCGGACGGTTGTCCATCGCTGACGGTAATCTGAATCCATGATCAACAAGCACTTGCTTTCTCGCCTGGTCACCGTTAAACATCCCTCTAATTTGCGGCAGTGTAACATGTGACTCATCGATAACAATTAAAAAGTCATCAGGAAAATAATCGAGTAAAGTATACGGTGTCGCACCTGCTTCTCTTAATGTTAAATGCCTTGAATAGTTTTCAATTCCCGAACAGAAACCCATTTCCCGCATCATTTCAAGATCGTATCGTGTTCTTTGTTCAAGTCGCTGCGCTTCCAACAGCTTTCCGTTATCCCTCATTATTTTCAGCTGTTCTTCAAGCTCTGCTTCAATATTTTTAATTGCTACTTGCATCTTTTCCTCACGTGTAACGAAGTGGGACGCAGGGAAAATTGCAACATGCTCACGGTCACCGATAATCTCTCCTGTTAATGCATCCACTTCCCTAATCCTGTCTATTTCATCTCCGAAAAACTCCACACGGATACAATGCTCATCTTTTGAAGCAGGGAAAATTTCTACCACATCACCACGTACACGAAACCTTCCCCTTTGGAAATCAATATCATTGCGCTCATACTGAACATCAACAAGACGGCGCAATAATTCATTCCGCTCTATTTCCATTCCAGTTCTTAATGAAACGACAAGCTCTCGGTATTCTTCCGGCGAACCTAAACCGTAAATACACGACACACTGGCAATAATAATGACATCTTTTCTCTCAAATAAAGAAGATGTCGCCGAGTGTCTGAGCTTATCTATTTCATCATTAATGCTTGCATCTTTTTCAATAAATGTATCTGTTTGCGGCACATATGCCTCTGGCTGGTAGTAATCATAATAACTGACGAAATATTCGACAGCATTATTAGGAAAAAACTCTTTAAATTCACTATATAATTGACCTGCTAATGTTTTATTATGTGCAATGACTAAAGTCGGTTTATTTATCTCTTTAATAACATTAGAAACAGTAAATGTCTTACCAGTTCCTGTTGCTCCTAGTAGTGTCTGATGTTTCTTTCCTTGATGGATTCCTTCTACTAATTCTTTTATTGCCGCCGGCTGATCTCCTTGCGGCTCATATTTTGAGACTAACTCAAATTGATCATTCACTAAGGAATCCCCCATTTCAACTAAATATACTATTTATTTTATCATATTTATTATTATTAATGCGAACTTTAGTTCGATAAAAATACAAACAGGAAAAGGAGCCACATTTATTGCAGCTCCTTTTCACTTTTTATCCCAGCCTTAACGGGCAGTAAGACTCCCGCTTCAAATTTCTAGCAATTCGACGAAAGTAAGCAGAAGATCCAACTGCCAGTAAAGGTTCAAACAACAGAACACATACTAAATTCATCACTGCACACGAACAACATATATATGAACCGCATAATGCGGACACAATTAACCTTCAGTGCAGGATAAGAAAAACCCCACTGAAGGAAGTTTCACTTTATCATTATTCCTTTTCAAACTTCATTTCAAACATCAGCTTTTCTTTCTTACCTGCATTGCCATTTTCCGGGCATAAATGAAGCCTACAGCAAGCGATAACAAATCAAGAATAATGACATATGTGAAATCAGAATAGCCTTTATAATAAGAAACAATAAGTAAAGCTGCTGTTAAAACAGTCCCGACATAGTGGTTATACGTAACCCTCGTAAATAATAAAACGAGTAGAAAAGGCAGAAATATTGCTAAGATCGCTTTTAAAAGCATTTTCAATCTCCCTGTTACACAATAATATCCTTATCATACAGGATCAGTAATTTATTGTAAAAGCTGAAGGCTGTATTTTAAATTTATCAGCAACTCTGGTCTTTTATTCTGTCCTTCCTCAAAACAGCAAAAAGGACTATACAAAGTACAGTCCTCCCGCTTAATTATTGTGCCTGGTAGTCATTTTCTTCTAATAGATCGACTAGTTCGATATCTTTTTGATTTTCTAAGAAATAGCGATACGTAAATTCATTTTCAAAAAGAACAGCATACTGATCATAACGGTCGCGAACAAGCATGCTTCGCGAATCGAAAAATCGTTTATCAAATTTCTCATTTTTAATCCAGCGCGGAATTCTTTCACCGAGAGAAACAAATTCAATATCTACATTATATTCTGCTTTCATCCGGTATTCGAATACTTCAAACTGAAGCTGACCGACTGCACCGAGAATAAAGGAATCAGTAAGGTCCTGTTTAAATAGCTGAATAGCACCTTCCTGAACGAGCTGTTCAATCCCTTTTCTGAACTGCTTCGACTTCATGACGTTTTTGGCTTGTACTCTTTTGAATAGTTCCGGCGGGAACTGCGGTAACTCATCAAAATGGAAGTTACCTTTTCCCTCGATCAGCGTGTCACCAATTTGATAAATATTCGGATCATATATTCCGATAATATCTCCAGGATATGCCTCATCAACCGTTTCACGGTCTTTCGCCATAAAGGCTTGAGTCTGGTTTAGCTTAATCGTCTTATTCGTCCTGCTCACGTTAACGCTCATGCCCCGTTCGAATTTCCCTGAGCATACACGTAAAAATGCGATACGGTCACGGTGAGCAGGATTCATATTTGCCTGAATTTTAAAAATATAGCCTGAAAAAGTTTCTGCCTCTGGTGCAACTAAGCCTTGATCTGTTTTACGCGGCTTAGGAGGTGCAGCAAATTGTAAGAACGTATCCAAAAAGGTTTGTACACCGAAATTAGCGAGTGCACTCCCGAAAAATACTGGTGTTAACTCACCTTTTTGTACACGTTCCATCGTAAACTCATTACCAGCTTCTTCAAGAAGTTCGATTTCTCCTAATGTATCATTATAAACAGGATGATCAACTAAATCTGTTTGTTCAATGTGATCGAATGGAACGATTTCCTCTTCTTCATCCCCTTTAAAACGAACGACCTGGCTGTTAAATCGATCATATATCCCGAGGAACCTTTTCCCCATTCCGATTGGCCAGTTCATCGGGTATGACTCAATCCCGAGTACCTCTTCAATTTCTGCAAGCAGCTCCAGCGGTTCTCTTCCTTCACGATCCAACTTATTAATGAATGTAAAGATCGGAATACCTCTTAAGCGGCAAACTTTAAATAATTTAATCGTCTGCGGCTCCACACCTTTTGTTGAATCGATAATCATGACAACACTGTCAACCGCTGTTAGTGTACGATACGTATCTTCACTGAAATCTTCATGTCCAGGTGTATCAAGAATATTGACATGAAAATCGTGATAAGGAAAGCTCATAACACTTGATGTAACAGAAATTCCACGTTTTTTCTCAATTTCCATCCAGTCTGATGCTGCAAATTTTCCTGATTTTTTCCCTTTAACAGTACCAGTAGAACGAATGACTTCACCGAAATATAATAACTTCTCAGTTAATGTCGTTTTCCCGGCGTCAGGATGCGAAATAATCGCGAATGTGCGCCGTCTATTTATTTCATTTTCTAAGCTCATATCCAATACCTCTTTTTGTTAAATTCGCTATGAAATATATCATAAAGCTAGAGAAAGAACAATAAAAGATTATACATCTTCCTTTTCCTCCGATTGTTCCTCCTTGATTAAATTATCCCAGGAACTTTTATAACGATTCCCTTTTCCCCATTCTGAGGCAGCCAGTCTAATAATAATAAAGATGCTTGCAAGTAAAAGTACAATAATACCATAAAGAACCCATGTCATTATTATCCCTCATTTCCTCCAATTTATATAATGTACTAATATGAGGGAATTTTATGACAAAAAATCTCAGCCATACGACTGAGATTTATTTCATTTTATTAAAAGAAAAGATTTAATATAAAATACGTAATTCCTGCTAATGTGGCAGAGATCGGTAAAGTAATAACCCATGTAATAAGCATTCTTTTCGCTGTACGCCATTTTACACCTTTTACACGATGTGATGCTCCGACACCAAGAATGGCTGAGGAGATAACATGTGTTGTACTTACCGGAAGATGGATAGCTGTTGCACCTAAAATAATAGCTGCTGATGATAAATCGGCTGCAACACCATTAACTGGACGGATTTTCATAATTTGTCCGCCGACAGTTTTAATAATTTTCCATCCTCCTACAGACGTACCTAATCCCATTGCAAGAGCACATGATAACTGCACCCAAAAATGAACTTCATCATCACTTTGGAAGCCGTTAGTTATAAGTGCCATTGTAATAATCCCCATTGCTTTTTGCGCGTCATTCGTTCCATGTGTATATGCCTGAAACGCAGCCGTTAAAATTTGAATACGGCGGAAGCTGTTATTTGTCTTTGCAAGCGGATGATTTTTAAAAGCGACCTTAAAAATACTGTATACGATATAACCGATAACGAAAGCAATAATCGGTGAAAAAATAAGTGCCTGAAGAATCTTTAAGAAACCTGTATAATTCAGCGCCCCAAAACCTGCTGCCGCAATCGCAGCACCGGCAATCGCACCGATAATGGCATGGGAAGAGCTGCTCGGAATACCGTAGTACCATGTAACTAAGTTCCAAATAATTGCAGCAATTAAAGCAGCTAGAATAACGAGAGAGCCATTTTCTAAAGTAAATGGATTAACAATATCCTTCGTAATTGCTTTTGCTACACCTGTAAATGTCATCGCACCTAAAAAGTTCATAAAAGCAGCCAAAATAATGGCATGTCTAGGCTTTAAAGCTTTTGTTGAAACACTTGTTGCAATCGCATTTGCTGTATCATGAAATCCATTAATAAAGTCAAACCCTAATGCAAAAATAACAATGAGTATCGTGATGATTAATGTCATTTCCATAGTAAATACCCTCTACGCATTTTTCATGATAATCGAATCAAGAGTATTTGCTACGTCTTGGCAACTATCTGCAATTTCTTCTAAAGTCTCGTATATTTCTTTATACTGGATGATTTTTATCGGATCTTTTTCTGTTGCAAATAAGTTTTTAACAGCTGTTCTTAACAAATTATCACAGTTTGACTCATATTCCTTAATTTTTACAGAATGCGGGCTGATTGCAGATAATTTCTTATTTGAAAGCAATTCAATTGCCTCTGCAATCTCTAATGAACATTGATGAATATTTTGAACAAATTTCTTCATATGGTCTGTCGGCTGAACGACTGAATACATTTCAAATAATGCAGCCGATTCTTCAATCCCGTCGATAACATCATCAAGAACCATTGTCAGCTGAAGAAGATCTTCCCTTTCAATTGGAGTAATAAAGGCCTGGTTCAATTCTTTAATCATCGTATGTACGATGGTATCGCCTTTATTTTCGTAATCCTTTATTGTTTCAAAAAATACTTTCAGATCATGCGGATTAGAAATTTTATGATCTAAGAAAAATTGTGAAGCCTCTTTTAAGTTTACAGAAATATCCGTTAACAACGATGTAAACTTATCTTTCTTCCCTTTTGAAAACATGTTAATTCCTCCAGTTTAGAAGCCAAATTATATCTCTCTATTTTTATCTTGCCTTCAAATTATATTGAAAAATGATGAATTATAAAATAATTTGTCGAAAATCTTTACAAACTTGTAATATTTCTAAAAATAATATGACAAGTATAAGGTTTTTTTAGTATTTACGAAAAACGGAGAAATATGAGAAACAAAAGAGATGGGACTGTCTGATAACCCCTAATAAGTTGTAAAAACTGTAAGGCCCCTTCACCAAATCCTTGATTTTACTGGATTCTCATAAAGGGGCCTTACAGGAGGCTATCTGAAACGGGTCGCTTTTTACCCTTTTTAGATAGCCTCACCTCTTTTTTTACTCTGCTATTTTCTTTCTTCTTAGCTTACTTAATAATTCATAAACAATCGGTACAATAACGAGCGTCAGCAATGTAGAACTTGTTAAACCACCGATAACCGTAACACCAAGCCCTTTTGAAATAATTCCACTGCCTTCTAGTCCCATCGCAAGCGGAATTAATGCACCAATTGTAGCGAGCGCCGTCATTAAAATCGGACGCAGTCTCGTTGTTCCTGCTTCAAGCAATGCTTCTCTCGTACTTAATCCTTCTTTTTCTTTATGAATAACACGGTCAATTAAAACAATCGCGTTCGTTACAACAATTCCGATCAGCATTAATCCTCCAATTAATGCATTCACACTTAAAGTTTCACCAGCAATTAAAAGACCGACTAATGAACCGATAATTGTAAACGGAAGCGAGAATAAAATCGCAAATGGGGCTAAGCCACCTCCAAATGTAATAACGAGAATCAAATAAACGATCGCAATTGCAGCAAGCATTGCTAAACCAAGCTGTGTAAATGATTCTTGAATATCTTCTGTTACTCCGCCCATATTCACTTCAGAATTTGACGGAAGCTTAATCTTATCAACCTCTTCTTGAAGTTCACCGGAAGCTTTTGCTACATCATTCGTCGTTAATTCTCCGCTGACTTTAACGTAAATTCTTCCATCACGTCTTGTTACTGTATCAGATGTTTCTCCCTCTTTTATATCGATTACATCTTTTATTTTCACTTCTTTTCCAAGCGGTGATTGAATTGTCTTTTCTGTTAAGTCTTCTATATTATTATAAGATTCTTCTTCCACTTGAAGGTAAACATTAAGCTCTTTACCGTCCTTCTCCACTTTCGTTAAAATAGGACGTTCACGCTGCGGACTTAATTCCATCCCAATTTGAGCAGCAGTTAATCCTAATTTGCTTAATTTTTCCTGGTCAGCAACTAAAGTATACTCCTCATATGTTTCTGAAATACTTGAGTCAATATTTTTCAGCGCCTTATTATCTTTCATTATTTTTTCCACTTTATGAACAACTGGGACGATATCATCCATGTTGTCTCCGTAAACATACATCGTGATTTCATTGCTGCTTCCTGCACCAGCGAAATCTTGTGAAGCCCATTCTCCACGATCTGTTTTCGTTTTCAGTTCCTTAATAACAGCTTCTTTTTCCTTGTCAAAGTTAGGAGTATCCTTGTTGTACTCTACAAAGAAAATCGCACTGTTCGTATCACCGGGGTTCATCGGATTTTCCGTTCCAAGTGAGTATTGAACTGTTTTTACATTTTTACGGTCTAAGAAGAACTTCTCAGCAACTGCCGTACTATCTTCCGCTTGTTTCCTCGTCTCACCCGGCTCTGGTTTATATGTAACCATCATCATCTTCTGATCTTCAGAAGGCATGAAGCTTACACCGATAATTGGAACTAGGAATAAACTTCCGACTAATAAAAGAATAGCTAACGCTGATGTAATAAATTTATGATTCAGCGTCCAATTTAAAATCTTTCTATAGACACCAGCAAGCTTACTTGGCTTATGCTCTTTTAATTTCGCTTCGCCTCTTAATCCTTTTTTAAATAAACTATGGGCCATCATAGGCACAATCGTAATTGCAACTAAGAGAGATGCTAATAATGCGAATACCATCGTAAGTGCAAATGGTAAAAACAGCTCGCCAATCATGCCTTCCACAATTGCAAGTGGCAGGAATACAGCAATAGTTACAATCGTTGAGGAGAAAATCGGCATAAACATTTGTTTTGTTGCTTCCCGAACTAATTCTTTTCCTCTTAAAATTTCATCCTTTAACAGCATTCTTCGGTAAATATTTTCTATTACAACGATGGAATCATCGACCACACGTCCAATCGCAACAGTCATCGCTCCTAAAGTCATCATATTAAGTGTAATATCCATCTGCTTTAAAAGAAGGATCGCAATCAATAATGATAACGGAATCGAAATAATTGAAATTAATGTTGATTTAATATCACGAAGGAAAAGAAGAATAATAACGACTGCAAATAAAGCACCAAAAATTGCTTTGCTTAGCATCGTATGAACAGATTCTTCTATCGGAGTCGCCTGATCAAGAGTTTTAACTATTTTTAACCCTTTTATATCTTCTTCATATTTATTTAATACATCTGTTACTTCATTCGCTACCTCAACTGTATTCGCATCTTGTGCTTTTACAACCTGAATCCCGATTGATTCACTGCCATTCGTGCGGGACACAGATTCCGCCTTGCCAACAGCCTTTATTTCTGCTATTTCAGAAAGCTTTACAGTCGGGAGTTCGATATTTTGCGGCTGTACTTGCCCAGCAGCCTGCATTTCATTTGGCATAGCAGCTGGTGCTTGCTGTATTCCACCCGCCGCACCGGCATCTGTCATCTTCGGTGTAACAGGAATTTTTATATTTTTCAAGTCATTAAGACTAATGATATTCCCATCAACAACAACAGATTTTTCTGTATTCTCAAATGTGTAAAGACCTAAAGGAAATGTAACATCTGATCCTTTAATAATATTTTGAACCGTTTCCTCATCAAGTCCGTATTTGTCCATTTTTTCCTGATTAAAAGTAAACTGTACCTCTTCCACACGCTGTCCTGAAACTTGGACAGAGGAAACACCATCAATTCCCTGCAATGCTGGAAGAATATCTTCCTCTACTTTTGTCGTTAACTCTGCTAACGATTGATTATCGTTCGAAACACTTAATGCTAAAATCGGAAAAGCGTTCAAGCTAAGCTTTTGAACATCCGGTTTATTCACTTCTTTTGGAAATTCAATATTAGCCAGCGCTTCATTCACTTCATCCTTTGCCTCATCCATATCTTTTTTAAAGGAATACTCAATTTGAATGGAAGAAGCATTTTGAAATGAATTGGAGCTGACAATATTGACACCATTCAAATTTCGAATTGCTTTTTCAATTGGTTCTGATACTTTATCGGCTACTTCTTCTGGTGTAGCACCAGGGTAAACCGTCGTTACCGTCATAATAGGCGTATTAATATCAGGGATCGTTTCCATCTTCATGTTCATTCCTGAATATAAGCCTGCCACTGTAACAATGATCGTTAAAAGCCATACAGCAAACTTGTTCTTTAGTACGAAGTTAATAATCTGATTCATGACTACCTCCATTTTTGACTAATTAGTCATAACGATTATTAATATAAATGACCAGTCAGTCAACGTCAACGAAAATAGAAAAACTGACATATTATTTTTAAAAAATGTGAACATTCCAGTCATAATATATCCAAATCGCTTATAATACCTCCATCTTTCCCTCTTATCTCTCACTATAGCCTATTACCGTACGTAAAGTTCAAGTTGATTTCGAAATTACAATATTTTTGTAAAATATTAAAGAAAACTTAAGAAAATTTACATGACCTTTCCATCATTTATCTCTATAATTAAAAGAAGAGTTTAATCTTTCTAGTGCAGAAAGAATAGCATTATTTTATAGAGTAGGGGGATGTTTTTTGAATTCACAAAAGCCATCAAGAATTGGTGTTTTCAAACAATTTATTTTAAATAATAAATTTGTTTTATTTTTAATGATTTTGTTATTAATTGGACTAAACATTTTAGTTTTTATGAAGGTTTCCTTTATTTTCACTCCGATCAGCGTCCTGTTAAAGACTGTACTATTACCAATCGTTTTGGCTTCGGTTGTCTACTATCTACTAAACCCGATCGTCAATTTTCTAGAAAGAAAAAAAGTAAAAAGAATTTACTCTATTTTTCTGTTATATATATTGATTGCTGGAATTATCACAATCATTATCGTATCTGTCATCCCCTTTTTAAGAGAGCAGGTAATGAGCTTAATCTATAATGTTCCAACTTATTCGATGGATATAGAAGTACTTACGAGAGATGTTTTAGGCAGTGAAGTAGTGAACCAGGTACAGCACACGCTGAATATAAACATCGCAGATTTTTCCAGCCGACTTTCTGAACAGGCTGCGTCTTTACTTAACACAACATGGATTGGCATTGGACATTTTGTTGGCGCTGTAAAAGACTTTGTTTTAGCAATTGTTACATTGCCCTTCATTCTCTTTTACTTATTAAAAGATGGAAGAAGGCTTCCAGACTTTATTTTGAATTTCCTGCCGGTCAATATGCGTAGACAAACATTCACTGTTATGAAGGAAATGAACAATCAAATCAGCTCTTATATTAGAGGACAGATTATTGTCAGCTTCTGTATCGGAGTTCTAATGTTTATCGGCTTTCAAATTATCGGACTTGATTATGCATCAGTGCTCGCTATTATTGCGGGATGTACAAGCATTGTCCCTTATCTTGGTCCAGCAATCGCTATTACACCAGCATTAATCATCGCGCTCGTTACATCGCCATTTATGCTGTTAAAGCTTATTATCGTTTGGACAATCGTTCAGCTTATTGAGGGAAAAGTTATCTCCCCGCAAATTATGGGCAGAAACTTGCATATACATCCGATCACGATTATTTTTATCATTTTAACAGCAGGGAACCTATTCGGCATCGTCGGCATTATTTTAGCTGTCCCGGGCTATGCTGTTATCAAAGTTATTACATCACATCTATTTGAATGGTTTAAAATGCGAAGCAAGCTTTATGATGAGGCAAAAGAAGAGAAGCAGTAGATGTTCCATATAGCAATTTCTTCTGTAAAAATATGTTACACTATTCGTATAATGTCGATTTTTGAAAAAAAATGTTTTAGAACTCAAATAGCTCTAGAGAGTGTTACTTTAGTGTGGTAAACTATTAGTAACAATTCTCTAAATATTTTGATGAAGGTGAGAAAAAAATGAATGATTTAGCCAGAACATTAAATGAGGCTATCAAAGAAGAAAATGAAGCTGTCTATGATATGCTGTCAAACTTAGGTAAAGAGCTTTTTTATCCAAAAGGAATTCTTAGTCAATCTGCTGAAGCTGGTCAAAAAGCACATCGTTTCAATGCTTCAATCGGAATTGCGACTGAACACGGACAACCGATGCATTTTAGTCACATTCAAAATATTTTCAGCGATGAGTTTTCACCGAAGGATTTATATCCATATGCACCACCTCAAGGTAAAGAAGAGCTTAGAAAAGAGTGGAAAAAGAAATTACTTGCGGAAAACCCAAGCTTAAAAGACGTTAATTTCGGACTTCCAATCGCTACTAATGCACTAACACATGGCTTAAGTATTGCTGCTGACTTATTTGCGGATGAAGGCGATGTTGTTATTTTACCTGATAAATACTGGGGCAACTACAATATTACATTCAATGTAAGACGTGGGACGACTGTAAGCACATATCCATTATTTAATGAGGAAAATACATTTAACACAGCTGGACTAAAAGCAACGATCGAAGCAAATAAGGATAAAGGAAAAGTTATTTTAGTATTAAACTTCCCTAACAATCCAACAGGCTACACTCCTGGCCAATCAGAAGCTGAGGAAATCGTTGAAGTTATTAAAGAAGCTGCTGAAAACGGCTTAAATCTTGTTGTACTTGTTGATGATGCTTATTTCGGACTATTTTTCGAAGATTCAATCAAGGAATCGATTTTTGGTCTTCTGGCAAATGTACACCCTCGTGTATTACCAGTGAAAATCGACGGTGCAACAAAAGAGAACTATGTATGGGGCTTCCGTGTCGGTTTCATTACTTTCGCACATGAGAGCGATGCTGTACTTAATGCCTTAGAACAAAAAACAAAAGGGATTATTCGTGGAACGATTTCAAGTGCTTCCCATCCATCCCAGTCTATTATCCTTAATTCTTTACGTTCGGAAGAGTTCGCAAAAGAAAAACAAGAAAAATTCGAACAAATGAAGAAGAGAGCAGTAAAATTAAAAGAAATATTAAATAAAGAAGAATACAATAAATACTGGAGCTACTACCCGTTCAATTCAGGATACTTCATGTGCATGAAGCTTAACGGAATCGATGCAGAAGAATTAAGACTCCACCTTCTTGATAAATATGGTGTCGGTACAATCTCTATCAATTCAACTGACTTGAGAATTGCATTCTCAAGTGTGGAAGAATCTGATCTTGAAGAACTATTCAGTCTTATTGCACAAGGTGCTCAAGATTTATTAGAAAAATAACATAAAAAGAGGCAGTATCAACTTTTGGGTTGATACTGCCTCTTTTCTTATCCATTTACAGATCTAAAGAGCTTGTCCTTTATTATCCTCTATCTCTATACTTCCTGTTTCCGTTTCCCACTTCTTCTCATCGGCTACGAATAAAATTCCAAGTTCATGATGTTCCCCATCATATAATGCCCTCTGTTCAAAACGAATCTCTCCTTTTAAATCAACAACTTCAAGTTTACAGAAAGCGCGATTCTTTTGAAGAGCCTCGTAAAATTCAGCAACAGTTTTCACTTGAATACCATTTATTCTCGTAATTAATTCTCCAACTTTCAACTGCAGCTTCTCTGCTGGGGATTGTGGCAGTATGCCTAAAATCAACAATCCCTTATCCCGTTTAGAGAAGAAGAAAGCTGCTGAATGATCATTTATACGCTGTTTCATCGTAATAACCTCACGACCAATGAAAGCAGCGATAATAACAGCAAATGCAAGCGGAGTGTACCATATACTCGCTGCAGCGATAATAAGCATAACAACACCTAATGAAACTACTCTCTGTGCTGTTGCTTTTATACTTTCCTCTGGTAACGAACCTTGAATTCTTTGTGAAAATCCAAGGAAAAATGGGATACAAAGAATCATAAAACTATCTCCATTAAGTGTTAACATCGGCCACCAAGATAACTGTGACGATAAGCTTCCTCCGGGTACAAGGAAGAACAGCGGCAGCATCCATGTACGATTAGCGATATGATTACCAATCGACAGTCCACGCGAACTTCTTTTCAGAACTGGAGAAGTCTTTAAGTGAGCTGTACGGGAGATGATAATTCCTTCTGCAATCATAATGACACTTAAAAACAGAGCAACAGCTGCAAAATTAATTTTCTCTAAGTCAATGAAAAAAGAAGCAGCCGATCCTGAACTAAGCTGTTGAAAAACAACAGCTAAAATTGCTGTAAAACCAATTGTATATACCGGGGATAACCATCGGGCATTTATCATAAATCCTAATATTCCAGTTACAATTGCTAATAGGACGACGAATCCAAATGGAAGGCTAAGTCCAATTAACATAAATAAAACGGAAGCAATAAGACCTGCTAAAATTCCTTTAGAATAAGTAAAGCGCATTTCCTCAAATACATCTTGGACACTTGTATGAAAAGATTTCCTCTCCTTTTTTAATCGGCTATAGCCATGTAAGAACGTAACAATGACAAATAAAAAAAGAAGCGGATGCATAAAAAATTTACCAATCGCAGCTAAAAATTCAACTAACCAATCCTCTAGCAAATTAGACTCACCACCTAACTGAAAATGATCGTTATCTCATATTCTATCATTTTCATCAAAGGTTGAATATTCTTATTTATAGGAAACTCTTTTGCAACATTATTTTTTCCCTATATGACTTACTGGCAGGCACCCTAACTAAGATGCTGATATATTTCAATATTTGCTTACAATACTAAAGCTTGTTCCAGAGAGATGTGTTAGATAATGAGAAATCAACTAGCGACTGATCAATTTTCATTTCCAAAGCTTCTTCTAACAATTGCATGGAAATTTTTATCTCTTTTAAATTCATTCCTAATCTTTTATGATTCTCTGTTAAATATTTCAAATATCCTTCAATACGGTGATCATCAATATCATTTACTCTTTTCACATCTGTATAATTTGCTAAATATGTGCAAAATAAATCAATTAGGCGGTCTGCTTTTATTTGCGGCATTGTTGTAACATCTATATTATTTTTTAAATCTGTTAATAATGAGCGATAAATTTGTTTTTTTAGAAAGCTAGCTTTTTTCAATATAAACCCCATCTTTCTGTTTTGAATAGAAGAAATTATTATACTCTCCTTTATATCTTCTCTACATTAGTTCGAAATCATAGTGATTTTTCCGTCCAAAAAGATGGAAATTTGAAATAATGAGAAAAAGGAACTATCTTAAAATAGAATCCCATTTAAAAGATAATTCCTTAATAATATATTTCCTATATTTTAATGAAATAATGATTTAATCGCCGTTTCTAATTGAACATCATTTTTCTCTTCATCAATATTTTCAGCTGCTACCTCATTTATTTTAGCCGCTGTTTTTCCATCGATTTTCCCAGTCATCTGTAATCCATGTTTTTGCTGAAATGCTTTTACAGCCATTTCTGTCGCTTCACTATAATAGCCATCTTCTCTTCCCGGCTCAAAACCGATTCCTTTTAAAACAATTTGTGCTAATTTTATTTGCTCATTATTCATATCAGCTTCCAGCACTTTATCTGCCTTTATCGGTCCAGCTTGGAAATAAGCAGGCTGGCTTACTTCAATTGTCGGCTCTACCCCTTTGCCGTGAATCCAGTTTCCATCAGGTGTAAGCCATTTATACAATGTCAATTTAATATTACTGCCATCACCCATCGGCACTGCTTGCTGGACTGTCCCTTTTCCAAATGAGGAGACACCAACAACATTATAGCCGTTCGCTTCTTTAAGCGCACCTGCTAAAATTTCTGAAGCTGAGGCGCTTCCTTTATCAATGAGCACATTAACTGGGTAATCCTTCTTATTATTCAATTTAGAGAAATAACGTTTCTTCTCTCCGTTTCTTTCCTCGATTTGAATATACGGTTTTTCCTTCGTAACAAATTCTTTAAGAATTTCTTCGACACTTTGTAAATATCCACCCGGGTTGCCACGTACATCTAATACAAGCCCTTTTATATTTTGTTTTTCAAGTGTTTTTAACTGTTCTTTAAAATCTTCCGCTGTTTTCTCAGAAAATGAAGTAATCTCTATATAGCCAATTTTTTTATTTTGATATTCTTTTACTGAACTAAATACTGTTTCTAACGGAATTTCATCACGGACGACCTCAAATGATATTTTATCTTTAGAATTCGGACGAAGCACTTCAATAACTACTTTCGTTCCTTTTTTCCCCCTGATTTTTATAACTGCTTCATGTAAATCCAAACCTTCAATCGATTCACCATCTATGGAAATGATTTGGTCATTCGGACGTAACCCAGCTTTTTCTGCCGGAGAATTTTTAAATGGTGAAATAATTTTTACTTTTCCCTCATCCATCCCGACCTCTGCCCCAATACCTTCAAACGAGGAATCCAATGACTGGGAAAACTGTTCTGCCGTTTCTTTATTCATATAAACAGAGTAAGGATCCTCTAAAGTGGACAGCATCCCTTGTATTGCTCCTTCAAGCAACTTGTCTTCCTCTACCTTCTCCACATATTGAGTAGAAATTAAATCATATGCCTGTTTAAACTTATCAAAGCCCGGAATATCCTCTTTTTTATTATTCACTGGCAATAAATCTGTCATTACCGGAACAGCCGTTTCTACCGTTTCCTGCTTATCATTCATAAGCTCCATACCTACATACATACCTAACGCGCCTAGTGCCATCGCTAATGCTATTAAAATTGCGACTACTCTTTGATTCATATTTTCCCTCCTTCTGCTTGAAAACAGTGTAAATAGCTTATATTATTTCCTACATACAATAAGAAAAAGCGATACCGATTAAACTTTTTATAGTATATGTGAAGCCTGTACAAATCATGTAATGTAAGAAAGAAAACATTAGAATCGTGGAGGATTCCTATATATTTGCAAAGACGGTTCACTTATTTTTGAAATTAGAGAAATATCGACTATTCACCAAAATGCTTTTTATAAAGTGAAACTTCTATTAGT
>NZ_BCVG01000004.1 GCF_001591625.1 Metabacillus fastidiosus NBRC 101226
CTGATAGAAGTTTCACTTTATATATTAAGAATGAATTTAGTTTTCTAACAAATTAGGCTTAGAAACCCGAGCTTCCTTTAAATAATCAATGTTAAATATATCTCAAGCTCATATAATATGTCTATTAATGTAATTAAAGGATATAATAGGAACAAACATCACATCCGATTAATTTTATTTACTATTCTGAAATTTACTTAAAGGTTTTTTCTTGGCTTTTGTAGAATATAGTATTAATTCAAGCATTGTTTTTTGTTATATTTCCTGTCAAAATTGAATTACTCTGAAACAGAATAGGTAGGTCGGTGTTTATGTCAAATGAAAAAAAGCCTGCATATGGCGGGCAAGCAGTAGTAGAAGGGGTTATGTTTGGTGGTAAACATCATTATGTAACAGCTATTCGTCGCAACGATGAATCGATTGATTTCTTTCATTTACCTAGAAAATCAAGTTCTTTCCTCACTAAACTTAAGAAAATCCCTTTTTTACGTGGGATTGTCGCTATAGTGGAAGCTAGTGCAAACGGCTCCAAACATTTAAATTTTGCAACAGAGCGTTTCGAAGTGAATCCAGAAGATGATGAAAAAGTAGCGAAAGAAAAGAATCAAAAAGAATCAAAACTGGCTTTATGGCTCGGCATTGCAGCAATAGGAGTTATATCATTTTTATTTGGAAAAGTTATTTTCACTTTAGTACCTGTCTTTTTAGCGGAAATGCTGCGTCCAATTTTCTCAGGAAATTTTGCACAAATTATTATAGAAGGCGCTTTCAAATTATTACTCCTACTTGCATATATATATATTATCTCATTCACACCGCTTATTAAACGAGTCTTTCAATATCACGGTGCTGAACATAAAGTAATTAACACATATGAGAACGGGCTTCCACTCACAGTTGAAAACGTACAAAGTCAATCGAGATTACACTATCGATGCGGCAGCAGCTTTATTTTATTTACTGTTATAGTCGGTGTCTTTGTCTATACACTTGTACCAACTGAGCCTTTATGGTTAAGAGTCGGAAACAGACTCGCTTTAATTCCAGTTGTCCTTGGAATCTCTTTTGAAGTATTGCAGTTAACGAATAAGCTGCGTAATATCCCATTACTTCGCGCTCTTGGTTATCCTGGCTTATGGCTGCAGCTATTAACGACTAAGGAGCCGAAAAACGATCAGGTAGAAGTGGCAATTGCCAGCTTTAATGAGCTGCTGCGAATGGAAAAGGAGACCGAGACAGCAAAACAAACAGAACAAATAGTTTAATTATATTTGTGAGGTGGTCATATGAATCGTCGATCAATGAATGGCTTCATTATTGTTATTTTGACGTTAGGCGGAATTGGCTTATTGGCAACATTAGTACGAAATCCGATGTGGTTGTTGCAACAAATCGCTTTTTATGCTGTTATTGCAGGGGTTATCTTCCTTATTTACCGTTATGCCTTCCAAAAAAGAATAGGACGAGGCAATTCTGCATATGAAAAAGCAGTTAAACAGTCAAAAAGACGTTTCGACGACCGGGATTCTAAAGTAAAAAGCATCTCTCAGGCACGGAAAAATCTGAAAAAGGGTTCAGCTTTAAAGAAGAAAAAACAAACTCATTTAACTGTCATTGAAGGAAAAAAAGGCAAAAAGAAAAACCGAGCGTTTTTTTAATATGTCCATTTTTTCAAAAACGCTTCAGTGCGATTTTTACCTAGCTCTATAAGGGCTAGTTTTTTTTCGTTCGATAACTTAAATTCTGTCGTAAGAAAAGGCTCGACCGGCAAGAAAACAATATCTTTTTCATGTTGGGAGGCAATATGTCTCTCATCATGCGCCTGTCTCATTGTTTCAAATAAGGCACCATATAAATCAATCGCATTACGAATGTCATTCTTAGGCTGTTCCTCAGCTGCCGGACTTAATTTAATTCCGAGGACAGGTCTCTTCTGCTTCAACTTATCCTTCTCATAAAATAGCCAAATTGGAAAATTACTTAAAATGGCACCATCTACAATAATATTAGCACCATCTGATGCAGCTAATCTTACCGGTTCAAAAAAATAAGGAAGACTACAGCTCATTCGCACTGCTTTTGCAACGGAGAATCTCTCACTATCAAATCCATAATTCGGTAAATCATCTGGTATTACAATTAGTTTGCCATTTGTTAAATCTGATGCAATAACCCGAAGCGACTCCGGGGGCAAATCACCAAATGTTTCAATTCCTTTTTGTTTTAATTTTTCTTCAAGCCATTCTTCCAATTTAGCTCCTTTATATAGTCCTAATCTCCAATATAGTAAAAGCCACTTCATAAATTTAAGCGGAATAATAGATTTTCTTTCATCAAGAAACTGCTCCAGATCTAATTCCTCCATCATCTCCGATATTTCTTCACTTCGGTAACCTGCTGCTATAAAAGCTGCTATAATAGCACCTGCACTTGTTCCTGCCAAACGAACAAATTGGAAGCCTCGCTTTTCAATCGCTTTATATGCCCCAATCAACGCAAAACCTTTTATACCTCCCCCAGAGAATACCCCATCAATCTCCATTATTTTTCTCCTCTCTAAAAATCCTTCATTTTAAAGTTTAAGAGGGGCTTTGTTATTTTAGACCAATATTAGCATAAAATAAAATGAAAAAGAGTGCTCCTCCTTATGAAGAACACCCTTTTTCTATTGCTGCTGTTCATTTTGTTTTTGAATAGAGCGTAATGTTTCAACCCGCTCCTTGTTTTCCTCAAAATACTGGACAAGATCGCCGATACGATCAATGGCGTTCCAGCTTAAATGATGTTCAATTCCTTCTACATCATTGTATACTTTATCCTCATCCACTCCGATAATTCTCATAAATTGCTCCAATAAATCGTGACGATAGACAAGTCGTTCCCCAATTTTCTTTCCTTTTGCTGTTAAAACAAGTCCACGGTATTTTTCATAAATTAAGTACTCGTCTTTATCTAATTTTTGAACCATTTTCGTCACCGAAGAAGGATGAACCGCTAATGCTTCTGCAATATCTGAAACACGGGCATATCCTTTTTCATCAATAAGTATGTATATTTGTTCAATATAATCTTCCATGCTAGGTGTTGGCATCGGTTTCCTCCATATTTCACTCTATTTTATATGAAGGATATACCCTCATATTGAATAATGGCGTTTTAACGCCATGTTAATTTTGTAAAGGAAATCATTAATAAGTTTACATTAGTTTATGTAAGATGACAAGCAATGTTGCTAGGAAATGATGAAAGGGACTGACCTGTAGAAATATCCTCCACTCTAACTGCAATATAGTCAGAGTGGTACCATATTTCTCTTTAGTCAATCCCTAAAAATCACTTCTATCTTACAAACCGCATTTTAATTGAGCACCACAGCTTGTGCAAGTGTTGCATCCACCAAGATCCTCAACTGTCCCCTCACGGCATACCGGACATTTATCCCCTACTTCGTTACCGATTGTAACATCTGTTGAACGTAAATCATTGATCGTATCAACTAAGACAACTTTTCCTTTTTCCTGTGTTTCCAATTGCTCATCCGCTTCCTCAAAAGTATTCTCTTCTGCTTTTAAAGTTAATACTTGTGAATCACGGCTTCCGTCAACATATACCGTTCCACCTTTTGCTCCGCCTTTATAAAGACGCTCATACACTTTCTCCACTTGCTCCACTGTATAACCTTTTGGCGCATTCACCGTTTTACTAATAGAGCTGTCGATCCAGCGCTGAATAACACATTGCACATCAGCATGTGCCTCAGGAGCAAGCTCCATCGCTGATACGAACCAATCTGGAAGATTATTCTCATTCGTTCCTGGATTTGCATCTAAATATTCTTGAACGATATCCGCCTTCACTTCGATAAATTTCCCTAATCTTCCGCTGCGGAAGTAAGAAAATGAGAAGTATGGCTCCAGGCCAGTTGCAACTCCAACCATTGTCCCTGTACTGCCCGTAGGAGCAACAGTCAGAAGATGTGAGTTACGAATTCCGTATTCTTTTATATCTTCTAATAGATCTGCAGGCATTTTTTGCATATATCCTGTTTTTGTAAATGCTTCACGCAGTTTTGAAGTCCCTTCTTCATTTTCTCCAACTAAGAATGGGAAGCTTCCTTTTTCCTTCGCAAGTTCAACAGAAGCACGATATGCTGTCGTTGCAATTGTTTCGAACACTTTATCGACAAGCTCATTTCCTTCTTCTGAACCGTATTCTGTTTCACAGTAAATAAGTAAATCATGCAAGCCCATAACACCTAGACCGACACGACGCTCACCAAGTGCCTGCTTTTTATTTTCTTCTAAGAAGTATGGTGTTGCATCAATAACATTATCCTGAAGTCTTACGCCAACTTCTACTGTTCTTTTCAGTTTCTCGAAATTCACTGTTTTTGTCTCTTTATCTGCCATCTCAGCTAAGTTCACAGCAGCTAAATTACAAACACTGAATGGTGCAAGTGGCTGTTCCCCACACGGATTTGTCGCAACAACCTTCTGACCATACGCTTGTGCATTTGTCATATCATTCGCATTATCGATGAAGAAAATGCCAGGTTCTGCTGAATATGTTGCACAAATATTAACAAGATTCCAAAGTTCCTGCGCTTTTATTTTACGGTATGTGCGTACTTTATAACCCATTTTCTCCCACTCACGCACATCGCCGACTTTATGCCATTGTTCATTATAAATCTTCATCATTTCAGCGTCATAGCTTTCCACATCTGGGAAACGAAGTTGATAATCTTCGCCTTTTTCAATCGCATCCATGAAATCCTTCGTTAAGCAGATGGAAATATTAGCACCCGTTAAAAACTCTGGATGATGAACACTGTATGTTCCACCAGTACGAAGCTTAAGCTCAGCATCTTTTATAATTCTTTCACTAAAACCGCCAAGACCCGGAATTTGCTTATAATTTACAATTCCTTGATACATCGCTGTTTCCTGCTCAGTTAACGGCTTAAACTGCAATTTATCCTGCGCGTATTTTTTTATCGCTTCATCATTTGTATTTTCAATCAAATAACGTAAAATTCTTGGATTTTGCATCTTAGAAATAATAAATTCAATAATATCAGGATGCCAGTCTGCTAGCATTATCATTTGTGCCAATTTGTTACGTTGATTCGCTACACCAACTCTCTAAGTCACCTTAGAGTTCAGACCATATCTTACATCTAAATAGATGCCCTCGCACTTCGGAATTGCTTAATTCCTACTCTACTCACTTCCACCAATTGAAATTAGTGTGTTTTCGATGGTCGTTGAACCTTCTCCATTTAAGGAGCTTGGCTGCTGATTGTCTTTAACCACTTATTATTTTTAAACATTCACACTCGCCGTTTCCAGCCATGTTGTTGTTAATAAGTCATATATGATGCTAAATTTTAAAAATCAAACATACTTAAATTTATTTTGCATCATATGGTTTTTCATCGTGATTCTCCATAGATCTTACCTAAAGATCTATGGAGAATCACGACGTTAACCAAAAGAGTTCCCAGCAATTCACGAGGTTATTTAACGACGCAGCACACTCAAATTATTCTACCGCGTCGGCTTCCACCTTGTTCCACAAGATGTGTCAATTTCGCAATGTCATCCAACCATGACACAGAACCGGATGATTTTCCATTTACACCGCGAGCTAATGTATTACGCGGGCGTAATGTGGAACCATTCGTACCAACACCGCCGCCTCGGCTCATGATCTCCATTACTTGCTTGCGGTGTTCTGAAATTCCTTCTCTTGAATCTTGAACGAAAGGCATAACATAGCAGTTAAAGTATGTTACATCTGTCCCAGCACCTGCTCCGTACAGCACACGGCCGGCAGGAATAAAGTTCAGATTCACTAATTCTTCGTAAAACTTCTCAAACCATTCTTTACGCTTTTCTTCTGTTGTTTCAACTGATGCCAAGCCTGTTGCATTACGTTTGGCAATTTGCTCATAGTATACTTCTAAAGGCTTCTCAATAACATCTAAAGAGCGATTAATTACACCGGTTGCTATCTCTTCTTCCCCATCTAATGAATGACGGTATTCTTCGTCAACAACAACAGTCGCTGTTTTCGCATTCCAATCTATTTCCTTGATGAAGCCAAGCCCTCTAGCCGGGAACTTAGGATCTTCTTTTATCGTCAGAACAACAAAGTCTCCCTCTGATAGCGTCGCTTTCTCTGTATCCTTAAATGTATAACGGTCAAGCATAACAAGCCTTGAAACACCTTTATGTGTCAGCTTCATATCCTCTGTAATCGGGTGAACTTGAGGGAATGCAGAAATGTCTTTATTAAGTTTTTCTACATTCAATGAATATTTTTCATCTAATGCAACAGTCATCATAACAACTCCTAATCTTATTACTCTATAACTTGTACTTTTAACATAAAAACCATAAAAATGTTCAACCAGTATTCAGTAAGATGAAAAGAATTACACTGAATACTGGTTGAACTGCATCTTGCTTAAACTTACCATACGGACAATAAAAATTCAATATATAGTGTCACTTTAAAAGTTTACACCACCATATATTGAATTTAGGTCAATTCTTTCTTTATTTGTCAAATGAAAAAAAAGTGAAAAAAGAGAGAAAAAATAAGATCATATTAGATAATAAACGAAAAAGGGACATTTTTGAATAATTTTATCACTTGCATTTATCTTTTAAAATTCCAATCATCTGATTCGTATTTTTCCCTGGCAAGTTTTTCAACGTATTCCGTTTCTTCTTCAGTAAGAAAATACTGCTGTAATTCAATATCCAGCCCTTTTTCAAATCCTTCTCTAAAGGCAACACGTGCCTCGTCTATTGTGACTGGTTTGTCCCTAAGTTCATTTGCTGCAACAGCCTTATTTTTAAATGCTTTTTGCATCCGTTCACGTACACGTTCGTTTGAATACTTAAATAAATCAAAAAGCATATCCTCATTCAAATCTAATAAAATAGAACCATGTTGGAGAATAACACCCTTTTGTCTTGTCTGTGCACTCCCTGCAACTTTTCTTCCTTCCACAACGAGTTCATACCAAGAGGGGGCATCAAAACAGACTGCTGATCTTGGATTTTTTAATCCTTGTTTTTCTTCCTCTGTTCTCGGAATTGCAAAATATGCATCAAGTCCTAGATTTTTAAATCCTTCTAAAATCCCTTCAGAAATCACTCTGTAAGCTTCTGTTACAGTTTTCGGCATTTCCGGATGCTCTTCAGAAACGATAACACTGTATGTAAGTTCCATATCATGAAGAACTCCTCTACCTCCTGTAGGCCTTCTTACAAAGCCGAGACCATATTTCTTTACAGCTTCCATATTTATTTCTTTTTCTACTTTTTGAAAATATCCAACAGACAATGTCGGCGGATCCCAGCCGTAAAATCGAATTGTCGGAGGAATTTTGCCTTCACTATGCCACTCAAGGAGCGCCTCGTCCAATGCCATGTTATAAGCTGGTGAACACTGACCTGAATCAATAAATCGCCAAACCTCTTTTGCCATAATAAAACCCTCTTTTTTAGTTTAATACTAAATAAGTCTACCAAAAGAATGAAAAGAAGAAAATAATAATGCGCTAGTATAATGACTTTTTGTATAAGCTTTTATATAATATAATAGTTGTCCTTACATATATTAAGAAAATTAATGATAAAAGGAGTCGAAATATATTGGCTTGGCTATTAATTATTCTAGGCTTAATTATCGTTTACGCCGCGCTTAACTTTTTCTCTCAAAGAAGACTAATGAAAGTTTTAACGGAAGAAGAATTCAAAGCAGGATATCGTAAAGCACAATTAATTGATGTTCGTGAGCAAGATGAATATGAAGGCGGGCACATTTTAGGATCCCGTAATATCCCATTGTCACAATTACGTCAGCGTTATAAAGAGATTCGCAATGATCAGCCAGTTTATTTATATTGTCAAAACACTGTAAGAAGCGGACGTGCTGCACAGCTGTTGAAGAAAAAAGGATATACTAATTTAAATACGCTTAAAGGCGGATTTAAACAATGGACCGGAAAAATTAAAACAAAAAAATAAAGTGAAGCTTCCATCAGCGGGGGCTTTCTCATCCTCCACTGATGGTCAAGTTTCACTTCGCAAAGCCGATCATATTTTTAATAAAACGAAGACCTGATTTCCGATGTTTAAACCGGTCCTGCTTCTGCTGATGCTCCCTTACAAAGGATAGGAATTTTCTCTCTCTTGATTCAATATCCTCCTTCACTAATTGCCGCTCATTCGAGATTTCTTCCTGATACATTTTTCGTTCTGTTTTTGATGTAACCGTCAGCTCCTGCAGCTGCTCATTTATCTTTTTAAATTCACGCTGATTTCTCTCCGTCTGGGCTTTTAATAAAAGTTCATGCTCCTTATTCGTTTCAAGTATCGTATTTTTAATCCCCATTTCAATTTTCTTAATTCTTAAATTAAGCTGAAGCAAATTTTCTACTTCCTTGGAGTCAATAAACTCTACTATTTTTGCTAATGATTTTTTTATTTCATCTGTTTCCTCTTTGTTTTTTATTTGAGGCGGATTTTTTTCAACCATTTGCTGGGCTTCAAGCATTAAAGTGATTGTTTTCTTATCCAGCCCCGCTTCTTTTAAATTCTTTATCCTTCTGAGCATCTCAATATTTTCAGGTGAATATATCCTCGCCATTTTCTCATCTCTTTTTATTGTCAGAAACTTTTCAAATTCATCTTCCCATGCTCTTAACATATAAGCGTCTTCTCCAAGTAATGATGAAGCTTTTGAAATATGCACATATTTTTCTGACATAGGCCATCCATCCTTTTCTATCTTGTTTGTTACTAGTAATTTTGCGAAACAGATGGAATAATCCTGCTAGTCGACAAAGGTTCTAAAAACTAGTCAAAAAAACAAATGCAATATTATTTTTTTCGTCAATTTACTCATTTTTCCTATTATTTACACATACTTGCTATTTAATTGGCTATACTACAAAAAATGTTGAATAAAACATGTACAGCTTAAAAATTAATAAGCTCCTAAACTAAATTTCAAAATGGGAAACGCACCTTTATATAAAAGAAAGGACTGTCATCAATATGAATGTAGAGATACACTTTGATTCATCTTGGCAGGGGGATTTTTCAAAAAAACTGGAAAGCGATGGACCATGGTCTAATTGGGACATGTATAAACTTGCGTACAAAGTCCAGCAGCACTGCGCTGTAGAATCATTTGAGGGACTCCGGGCACCTAGCTATCTTCCTAACTTCACACCGCTCCCACACCAGTTAGATGTAGCGAAACAGGTTGTTGAAAAAATGAATGGGAAAGCAATTTTAGCTGATGAAGTCGGCCTTGGAAAAACAATTGAAGCAGGACTTATTTTAAAAGAGTATATGATCAGAGGACTCGTTAAAAAGGCATTGATTTTAGTTCCAGCTTCCCTCGTCTCCCAATGGGTAAAAGAGCTGAACGAAAAATTTTATATTCCTGCAGTAGAACAGAAGAAAAGCTATGTATGGGAATCTTGTGACATCGTTGTATCTTCTATTGATACTGCAAAAAGAAGTCCGCATCGCGAAATTGTGTGTGAACAATCCTATGACCTCGTTATTATTGATGAAGCACATAAACTAAAAAATAATAAAACGAAAAACTATGAATTTATTCAAAATTTAAAAAAGAAATATTGTTTACTATTAACAGCAACACCTATTCAAAATCGGATTGAAGAAATTTTCAATCTCGTTTCTTTACTAAAGCCGGGCCATTTAGGAAATGAAGCTTATTTTTCCAAAGCTTTTTCTGCAAAAGAGCGATCACTTGAACATCATGATCATTTAAAAGAGCTTATTAATAAAGTAATGATCCGGAATCGGCGCGGCGATACTAAAATTGAGTGGCCGAAGCGAATTGTTAAAACGGTACCGATTGAGTTTTCAGAAACCGAACAGGCACTGTATGACCATATCTCTGCATTAAAAACAGATCATTCATATGAAATGAATATGTTCTCTATTATGACACTACTGCGGGAAGCTTGTTCCAGCCGCGAAGCTGTCTATATAACATTAAAGAAAATGCTAGATAAAAATGAAAATATAACAATCCCTGTTCCTATTATTAACGATTTAATGAAATCAATTGATAAAGTGATTCAAAATTCAAAAGCAAATAAAGTAGTCGAATTAATTCAAACAATCAATGATAAAGTAATCATCTTTACTGAATACCGGGCAACACAATTTTATTTACAATGGCTCCTGAAACAGCATGGAATTACTTCTGTCCCGTTTAGAGGCGGTTTTAAACGAGGCAAGAAAGACTGGATGAAAGAGCTGTTTAAAAACCATGTCCAAGTATTAATCGCAACCGAAGCCGGAGGAGAAGGAATTAACTTGCAGTTTTGCAGTCATATTATTAACTATGACTTACCTTGGAATCCAATGCGGCTTGAGCAGAGGATCGGCCGTATCCACCGTCTTGGACAGCAGCATGATGTTCATATATACAATCTAGCAATAAAGGGAACAGTTGAAGAGCATATTTTAAAACTGCTATATGAAAAAATTAATTTATTTGAAAAAGTAATCGGGGAATTAGATGAAATTTTAACGAGATTGGATATCCATAATTTTGAAGACCATGTAAAGGATATTATGTTTCAGTCTAAAACCGATGGTGAGATGAAGATAAAAATGGAAAACTTAACTTCCATTCTTGAGTATGCGGAACAAGCGCAGGAAAGGAAAGAGGCAGATAGATCATTAGCATAATTCATAGGAGGTTATATTATGCAATTAGCAGAGATTCATACATTTTTAGAAAACTTCTTTGAAACGAATCAATGTGACATCATCGAAAATAACTCTCACTATCTTACCGTTCAATTAACGGTGGAAATGGATAAGGAGCTGATGAACCGTCCTTTTTATTGGCATTATCTTGAGAAAACAAACGGAACACCAAAACCCGCTCAGTTAACATTTATTACAAATCAGCAGGAGGCTGCGAAAGATATAAAAGGGGAATTCATCCATTTCGGATCCCCTCGCCTCCATCAAATATTCCAGACTGCGAAAAAATTGGGGAGTTCTATCCGTCTGTATGAACAGTCGGAAACGGTTATGGCTAACAGCATTCCCCTTCATCCATGGCTCGGTGTCAATTTCATCGTTTCCTACCAATGTGATATGAAAAAAGATCGAATTTTCTCTATTGGACTACATCTTATAAACGGGGTAATTATAGAAGATTTTCAACAAAAGATAGAAAAGCTCAAATTAACTCCTAAAATACCTGACTTTAGTTTTACTATGTCCCCGCTCATTAAGACTCAGAGCGGTTTAAATCGAATTCAAACATTTTTAAAACAAATAATAGAAAAGGAAAACCATCAATGGGCGGCCGATGCGAAAAAGCGCTGGGATGCTGACTTAGCATTATTAAACCATTTCTATGAAGATTTAGAGGAAAAACCTGATTGCTATTACCTGGAAAAGGCAGCACTTCAAGATCTTTATGAACCGAAAATTAATGTAACAATACAGAACGGAGGAGTTTTTTATTTGTCTCCCACCACTACTTTTTAATAATATTCTATTCCACCACTATATAGAATATAGATACATATACCTAAATATGGGCAAAGCTTTTCATAGGGTTAAATGACACAATGATATAATAGTACAAAACAGCTATACACTTTGATTCATTTTTTCAAAATTACCAAGTTTGTACACACATTCCTTATGATTCCTTTTATAATGTTACTTATAGATATAAATAAACTTTAATATATTTTAGGCTCAGAAGAACAATATGGATGCAAACTCGCAAAACTCATTACATTAAAAGATTTACGTCGTTATGAAAGCGATTCAAAATAAATATAATAAGGGGATTTCTAGGAGGAGGAGGAAGAGAAAAAATGACAAGTTTAATCGAAGTTAAACAAATAATAGATCAAGAATGGGCTGATTTAATTCAGGAAGCACTGGATGCGGGAATTAGTGCAGAAGAAATTAGAGCTTTCTTTTTAGAAAATAAAGAGAAGAAAATATACTATAATAGCTAAATCGACTTTTTATTACAAAAGCCGATTTTTTTTGTTAAAATCTGAAAACAAAGCCTTTCATTTATGTTATAATTGCAACGAAGGAAGGTGAGTATTATAAAATGATTGGTCAACGCATCAAAAAATATCGCACTACAAAAAATTTATCCCTTTCTGAATTAGCTGAACGAGCAGGCGTCGCAAAATCATATTTAAGCTCCATTGAACGCAATCTCCAATCAAATCCTTCGGTACAATTTCTTGAAAAAATCTCCTCCGTCCTCGGAGTTTCGGTCAATGTACTACTTGACGGAGATAACGAAAATAATTCAAATGAACTTGATTATGAGTGGACAAAACTTGTACAGGATGCCATGAATTCAGGTGTGACGAAAGAGCAATTTCGAGATTTTTTAGAATTTAACAAATGGAAAATAAATAATAAATGATTAAAGCATGATGGTGACCTGGTCGTCATTATGTTTTTTATTTTAGCATAACAGTATAATTAATTATGTAATTTTACTCTTTAATTACTTCGCGATGACAAATAAGCAGTTTGTCGATATACTTCAAATCCCTTCTTTTGAAGCAGGATCCTATAAATAGATTGTATATTAATATTATGATTAGCTCGTCTCGCTTTTTCCTCCGCTAAATCTTTTCCGCAATATGGACATTCCCATTCCCTTGCACTTGCACTGCTAAATGATTTATTTTCACATCGTAAACATTGCTTCGTATACACAGGCTCTTCTCTCCCTTTCACTGTATAATCATTCTCTATAAAATCATCAGTGGAGTGAGCTCCACTGATATTTTATTCCCCAATTTTTTAAGAATAAACCAATTCTGCTTTCTTAATAAAAAGATGTTTAAACTCTGAAATATGTGATAATTTCTGTAAATTATTAATCTTATAATGGGCAGCATATTCTTTATCTTCTATCGTATGTGGAAAATTATTATTTCCTCTATCAATATGGACTGTTTTCCACCCTAATCTTTTTGCCGTTATAAAATCTTTTGAAACATTACTTCCTATATATAAGCAATCATAATGAGAAACTTCCAAAGCCATACACATATGCTCATATGGGACAGAACTAGGTTTCCAGTTTTGTCTGCCGAAACGATCCGACAAAATGATAGAGTGAAATCTTCCCCTTATTCTTAGAGCTCGAACCTTATTAGCCTGCTGTTCAATATGGCCGTCGGAAAGCAGTCCAACTTTGATCTCTTTTGTAAGATTAGAAAGCACCCAGTTCACATCATCGAATAACTTAATTTGAGGTATATGTGCACGATAGCGATTTAACATTTCGTTCATAGTTTTTTTATCAGCTCTAATTTTTAATAATTCAAACGTTTTATTAAAGAGAGACTCCCTCTCACCAGCCTCAAATAATGTCATTGCCGTTTCATAAAATCCATTTACTTTAAATTTAAATTTTACCCAATTGTCTAAAACTGTTAATCCACTTTGAACATAATCCTTTTCATCATACAAAGTATCATCCATATCAAATACAATCGCTTTAATTTTCATCGCTAAACCTCTCCGTAAAAGTAGTTTCATAAAAGTGACTCATTATTGAATGACTAACTCCTCCAGCTTATATTTCTCATATATTCCTTATTAATTATTTGTTTCCTATTATAGAATTTCGGAGTATCCTTACTTTTTTGACGTATAATTATTTCTTTTATTGAATAAATATTCTTTCTCATAATCGATTTAAAAAGTATCTTCTCCGAATAATTCGCACCGATGAACCAAAAAACACTTATATAGATAATTAAAAACAAAATACATTTTAATAAAAATGTGCCCCATGACTGAAATGACCAAAAATAAATCGGTAAACTTACTAAAAGTGCAACAGACATACTTGGAATAATTTTCAACAACTCTTTAAGAAAGAATGAAAAGTGAAAGCTGAACACTTTAATATATACAAAGTGAACGACACTCCCATTTAATACAATGACTGCAGCCGCTACACCTATTCCCATGCCAATCGTTCCGTAAAAGATATTAAAAATAAAACCGAATAATATCCCTAAAACTACTGTTGATAATTGAAGCATCATTCTTAACTTCTCCCGCTTTTTCTCCCGTAAAACTAGAACAGCTGAATATTGAATAGATTGAAAGAACATAGCAGTCATTAATAGGAGACTAATCCAATATGATGCTTCATAATCAAATCCTAACCATAATAAAATAAATTCTTTTCCAAAAAGAAGAAATCCAAGAAGTATTCCTCCTAATAAGAAAAACTGTATTCTTCCAATTTTACTGCAAACTTTTGTGAGCTCTTCTTCGTCTGCCCCATTTGTAATCATTTTTGCTATATACGGAGAGATCTTATTATGAATTACTTTGGAAAAGTACTCATAGTAGCCCACTAATATAATCGCTATAGAATACACAGCAACCGCCATCGAACCTATACTGCAGCCGATGACTATTAATCCTATTCGCCAATAAAATACATTCGCTATATTGCCTAAAAGCCGAACAGTTGAATAACCGCTTGATTCTTTTAGAAATTGAATATTTAATTTTACGAATTTTAATTTTATATTTAATTTTTTAAAAGAGAAAAAAGTAAAAATAACAACCGTCCCTATATTCAATAGGGCATCAATAATAACGACTGTTACTGCCTTAAAACCGAATAATAAGAAAATAGACACTAAAACCATTCTTAATAAAAGTCGAAGCAGCATTACTCTATTAATGAACATATATTTTTTATGTCCTTGAATGTATGATTGAAAAGCTCCTAGAAAAAAGGATACACATACACTAAATAAAGAAATAAAATAAATCAGTTTGGCAGTCGCCATTTCCTGGACATTTAAACTTCCTCCAAATACCCACTCTAAAAAAGGATACATTAATAATCCCGCTGCTAAACAAAGAAATGCGATAACCCCATACAGTATGATGCACATAGAAAGGAGTCTTGACTCTTTTTCTTCTTCATTGTTCATCTTATACTTGAAAATATATTTCGTAATACTATCTCTAAAACCGAACTCAAGTATTGCCAAACTTCCGATTAACGCTCCGATTAACGTATAAATACCATATTCAGACTGGCCTAGAAGGCTTATTAGAAATGGAGTAAAAAGCAGAGCTGATAATAGATCCGCTCCTTTTAAACTATATGACGTTATTATTCCTCGTTTTATCCCACTTATAGACATTTTAAATCCCCTTAAAGTACATAATAATGCCTCACTAATGTGTATAAACTACTCTTTTATACATTGATTAATTGCTTTGATTCAAAACTATTTTCTAATACAGTAAAATAAAAACTTTCTATTTGCTGTGCAATTTCCTTCACATCATGTCCTCTCTTTGAAAAAGCACTGGTGCAAACGTTCCTATCCTTTTCTTTAACAACAATCTCGCTCATACGTTCCAACCAAACTCTTTTATTATTAGCAGGAGCTTTCTTTATTAAATTAAGTCCTATATCAGCTTCATCTGTAATGCCATCTGAAATTAAACAAGGGAGTCCCGCTGCCTGAGCTTCTATTAATGTAACTGGTAAACTTTCATAGATAGAAGGAGAAACTAATAAGTCACACGCCTGTAATAAAAGATCAATATCAGGTCTAATTCCAAGAAACCTCACCTTATGCTCCAAGTTCAAATTTTTAAATTGTTCTTCCACTTTTAATCGCAATGATCCATCCCCAACAAAAACTAAAACACAATCAGGAACTAGCTTTGAATACTCATTGAACAAATCAATTAAAAATGAATGATTTTGCCGATTATTGAATCTCCCAATATGACCAATAACTGCAGAATCTTTTCCAATATGTACTTCTTCTCTAATTTCTGCTCTTTTTAGCGGACAATATTTGAATTTATCTGTTTCAATGCCGTTTTTCAAAATAACTGTCCCATCTAATTTATTTTTAAATAACCATTTAGCAGTATCAGTTGAAGAAGCTATATAATGTGTTGCTGACTTTTCTATATAATTTCCTGCATATAGCTGATATAATTTCGAAGCTATACTTCCTTTACTTTTTGCAGCATGGCTATGGACAATTCTCCCTTTAATCCCAGCTTTCTCTGCAGCCATTAATACGAAGCCGCTCACTTTTCCAACATGTGAATGAACAATCTCATAATCCTTATTCATTTGAAAAAATTGTTCAAGATTTCTTAAATAATTACCATATCCACTACTTGAAATGGTTGGAATTCGATATATTCTCCCACCTAGATTTTCAATCTCTTCATCAAAGGCACCCAATTTACATGTTAGAAAATCAAATTGAATTTTGGTACGGTCGATATTCCGATATATATTCATGATGAATGTCTCTGCCGGACCATTATTCATATTAGTAACAACATGTAAAACTCTTATTAGGCGGTCCACTTTACATCCCTCTTTTCTTTCCAATTGATTTAATTAATTATTCCACTCCTGTTCAAAAGAAATGAAATTCTTACATAGAAAGCCTTTTTTAAAACTCCATCTCTAAAAGCTTTCATAAAACAGGCGGCCAACCTTTCTTTATGCTATATTTTTGACAGCTTCATTATATGTAGGATTTTAAAAACAATTAGCATAGCTGATTGTCTTCATCTTCAACAGTAAGGAGTTATCACCAATCAACATTTGTTTCTAATAAAGAACGATTAATGTGAGCTATTTCAATTTATATTTGATTCAATTAAACTGTACTTAAATACCTCTTTCACTTTTACTATAAAAGTACTAGATTTAAAAATTTATACTCTCAAAATTATATTAGTTCTTTATAAAGAACATGTCAATGGTCATTTTCCAAAAATTTATATAAATATAGGTATTAAGTTTTTTATCATAGAGCTACTTCCTATCTATATATGAAAAAGCCGTTTTCATAAGAAAACGGCTTTTTAGACTAAATGTTTTTATTAAAAGATATAAAATAAGCAGCTATTTGAGCGAGTGGAATTAACATAATAACAATAATTGGATAATAAGGGAGTTTCTCCTGTACTAATGGATAAAAAGTCATGAGCCCTGCCGCAAGCGGTCCGATAAACATCATAGTAATATAAGATGAGCGGCATGCTTTCGCTGTAATATATCGTTCCCTCTCATCAGATTCCTCAAATTCTGACGGCATCATCAATACTTTCCGTAATCCGCGATGTTTCTTTTTATTCTTTTTCGTTAAATAAATTGCAATTGGAATACCAATCAAAAGAAAAAAGAAAAATGGATATATCGATATCGTAATCTCCCAAGACGGCTCTGGGTTTTTTATCACTTCAGCTAATTGAATATAATACATATATAAAGAACTTAATACCCAGCCAGCTAAAGCAACTAAAACAAAGTTTAATAAAGCAGGCTGTAAAACTGTTTTTTTCATTTCTCTTCCTCTCCTTCTGTCCAAAAAACATTTTCCATCTTTTCTCCAAATACTTCACAAATATTGATACCTAATAACAATGACGGCACATAGTCCCCTTTTTCAATGGAGGCGACCGTCTGTCTTGTAACACCAACCTTTAATGCCAGCTGTTCCTGCGTTAAACTTAAACGTGCTCTCATTTCTTTCACCCGATTTTTCAGTATCATTCCTTCACCTACTAATAATTTCTAATTATATTGTAAACTCTATTTAACATTATGTAAAGTATATTTAACATTTCAGAACAAAAAATATCTGATGGATCATTAGATCCATCAGATATTTAAGAAGAGCATTATTATTTTTTCTTTTTATTTACCATTAATTTAAATGCAAATGGCAATATACCAAGCCACTGGTTACTATACGGCTGTACATCCACTTTCTTTTTCTCTTCCTTTTTCTGTTTCCGCTCTTCTTTCGGTGTATCCATATACTTAACGAGCTGTTGTGTTACATATTTAACATAATCATTCGTAGACATTAAGACACCTCGTCTTACACAGTTTACAACTTATTCTTTCCTAAATAGCAAAATATAAACATGCTGTTATTCTAGCCAGTCAACAATTTTATTTTCGATATGACTGTATTGAAAACTAAATGTTTTTCTAATTTTCTCATTCGTCTCACAGCTTATATGCGCGGTGCTATTAATCAATTCATTATTCTCATCAAGCGATGATTCAATTGTATATTCAAATATCCCATTATCAGTGTAGATTGTTCTCTTCTGCTCTGTCATACCAGCTTTTATATTTTTAAGTGCAGAATCAACAGCAAGCATACGTAAGTTCTCTATTATATATAAATGTTTCGTATTTTCAAGAAAAGACCGTTCAGATACGAGAACAGTGGCAAGATGAGCTGCGATAAAAAGGGTAAACATTGTCATTATAATCGTCGTCAAAAGAATATATCCTTTCTCATTCCTCATAACTAAGCTCCCTTAATGGACGAAAAGTAAAATTATAATCTTTCCCGCTCTCGCTTATAACATGAATATTTACCCCAATTGCTAATTTCATGAATTGAACATTCTTTACCTTTAATAAGAAAATTTCATGCCCCTTTCCATCGACCTGCCTCCGTATTAAGTTTTTATACTGATGAATCGACACAGTTTCACCTAATATATTTTTATACTTGATAGTATTTTCCTCCACAGTAAGTTCTTCAGCAATATTCATTTCCCTTTGCATTTGATTAATAAAATTTTCCCATTCATACGCCTTCAAATCAGTAGATCTTTTCGTTTGATCATTCAAAATATGAAACATAATGAATAAAGAAGAAATAATGATAATATAAACAATAAGGGAAAATAATAAGTTCACCAATGTGTACCCGCCGTCATTACTATGCTGATAAACATACTTCTTTCTCCTGCTTAGAATTATTTGTCCATGTAATACATCCTTTTGAATAATTCTTTCCTTCTCTCCAGTTAAGCTCATAATCAACACCATTCATAGAAATTTTCTCATTTATCTTAGCAGTATGATGAAATATGACTTGCTCGGTTTTTTCGTGAATAATTTTATAAGCAATGTTCATTTGCTCCACATTCCGGCGCTCTTGGACTAATACCATCATTTGAGGAATAATAATGGAAAGTAAAATACTCCATATACCTAGCGCTGTTAATGTTTCCGCTAATGAAAAGCCTTTACAATTCCTCAACATTAAATCTTCCCCTTCCAAGATAAAAAACAATTCGATACTTTTTATCCTTATAATGAATGAACATAGTGCCGCTTTTATCCATCGCTCCACTAGGAGTGTATACGAGAAAGGGCGGTATATTATAAAATTGGAAAGTAAGATTTTCATCAATATTCCGGGTAATAGTTCCATTTCCAAGCTCTGTTAACTGAATTTTATATACATGTTCATCCTTAGGAAAAACAATATATACTGAGGTCTGGTAAGTAATTGCATGCTGCTGAGCATAGAGAACATCCTTTTCAAACTGTTCAAAAAATGTATGGAGGATTTTTCTCTCATAAACAGGGGCAATATTAATAATTGTAACGAGGCTCATAATAGACACGATCATCAGCACGAGTAAGCTTTCTAATAAAGTAAACCCTCTGTTACATTTAAGGAGCACTTACCGTTACCTTGCCTTCTGGATCAACAATTAATTTCTCTCCATTCGGACATGCTGGGTCATCTTTTAAATATTTATTAGTAACCAAGTCATTTATTGTCGGAAGCTTGTTATGATCCATTTGAAAAGCCGATACTTGCGCTTGTACCATATTTACTAGCCCATTACAGCCTTTTGTTTGAATATTTTTATTATGTTTCGTTACATTTGGAATCGTCATTAATAATAAGATTGTAATAACGAATAAAACGACCAGCATCTCAATTAATGTAAAACCTTTTTCATTTTTCATCTTAGGCACACTCCTAAATATGTTCGATCATTTCATACATTGGTAAAAGCATGGATAAATAAACAAATAAAATAACTAAACCTACTAATATATAAATAGTCGGCTGAATAACGGTGATCATTTTTAAAATTTTTGCTTCTAATTGATCAATAATAAACTGGCTGTAAGTATACAGCTCTCTTGCAAGCTGCCCATTTGCCTGACCATGCAAAATAACATGCCCTAATTCTCTTTCATAAAAATGATTTTCCTCCATTATACTTTCGAGTCGTTCTCCCTTTCTTAACTGTTCAATAATGAAAGCAGCTTCCATTTTAAAAAACGGAAGCATATTTTGTTTTTTAAAAATAGTAAGACTCTCAAATATTGAAAGCCCTCCCCTGAGCAGATTACTTAATTGGACTGCAAAAAAATAACTGTTAAACATTCTTAATAACTTATTGAAAATAGGTATATTCAATAAAATACTCATTTGATCATCTGCCTGCTTTTTCTTAAAATCAAAAAAATAATATAGACCTAAACATAAAATGAAGAAAAGTAAAATAAAGAATAACCATTTAAAAAGATCAAAAACGGTTAATAGAAAAACGGAGAAAAAAGACGGCTCAATATTCATTGTCCCGAAGAGCTGTTGAAACTGTGGCATAATGACAGTGTTAACGATTGACAATATAATAATAATCGTGAATAGTAAAAAGATTGGGTAGCGTAGAAGCTTCATTAGTTTGTCCATTTGAATCATTTTTTTCATTAGCATACCGCTGCTCTCTTTTAATGCAAATTGTAAGTCACCATGCTGTTCTGCAAAATAAAGATAGCTTAATACATCTCTGTGAAACTGTAGCTCCGTTAATGCAGCTCTCAAGGAATCTCCCTTCGCTAAACGCTGAATACATATAAAAAGCTCTTCCTTTCGAGTTCCAGTCTCATTTAACTGAAGGAATGTGAGTCCCTCGTTCAACGTATAGCCTCTCTCTAGTAAATCACTAAGCCGCTTTAAGAAATTTGCTTGGTCTTTTACCTTCCATGACTTTTTAATCTTCATAATGAAACACCCAACGATCATACGTTTGTGGATATAAATAGCCTAAAGCAATTCCTTTTTTTATTACTTGTTTTAATGTAGGATAATAATATTCTGTCTGCTCTCCCTTCGCTTCTTTTAAAACAGCTGACAAATTTCTTCCATAAAGCAATTCATAAACACTTAACCTTCTTCTCTCCCTCATCTTTTTACAGTATGTCGAACACTCTTCGGAACAATAAGGACATTTTAACTTTACAAGCCTTTGAGCTGAAACAGCAATTAGCGTCTGTTCGATTTCTGAAAGACTGACATCAAATTCTAACAGACGGTAAATAGCACCTTTTGCTTCCCGTGTATGCATTGTGCTCAAAACGAGATGTCCTGTTAATGCGGCTCTTATTGCAATTTGAGCAGTTTCGGCATCTCGGATTTCACCGACCATAATAATGTCGGGGTCATGCCTTAAAATAGCCTTTAATCCTGCTGCATAAGTAATTCCAGCTTTCTCATTCACTTGCACTTGAAGAACTTCATCACTTCTTGTTTCAACCGGATCTTCAAGTGTAATAATATTTCTCTTAAAATGTTTCTTTGCATAATGGATTAAAGAGTATAATGTTGTAGTCTTACCTGAGCCGGTCGGCCCTGTAAAAATCATTAAACCGTGTGAATGATTTAAAATAGATAGCAGCTTTGTAACGGTTGATGGGAAGAGGGATAATTGATCCAATGCTGGAATTTGCCCTTGAGGTAAAATTCGGATTACTAAGCTTTCTTCATAAATAGTAGGTAATGTCGATAATCTAAGATGAACATCATGTAAATTCGGAGTCTTTAAAGTTAGTGCACCATTTTGTGGGCGTCGTCTTTCTCCAATATCCATTGATGCAAGAAATTTAAAATGGGAGATCATCCTTTCACATACTTCCTTTTTCATCATTTGCTTTTCAATTAAATCATCGTCCACCCGGTACTGAACCATAGCCCATTTCTTTTTCGGAATAATATGGATATCTGAAGCTTGTAAGGAACATGCTTCCTCAATAATTCCTTCACTTAACAATTCAATCGCTTGCAAAAATTCACCCCCTACTGTTAATACAAGCTCATTGTACATAAAAGGGCAAAATTATTCATATTGTGAAAAACGGATTCTATCATAAAAATAAAGGTCAAAAATGAATTTTATGCTAAGGGGAAAAATGAATTTCACATGTACTTTTAGCATATAAAATATAAAATTATTCATTTATATTAAATCTTCAATCAGTGGAGTTTTTCTCATCCTCTACTGATTGTTAGGTAAACTTATCGGACCTTTACAGACAGTTGATCTCCGACTTATCTTCTTTGGCTCTTTCAAAATCTTGAGACGGGAGTCCTACTGCCGTTAATTGTGGAATAAATGTAATTATCTATACATATATCATGAATTTTCTTCCTTAAATGTAAACTCATATTTACAATTATAAGAAGGGTCATTATAATGAGAGTGATGGACTTGTATGTCATATACTTATTTGTCAAATACTATGTAAGGGAATACATAATGTAATCCTTATAGTTAGACAAAGGCCACAAAGGAGGGATACATATGGATAAAATGTTCCGAGTAATGGGGTTTTGGACGGGGATCTTCGCTGTCATGTTCTATTTAGGTGATATGAAGACAACGTCGTTATTGTTTTTCGGACAAACTGGATTTTTCGTATTATTATCTTATTTAAAATTATCTGAACGCATGTATATTTACGTTTTCGGTGCTTATTTGACCGTGTTCTTTGTTGGATTCACATACTGGACAACATTTATGATGATCCCTGGACAAACTTTAGGACATTAATAAAAATGAGTAACTCCTTGTGAGTTACTCATTTTTATTAAATAGCTGGCTTTGACTTAGCTTTATTCCTTTACAGTGCATAAGAACATCAAAACCAGCGCTTATTCCACCAGCCATAATAAGGGAACGGATAGCGCGATTGTCTTTACTTACTTTTGAAAAAGGATCAGTATCCTCATGATTATTTAAAAAAGAAAGAATATCTGCTTTTATTAAAAACTCATTTTGTTTATTATGGATAACTTCTTGCCACTCTAATTCCCTTGCCATCGCTTTATAACCGTCAATATGTATATGTGTCGTTAAATCCATTTGAAATGGATATTGTAATGGGCTGTTTATAAGCTGATGCTTATAATAACCTCTTAGGCTTCCATCCCGGTGTACCGGCTGCATCCACTCTTTATTTGTATATCCATAATCAATGGAGATAATGAGTCCTCTTCTTAGCTTCTTGTTCATCTGTTTCATAAAATCCAGCATTTTTAACGGGATTTCCATGCGCTGATTTTCATAAAGATTAAACTGCTGCCATTTTAAATACTGAATAATTTCTTCATTATTTAACAGCTGTTTCTCTTCTACTATTTGATGATGATCATTTAGCGTTACAAAAACTTCATATAAAAGATTCTTTCTTTTTTCAATGACATGAACCGGAAAAGCATCGAATAATTCATTTGAAAAGATTATTCCTTCAAATTCTTCTTCCAGCATATCAATAGAAGATAGAAATTCAATTGAACAGTTTGTAAACTGCTTCTGTAATTGAAGATGATAGACACTTCGCTCTATAACAAAAACTTGAAGAAGCTTAAAAGTGTGAGGAGATAATCGCTCCCACTCTTTTAGAAAAGTATGAATAAATTGACCATTCCCGCCGCCGATTTCACAAAAACACGGTTTTATGAGCTCCAGCTCCACCAGTCTTACAAACATTTTTGCAAATATTTTCGCAAAGAAAGGTGATAGGGAGCTTGTCGTATAAAAATCACCTTTTCGTCCGATCTTCTCATTTGAACTTGAATAATAACCATATTGTTCATTGTATAAGACAAGATCAATATAATCGGCATAAGTCATCTTCCGTCCATGTTCCTCAAACACGTCTATTAAATACTTCTCTGCTTTTTTCATCTTAAAATCCGTTTAAAAAAGGATTACTGTCCATCTCCTGACCAATGGTAGTTTCTAGTCCATGACCAGATAAAACAATTGTCTCCTCAGGCAAATTCAGCAGTTTTTCATGGATACTTTTTATTAATTGAGCGTGATCTCCTCCTGGAAGATCTGTTCTGCCGATACTGCCTTCAAACAAAGCATCCCCTGAGAAAACAACCCCAGCCTCTTCAAAATAATAAGAAACACTGCCAGGGGAATGTCCCGGTGTTTCAAAAATTTCAAAATGAAATGAGCCGATTTCAAGCTTTCCTTCCCCTCTAATAATTTCATCTGCTTCACTGCTTTGAATAATATGTGCTAAAAATAATTGTGAACCGTTTGAAGAAGGATCTTGTAACCAATGCTGTTCATTTTTGTGAATGTATACTGGAATCCCCCATTCTTTCCTTACATCTTCAACCGCACCAATATGATCAAAATGTGCATGTGTTAGAAAAATCGCTAAAGGCTTTAGCTTTCTCGCCTTTAATAAATTATTCAGCTTAGGAGCTTCCCCGCCTGGATCGAAGATAAGTGCTTCTTTCTCACTATTTGATAATACATAACAATTTGTCTGAAGAGGACCTAAAGGCAGTCGTTCCCACTTCATAAAATCACCCCTGTTGTTTTAGTTTTCCCTCTATTCTACACTACTAAAGGCGCTTAGTGAATGAGTTAACTTCTCATTTTAGGAAATACTACAATTAAAATAAAGTGAAACTTCCATCAGTGGGGATTTTTCTCATCCTTCACTGATCGTTAGTTAAGGCTGGGATAAATAGATTTCACCTTGTACTGAAAGTTATGGTAGACAATTGTCATTTGCGGCAATTTGACCTCGACAAACTTATTGAAAACGTTTAAAATATGAGAAGGACTGGATTTTATCCTCATATTTTCCATTCAATTCAACGATTTACATATTGTAAGGGGGGTTAGCTTAATGATCGGTTTAGTTATTATTTTTCTACTTGTAGCGTTATTAGCAATTTTTGGATTAGTACGTTCAATTAAAGATAAAAACCTTTTAGGAGCTTTCTTCGCATTTGGAAGTTTAGCTGTATTCGGTTGGTTTGCAATAATGACAATTATTTATAACGGATTCCCAGTCGCACATTAAAACAAAATAAAAACCTTGGCTAAGATAGCCAAGGTTTTTATTTTTTCTCCATCTGTTTCTTTACACTCTCAAGTTTACGTTCCATTGACGATGTACGGTCACGGCGATCATCAATTCGAATATTCGTTGCAACACGTTTTATCCCTTTATTAAAAGGAGCTTCATGGATAGCCTGGATTACTTCAAATAAAACAGAAAGCTCTCCTTCGATAATTGTGTTCATTGGTGTTAATTGATACTTTATCTTCTCTTCTTCTTCATACCTTTTTAAAATATGCTGAATATCAGCAACATACTCACTAACACTTGGATCAGCTGTGCCAATTGGAATAACTGTTACATCGACTATTGCCATATATTTTGCCACCTTTCCTTATTCGCTTAATTCAATAAGCTCTTTCACTTCCCTTTTTTGCAAATCAATTATCTTCTCATATCTTGGACCGTATAAAAGATAGCGGCCATTCGGAGAAAGTTTAATAGGGAAATTTTCTATATTATTTAATATTATTGTCTCATCACCAGTTTGTAAATCAATCTTACTCAGTTTAAATACATTTTCACTTTCTTTACTAATAAATGTATAAAAAGCATTAGTACTATCATTTAATGCAAAATAAGGGACAAGCCATTCCGAATAAAGAGATGCTAATTTTGTTTCAAAAGATATTATTTTTTCCTTCGTTTTCAAATCATTAAAAACGTATAGCCCCCCTCCCTGTTCATCTATTAGCTTAACTGTTAACATTATTTGATTGAATGTACTATTTGCAATAGTATTTTCTGCAAATAATGTTTCTTTTTTATTTTCCAGATCATAAATAAAAAGCGGCGCCGATAAAGTGGGTTCATCTTCGTTCCATTTTATGTATGCCAGTTCTTTGTTATTTAACCATTGAACGAACGGAGCCTGAACCGGATTTTGAACAGCTGTCCCATCCTCTATATGAAAAAGATATGTCTGGAATGTCCAGTCCTCATTAAAAGCTGCCACATATAATTGCTCGTTATTCGATTTATTCCAAGCATACTGCAGGTCATGCGATTCTATTCTTTTCTCAAATTTCTTATTGCCCTCTCCATCTAAAATAATTAATTCCGCTTCATAATTTGATGGGCTAGTATGAATAAGAAATAAATTATGTTTATCATTTGCTTCAATCTTTACAATTGGATCTTCCGTTTCATAAAACTTTTCTTTTTCCTTAGTTAATAAATTATATGTATATATCGTTGATTTAGATGCATCATTCATAATTAGAAAAATTGTTTGATCGTCCTTCCATTCTGAAACAGAATGAAATTGTGTTTCCTTAAACTTTAATGGCAGTTCACTGTTTTCTTCAAAAAAGGAAGCGGTTTGCTCATTGCTATGAAGCTCCCGCTCATCTGAAGTTTCCTTGTTTTCTTTAAGCTGATGAGATGATTCACATCCAGCAAAGCAAAAAAAACATAAAAAAACAGTGAAAAAATATGTTCCTATTCTCACCAACCTAACATCACCTCGGGAAACTTTATTACTCATCTATATATACGTTTTAAAAAGGGATTTGTTTCACTATTTTACATATAAAGTGAAGAAAGAAAGATTTTTTTACTTTTCTCATAAATCTCATCAAATTGAGCAAGCGGTAATGGATTAACACCTACACCAAGCTCAACAGTATAGCCTGGTCTGCCCCATTCATTTACATACCAATCGCGGAAACCTGCATGACTATCAATAGTACGGACAGGTTTATACCGGCTCACTCTTTCAAATTCATTTACAATTACTTCTGCTTCCTTTGGCTCTCTATTTAGGTACCCCCAGTAAATTTCTTCACCTTGAGTATGAAATGCAAGCAAACGGTCGAAATTCTTCCTCCTTACTAAATTAGCCATTGTAATCGCTTCCTTCTCCGATAGCGGTTCATCACCAGGATAATCACGGGGAGCAGGCTCCTTTGGTATTTTTCTTTCTTTTTCAATCTCCCAATTTGCAGGATATTGGTTATTTAAATCGACACCTTTAATATTAGCTTTCCAATTTGAAAAATCATCCGATCCCTTATTAATTTCGGCAACAGACTGTCTATAACTTTCAGCTGCCTCTAATCCATGCAAAACAAGATCCACACCGTCCGGGTTAACCATTGGCACATAAGAAACTTGTGTATTCCTATATAATTCTAACGCATTATAACCTTCCATTTCACTATTTTTAACAATTTTCATTAAATATTCATCTAACCACTTCATCATAATGGCTGATGTGATCCATTCATTCGCATGGAATGAGCCATTCATATGAACTTTTTTACTCCCTTGGCCAATCGTAAGTTCAATAATAGGCTTGCCAAGCTCACTATAACCAATAATCTCCTTCTTAATAAATGGATAATATTCAATAATTTTCTCAATATCCTCATAACAACATTTTGAGTCATAATTCTTCTTTGTATTTAAAATTGTATCATATACAGCTGATTTCCTCATTTTATTAGGACAATCAAAATGATCAACAATAGTAAACTTTTCTGGATTATTTATTCTATTATAAAAATGATATGGAATTTGTATAACTGTGTTAGCCTGTATTTTTTCTGTTGAACTAAAGGGAAGTTGATTACTATCATGAAGCAATGCAATCGGAATATTTAAAATAGCCGACAGCTCCACTAATGTGAAATCTTCTTTTATTTTAATTTTCATTACATACACCTCTCCTCTTCATCCATATGCTATGAAGAGATTAGGCGAATGTTGATAAAAGCCTGTAAAAAAAGCTTTGACCCAAATTGAGTCAAAGCTTTCTCTACTGTTTATTCACATCTTTAGTTGGAACGATTTCTTCTTCAGTCGGCTTCTTATCATTATCTTTTTCATAGAAGCGGAGAAGATCACCGTAAATAATTTCATCAGAATAATTCAATTCCTGTTTTGATTTTTCCATATACGGTTCACAGGCACCATTAGTGGCTATTTCTCCAGTCGCTTTTTCATAACATTCTCCACGTGTATAAATATAGTCTTCTGTTATGAAACTTCCATCACGTAAAACAGTAAATGGCAGTCTATCTTTTGCAAATAAATCTGTGCCGAAATGGATTTGATCTTTCGTTTCAATACCTAAAAGATGCATAATTGTCGGTTGAATATCAATTTGTCCACCTACTTGAGAAAAAGTTTGTGGATTTTTATCTGTAACACCCGGGATATGAACAATTAATGGAACCCTTTGTAACTGAATCGTATCAAATGGTGTAATTTCTTCTTTGTTTAAAAATTTCGCCATTGCGACATTATGATTCTCTGAAATTCCATAATGATCTCCATACATAACAATGATTGAATTTTCATAAACCCCTGAGCCCTTTAACTTCTCAATAAAGGCTTTAAGTGCTTCATCCATATAACGTACAGTTGGGAAATAACGATTTAATGTTTTACTATTTGAATCAAATTCCTCAATAAATTTATCTTCTTCCCCGATTTCAAATGGGAAGTGATTCGTTAAAGTAATCAATCTTGTATAAAAAGGCTGCGGCAATTGTGCCAAATGATCAACCGATTGTTCAAAAAACTCTTTATCTTTCAAACCCCACCCGATGGAGTTCTCATCTGTTACATCATAATCATTTACCTCAAAGAAGCGGTCATAGCCAAGGGAATGGTACATAAGATCCCTATTCCAGAAACTTTTATTATTCGAATGTAAGACCGCTGAATAATACCCTTTTTCCTTTAAAATTTCAGGAGAAGCAACATATTCATTATTACTATTCGTAAAAAATACAGCACCTCTGCCTAAAGGATATAAAGAATTATCAACAATGAACTCAGAATCAGATGTTTTTCCCTGGCCTGTCTGATGATAAAAGTTATCGAAATAATAACTGTTTTTAATAAACTCATTTAAGAATGGTGTGATCTCTTGTCCATTCATCGTTTCGTTAATGACAAAACTTTGAAGTGACTCCATTGAAACTAAAATAACGTTCCGATCTTTTGCTGCTCCGAACAGATCCTGATTTGGTTCTTTTCGATTCGCATTCACATAGTTTTGAATCTCAGTCAAGCTATTGCTGTCTGCCAATGCTCTTTGTGCAGATGTTTTCGATTGTAATAAACCATCATAAATATGGAAATTATACACACTAATATTTTTCACGAGCATTTCTCTATCAAATGAACGTGTAAGCAATTGTGGTCTTTCCGCTTCAGCTAAGCCTAAATTAAAAAAGAATACGGCCGCCACCAATAAATAATAAGCTGATTTCTCTTTTCTCGTCATCCTTGCTTCTGTTCGGAAAGCCGGTTTTCTTAGTAAGAAAAAGAGAATAACGATATCAACGAACATTAAAATATCAGTAGGAAGGAACAGAGTGCTAATACTGCTTCCTAAATCACCCATATTACTCGTTTGAAATAAAACTGGTATTGTTAAGAAATCATTAAAAAATCGATAAAAAACCATGTTAGCAAGCAAGATTCCTGTAACTAAAATACTTGCCCCAAACACATATCGATTTCTATTCTTCTCTTTCATAAATAACCCTATTCCAAAAATCAATAATAAGAAACTTAACGGGTTAATGAATAAAATAAATTCTTGAGTAAAATTCTCTATTTTAATGTCAAAGCTAGTTTTATAGACTATGTAGGTCTTAATCCATAAAAAAACGGTTGCAATTAATAAGTATGAAATTTTTGAAAAAGATTTCTTACGCACTATTAAACCTCCTCATCCGGTGGATCTCTCGCGTTTTTCTCTACTCATTTCCATTTATTAGGCTTGTTTTGTGACAACTAAAACATATCTTAATACTTCTTTTACAAAAAATCAATCTTTTTTAATAATCACTCAACAATGGCATGCTAGAATTAATCTTTAAGACATTTTATTTTTTTCTCTAAGTTATTAGACGTTTTACTATAAATTAAGTTTCATTTTAAATAAAGAAATATCTATTCCCAATTTTCAAAAAAGTAGAAAAGAAGCTATTTTAATAACAGCTTCCCTTATATCCTAATACAATAAATAATAAATTAATCTAAATCACTTATCTTCGCAATTAAAGCAGCTCCGATTACTCCTGCATCATTCTCTAAACTTGCTAATAATATTTCGCACTGCTCCGCTACCCTAGGAAAAGCATATTCGACAAAATTCTCTTCCACTTTCTTACGAAGAATTTCGCCAGCTTTTGAAACACCTCCGCCAATAATGATTCGGCCCGGATTTAAGCTATTCGCAGTATTTGCTAACGCTATCCCTAAATGGAATGTAATATAATTAACAATATTTACGGCAAAAGGATCGTCCTTCTCTGCTGCATTAAATACATCTTCTGCGGTGATTTCTCCTTTTATACTATTAAGAATGGTCGGTTCTGTAGTATCTTTTATTCCTTCATTAGCCATTCTTGCAATTCCAGTCGCCGATGCAATTGTTTCTAAACAGCCGGTTTTTCCGCAATTACAATGGATTCCTCCTACTGGAATAGAAGTATAATGACCAATTTCTCCTGCGGCACCATTAATCCCATGAATAAGATTGCCATCTGCAATAATACCGCCGCCGATACCAGTACCAATTGTAATACAAATAACGTCTTTCGCTCCGTTCCCTGCTCCCTTCCACACTTCACCGAGCGCAGCCAAGTTCGCATCGTTGTCAATTACAGCTGGCAAACCAGTCTTTCTCTCAAGCTCATCTTTCAACGGATAATCTTTCCATCCTAAATTTACTGCCTCGTATACGACACCATTCGTCAAATTTACCGGTCCAGGTGCTCCCATTCCAATTGCTGCTAATTTTGCTTCTGGCTGCCGCAACTCATACAGCTTTTCCTTAATAGAGTTAGCAATATCTGTCGTAATTTCTGTTTTATTCGTTGGAATTTCCCATTTCGTTATCATATTGCCATCACGATCAATAAATGCCATTTTAATTGCTGTTCCACCTAAATCAACACCAACAAACCACTTCTTATCCATTCGATCACCTTCTTCAATGAAAGTTAAAATTAAAGGAAGCTCTTCTTATCTCTTTGCACACTCGCTTCTCGCCTTAATAAAAGGAGTGCCATTTGATATTCCTTAGGAGCAATTAACTTCATTTCATATAATTGTCTTATTTCCTCCTCCATTAAATCAATATCTGCTCCACGATCACCTGTATAGATAATCGTTCCAAATCGTTTTAATAATTGTTGAACATCATACATCGTTTGCAAAAATATCACCTATCTAATTTACTTATTCATTCTGTTTTTAAATTCCCTATATTTTTATTTATACACTTATATAATTATAAATACATATGTACAAAGCAAATTATTATGTTGAATAAGTTTCCTCATAAGCTATCAAAATAATCATCCTTCATTCATCGATACATACTAATCCTTTTTCACCATTATAGCAATTTTCTCCATCCTAAAGTAATGCACACATAAAAAAACTGACAAATATGTATTATTCTCCGTTAAACTGAATAATACTCTATTGTCAGTAAAAATTACTCTTCTATTATTGAAAAGCACGATGAACAAATCGATCTCGCAAAAACGGCATTCTCATTGCGAAATGAATGAAAGAACGTCTAATTTCTGGCTGCCCTAACACTAAGTTAACAATTTTATAACGGAAGCTGTAAATCGCGACTGAGCAAATAGCTAAAATAATATACCGCCATAAATTTTGCATAGCTTACATCCCTCCCATACTTATAATTTGTAGGAGGAGCTGTTTTTATCCCTAATATTATTATTGAAAATATATAAGATTTTCATGAAATAGCTAAAATCCCTATTGTTGCTAAAATAATTGACAGCAAATTAACGAAGTCATTATTTAGAAAGGAATAGCGGCTTATTTTCTTTCCTGTATTACCGCAGTGCACTTTCCTTTCTGTTATTTTACTGCATGATGTGCATTCATATTTATTTTGAAAAGAATTCCCTAAAATCGTATCAATAATATTACCGAGAAAACCGAATAATAAGATAAAAATCATTTCATGAAAGCTAATCGGTAATAAAAGCCAAGCAGAAACAGCAATAATGGCAGCTCCTCCTAATGCAGCAAAGGTTCCAAGCAGGCTTACCGCACCAGAGGTTCCTTTTTCTACACGCTTCAACGTTAGTAGCATAAAAGGCTTTGACTTGCTTAACACGCCTATCTCAGAGGCCCATGTATCGGAATTCGCTGCAGCAATAGATGTGCCAAAAGCAAGAATATAGACTGGATCTTTTGTTAATACAAATAAAAGACTTGTTAAAGAGGGAACACCTGCATTCGCTAGCACTTGAAGCCAATCTCTTCTATCACCTTTTGCTACTATTTCATTTAAGCTAACTTTTTCCTCCTTCTTATATTTGCTGAAAAAGCTCGAGCTTACAAAAAACACAGCTAATAATATTAAACCTTTAACAGAAAAGCCAATATAAATAATAGAACCAACAATGAATGCCGCAACTGCTCCAGACAAACTTAAAGTTCTCCATCTCCAGCCCAGCAAGGAAGCCAGAAAAAGAAGAAGAAGAGCTAAAATATCAAACACGACAATGAATCACCTCTTTTTCGGTAATAATCATTTCAACAGGAATATCATGCTTCTCAAAAGGAACCTCTTCATATACTTGTAAAGAAAAAGCTAAAGCAAGAATAGTACCATTATACTCTTCTAAATAACGATCATAAAATCCTCCGCCATATCCAATTCTGTATCCATGACGATCAAACAAAACTCCAGGTACAATCATTAAATCAATTTCCCTCTTATCCGCTTTATTCGTCACTAATAATTTAGGTTCCTGTAAATTAAGATAAACAGTTTCCAAATCATCATATGAATGAATCTCTCTAAAATGCATCTGCTTAGATGATGGTTCACATTTCGGTACAACAACTCTCTTATTCTCCATCCATGCACGTTCAATTAATTTCTTCGTGTCCACCTCTCTTCCTTTAGAAATTGTTACTCCAATCGTTTTAGCATCTTCCCATGCCGGTAATGCAAATATTTTATAATGAATAGCATTTGAATATTTTATATATATATCATTGTCTAATAATGAAAGTTCTTTCAGCATCTTTTCTCGCATATTATTTTTATTCATTCTTAGGCACCACCATATGTAATTTAATTATAGAATGAAAAAAAACAGTAGGAAATTCCCTACTGTTTACTTTGTTTCGCGGTGAACCGTTGCTTTTTTGTCTCTTGAGCAGTATTTTTTAAGCTCAAGACGGTCTGGATTATTACGTTTATTCTTTTTAGAAATATAGTTACGTTCGCCACATTCAGTACAAGCTAAAGTAATATTTACGCGCATATTTATTCCCTCCAAACATTAAAAACATTAAAAACAAATCAGACCTTAATATAATATCATTTTTTATTAGAAAATTCCATAGCAAAAATATTTAGTTGTAAAACTGTGATAATTTTATTTATGAACTATGATTAAATCTTCCAAAATATGTGCTGTAAAACTTCGTATAGTACCTGACTTTCAATTAAAACTCATCATTTTAACAATTTGAAATAAAAATCAACTTAGTTTTCAATAAATTAATTTTTAAAAGTAGAAACTTTATTTAAATAAATTACGACTAATCTTTCGAAATATGTCGATTAATCTTTATCCTACCCCTATAAATCCGAATAAAACGACGAATTTTTTTAGTAAAAAAGAAAAAAGGCAGATAAGGAAAAAACAGCATGAAAAAACGAGATTTTTCCGAAAAGTCCTTTAGTATCCTGTCTTTGTATGTTATAAAGATAATGATGAAATAAATAATAGAAGGTGATTAAAATGATGGTTGTCATTGTAATTCTATTTATAATTAGCATTGCGCTAATAGGAATATCTTTCTTCCAGCGTGATAATGTAAAAGAAATCGAACAAGAGTTGGATCATTTACAATTATCAGCGATGCAAGAAATCTACAAATTAAAAAAGAAAATGCGGGTATTGGAAGAAGAATTACTGCAAAACGACGATTTCACAGATGAAAATGATACTGATGTATCTGAAACAAGTATAAACCGAATCATAACAAAGTATAAGCAAGGTATGTCAGTTGAGGCTATCGCTTTATCCGAAAATCTTACAGTTAAACAAATACGTTCAATCGTTAAACAGAATGAGAGGGTTTTGACATGAGTAAGGTAGGGTTCCAAGCTTTTGCAGCCGGTATGATTGTGGCAACATCTGTAATGGGAGCTTCTTATTTTTTAGAAAACAATCAAAAATCTGCAGAGCAATCTGTTCAAAAAGAGGTAACCGATGCACAAGTGAAAAATTACTTATCTAAAAAAGGACAGCTTGCTATTTCAAATGAAGAATACGATGATTTAAAAAATCAAAAAGAAAAATTACTTATAGAGCAAAAAAATAATCAAGTAAACAAAACAGAACAAAATAAAGAGCAGCCTAAAGAACAAGAGAAAAAGAAATATACATTAATGATTAGGAAAGGCATGTCAACAAGTGATGTTTCCAATCTTCTTCAGGCAAATGGCATTATTGCCTCCTCAAAAGATTTCAACCAATTCTTAATAAAAGGAAACTATCATACAAAAGTTCAACTAGGTGATTTCGAAGTTGTCCAGGGAATGAATTTCCAACAAATAACAGCCGTTATAACAAAAAATAAATAAACATACATAAAGAGCCAAGGAAATTTAAACTCCCTGGCTCTTTGCTTATCTATTTAGGAATAATACTATCTATTAAACATTTAAACCATAACGTTTTCCCTTTACTAAATATAAGACACTTTCAGAGACATTTGTTATATGATCTCCAGCTCTTTCGATATAACGGCAAACAAATAAGAATTGATTTATTTGGTTAAAATTCTCTTGTTCATCAGCCATCAATTTTAGTAATTCACGAATTACCTGTCCATACAGCTCATCCACTTCATCATCCATATCTGCCGCTTCTTTTGCTAATACTACATCTTCTTCATTATAAGCTTGGATAACTAGTGAGAGCATTCTTAAAACGATTTCATGCATTCTTTTAATAGTATGAACCGGCTGAATGAGAGGTTCCTTGCCAATTCTTATCGTAGCCTTTGCAATGTTCACAGCAAAATCTGCTATTCTTTCTATATCTGTAGCAATTTTAATAGCAACGATGATTCTTCTTAAATCAATTGCAACCGGCTGCTGTTTAGCAATTAACAGAATAGCTAAATCATTAATCTCTTCCTCTAAATTATCAATTCTCGTATCTTCTTCGATAATATACAATGCTTCTTCAATATTTTGCTTTTCTAACGCATTAATTGCCTTACTTAAAGCAATCTCAGTTAAACTGCTTATCTCAATTAATTTCTGTCTTAAAAGATTGAGTTCATTCTCAAAATTTTCTCTTACAACCATTCTCTATTATCCCCCTTTGAAAACCTTCTCTATATTTTATCAAATAATCGTCGTGATACTAGATGTTACAAATTTACTGTGCCACATTTCCGAAGATACTAAAGAAAACTTGGCAGTATACTGTTTGACATGCCAAGCTTTCTTCTAAAACAATCAACCTTATCCAAAACGACCGGTAATATAATCCTCTGTTCGTTTGTCAGCTGGATTAGAGAACAAGCGGTCTGTATCTGAATATTCTACAACTTCTCCACTTAAAAAGAATGCTGTACGATCAGAAATACGTGCAGCTTGCTGCATATTATGAGTAACTATAACAATACTATAGTTCTCTTTCAACTCCTGAATTAGTTCTTCAATCTTTAGAGTTGAGATTGGATCTAATGCGGATGTAGGTTCATCCATTAAAATAACATCCGGTTCAATAGCTAAACATCTTGCAATACATAATCTTTGCTGCTGTCCACCTGATAATCCATAGGCATTTTCTTTTAAGCGATCTTTAACTTCATCCCAAATAGCTGCTCCACGTAAACTTTTCTCCACAACTTCATCGAGAATTTTACGATCACGTATGCCATGAATTCTTGGGCCATAAGCAATATTTTCATAAATTGATTTTGGAAATGGATTTGGTTTTTGAAAGACCATTCCTACTTGTGTTCTCAGCTCTTCCACACCATAAGATTTTTCAAAAATATTTCTTCCGCGATATAAAATCTGGCCTGATGTACGAACAACTGGAATTAACTCAACCATACGATTAAGTGTTTTAATATAGGTTGATTTACCACATCCTGAAGGTCCAATAATTGCTGTCACTTCATTTTCATACACATCTAAATTTATATTTTTTAATGCCTGATCCTTACCATACCATAAATTTAAATTATCAGTTTTATAAACAATGTTTTTATCTATCACTGTTGTTTCATTAATATTGGAAGATTTGCTTTCTTTTTCTCTATTAATATTAATAATTGTAGAACTTTCCATTAGAAAATCCCCTTTCATCCTTATAAAAGATTAATAACGTTTTTGAAACTTATTTCGAATAAATACAGCTGTTGCATTCATTACAATTAAGAAGATGAACAGGACAATGATCCCCGCTGCAGCAACATACTGGAATTCAAGCTGCGGTCTTGATGCCCAGTTGTAAATTTGAATAGGCATAATTGTAAATGTACTCATTACGTTTTCTGGTAAATAGTTAACAAATGCAAATGCTCCAACTACAAGAAGTGGGGCAGTTTCACCAATTGCTCTAGAAAAGGCAAGAATGCTTCCAGTTAAAATTCCTGGAATTGCTGCTGGCAAAACAACTCTTAAAATCGTCTGCCATTTCGTTGCTCCCATACCGTACGATGCCTCACGCATATCTTTAGGCACAGAGCGAATTGCCTCTTGGGATGCAACAACGATCACAGGTAAAATTAGCAATGCCATTGTTAAACCACCCGCTAAGATACTTCTGCCTAAATCAAAAAATCGGACGAATACAGTTAAACCAAGTAAACCGAATACGATAGATGGAACTCCAGCTAAGTTCGCAATATTTGTTTGGATAAAGGTAGTTAGTTTTCCTTTTTTTGCATATTCTTCTAAATAGATTGCTGTACCGACAGCTAAAATTAAAGAGATTGGAATCGTAACTCCCATAATCCATAGAGAACCGATTAAAGCAGCCTTAATTCCTGAACTTCCTGGTCTGCGCGACGCAAAGTTTTGGAAGAAATCTGCTGTTAAATAACTAAATCCTTGAGTGAATATCCGATATAATAATATTCCTAAAACAATGAGGGCTATTGAAGTTGCAATCAAGAATAAACCTTTAAAAATCTGGTTTTTTATTAAACGGCTCCCCATGTTTTTTGCTACTTGTTCCTGATTAATTAATTTCATTTTAATATTCCTCCCTAAAACGGCGGGAAATAAACTGTGCTAAAACATTCATCGCAAGAGTGAAGACAAATAACGTCATTCCAACTGCATAAATACTGTAATAAACTGTAGTTCCATATCCAGCATCACCTGAGCTGACTTGTACAATATAAGCAGTCATCGTTTGAATTGATTCAGTTGGATCAAATGTTAGTTTTGGAGTTGCTCCACCTGCTAATGTAACGATCATTGTTTCACCGATTACCCGGGAAATCCCTAATACAAATGATGCAACAATACCTGATATTGCAGCAGGCAATACAACCTTTAATGATACTTCCAGCTTTGTTGCACCTAATGCCAACGCTCCTTGACGCATAGAACTTGGAACCGAGCTCATCGCATCCTCTGACAAGGAAGCAATCATAGGTACAATCATAATACCTACAACAATACCCGGACTTAGCGCGTTAAATATACCTAAATCAGGAATGATCTTCTGTAAAATCGGTGTAACGAATGTTAATGCAAAGAAACCATATACAATCGTAGGTATTCCTGCTAAAACTTCTAATATCGGTTTAATTATTCTTCTAGTTCGATCTGAAGCATATTCACTCAAGAAAATAGCTGAGGCTAAGCCTATCGGGACCGCAACAATAACAGCAATAACTGTTACTAATAATGTTCCTGAAATTAAAGCCATAATCCCGTATGAAGCATTTCCCTCAAAAAATGGGTACCATTCTTTTTGTGTAAAGAAATCAAGTATTGATACACGAGTAAAGAATGTAATTGTTTCAAAAATAAGTGTTAACACAATACCAATTGTTGTTAAAATTGAAATGAAAGCTAATACAAATAATAATGACGGTACGGCTTTTTCTACAATCTGAGCGGCGCTTTTCTTTGATTTTTTCTCTTTTATAAGCTCACGCACATTGTAACTGCTTGGTAGTGCCATTTGAATAACCCCTTTCCAAATGAATAGATAGATGAGAAGCAATCACTTCCCGCTTCTCATCTATCTTGTTGTATGATTATTTTAAGCCTTCTAAAGTTTCAAGTTGTTTTTTGTATTCTTCTTCTGGAAGACTTACATAACCAACTTCAGGAGCTAATGTTCCAGCATTTTCTAGATAGAATTTCACATACTCATACACTTGTGCTTTATCTTTAATTGAAGCGTTATTTACATAAATGAATAATGGACGTGATAACGGATTGTATTCACCATTTTCAATCGTGTCACTGTTAGGCTCTACAGCTTGGCCAGCCTCATTTACAACAGGAACAGCTTTTAAAGTTTCTTTATTTTCTAAATAGTAAGAGTATCCAAAGAAACCAATTGCATTTTTGTCGCCTGTAACACCTTTAACAAGTACGTTATCATCTTCAGATAGAGTTGCGTTTTTAACAACTTGCTGCTCATCTAATACTACTTCGTCAAAGTAATCATAAGTTCCAGAATCTGTCCCTGGAGAGAAGAATTTCACTTCTTCAGCAGGCCAGTCAGGATTGATATCTGACCATTTTTTAGCTTTTCCATCTTCAACCCACAGTTTCTTTAGATCATCTGTAGATAATTTATCAACAAAATCGTTATCTTTATTAACTACGACAGTGATTCCGTCGAATGCAACTTTAAATTCTGTATATTCAATTCCCTTTTCTTTAGCAAGAGCTATTTCTTCGTCTTTAATTGGGCGTGATGCTTGAGAGATATCAGTTTCACCAGCTGTGAAACGTTTGAATCCGCCACCTGTACCAGAAATTCCAATTGGTGCTTTTACACCGCTATGTTCAGTAGAGAATTCTTCTGAAACTGCTTCACCGATTGGTCCAACAGTAGAAGAACCGTCAACACCTACTTCACCTTCTACTACTGCTTCACTATCTTTTGTATTTTCAGTTTGTTTAGAGTCCCCGCCTGTTTGTCCTGTAGTACCTGTCTCATCATTTCCACAAGCTGCTGCAAATGCAAGCAATGCAGAAAGCATAATAGACATTGCTAAAAATTTAAAGCTTTTCATTTTTCTTCCCCCTAAATAAATTCTCTTATAATGTCTGTCTTACAAATAAAATAATAACGGGCTAGTATTAACTAGGTTTTAATAAATTGTAAAGGTTTTGTAAATTCAAAAGAGATTTTGTCGTATTATGCTCTTTTTTGGGAACAATACTAATTTGACATAAAAAAAGACTGACAAACTTGTCAGTCTTATCCCTCACTATCAGCTAGCTTGGCCTTTGTCATCTGCTCCTGTTCTCCTTCATCTATATGTTCATGATCACTTTGCAAATTAATTTTTCTTATATATAAGTAAATTACCGCATGCCCTATACCTACAGTAGATAATAATATCGGCATACTTACCTTTTCATTAAAAAAGCTCACAGCGATAATAAAACATACAATAGAGAAAAATCGTCCTACATTTAAAAAAAGTTCCCGAACAACAATATATTCTATCCTCGCTTGTGCAGCATTCCAGGATCGTCCAATAACATCATATGTTAGAGAAGAATATGGGACTAATAAAATTGGATAACCGATACCGATCAATACAGCATAAGTTAATAATTTTACATATGTTAGATCAAAGAAAAGTAAAAATGTCGATATATATAGCAATACTCCTCCAAACAGTACTGCTTTTTTCCTCATATCTTTCTTAATTAATCTCGTTGCTAAATAATAACTTACGAACGCAACAGACGAGTTGACTAAACTAAATGTACCTAATGCAAGCTCACTATTTGTTGTAATGAATACATAAACACTAATGACGAATGCAAATGTACCTTCTCTAACACCCTGAAAGAAATGCGCAGTTGTAATAAAAGACCAGTTTCGATTATTCTTTCTTTCTTTCACAATTCTTCTAAATAAATACTGTCCCTCAGCCTTTCTGCGCTTCAAGAAGAAACTAACAACAACTGCGGCGAAGAAAAGGATAAGTGAAATTGTAAAAATAACTGTATATCCAGTGAAATTCTTTAACCTGGAAATAACAAAGCCAGCAATAATAGGACCAATCATTCCGGCTATAGATGTTAGAATTCCTAAAAATCCATTAAAAAAATCTCTCGTCTCCGGCTCAGTTATTTCAAATGTAAGTACATTAAATGCAAGCCAGTAAAAGCCATAACCAATTCCAAGTGTTCCGCCAATGACCGGTAAAAACTTCGCTGCCGAATCGCCGATCATTAATACTGTTAAAAAGAATACTGCTAAAAAAATTACCCCTAGTCTAAACACAATAACGCGGTCTATTTTTTTAGCCATTCTTCCAGCTAATATAAATGTAATTGGCTGTGTAATAACAATTGATAAGTTATACACGCCTAAATCAAAAAAATTACCGCCTGACTGTTTCCATAAATACACATTAACAAATGTATTGGAAAGCGCAATGCTTAATGCATACATCCCACCAATCACTAATAAAAGAACTAAATCTCTATTTACTTCAACATCACCGATCAACCTTTGTAATTTAGACATAAAATAACTCCCCTTCAACTTCTAATCTATAGTGTGCGTAATCGAAAAGGGAGATATGTAATGAATTTTAATTAAGTTAAAGAATAAAAAAAGAGCCGGCTTAAAGCCGGCTCTTGTGTTTTATTATTTTGCAGCGCTGTAAAGCTTTGCAACTTCATCCCAATTAACTACATTAAAGAATGCTGAAATATAGTCAGGACGACGGTTTTGATAATTTAAGTAGTATGCATGCTCCCAAACATCTAATCCAAGAATAGGAGTTTTACCTTCCATTAAAGGAGAATCTTGGTTTGGAGTACTTGTTACTTCTAACTCACCGTTATTTACTACTAACCAAGCCCAACCAGAACCGAATCGAGTTGCACCTGCTTTAGCAAATTCTTCTTTAAATTTATCAAGGCTGCCAAACTTGCTGTTAATTGCGTCTGCAAGCTCACCAGTCGGCTCTCCGCCGCCATTTGGAGAAAGAAGCGTCCAGAAAAGGCTGTGGTTAGCATGTCCGCCACCATTGTTGCGAACAGCAGTACGGATTGACTCAGGTACAGCATTTAAATCAGAAATTAATTCTTCAACTGATTTACTTGCAAGCTCTAGGTGACCTTCAAGTGCTGCATTTACATTTGTAATATAAGTATTGTGATGCTTTGTGTGGTGAATATTCATTGTTTCTTTGTCGATATGTGGTTCTAAAGCGTCATATGCATAAGGTAATTGTGGTAATTCATAAGCCATGTGTATATTCCTCCTAAATTTTTGTATGTAACTTTTTAAACTTATAAGTATAGTATAAGTTTACATATCCAGATTATCAAAATTATTTATTTCTTTCAATGAAAAAGCTTGAGAACAATCTACAGAATATCCAAAACTTCGACTATATATACATATCGTCATTTTATTAATTGCTATTATTCATTATTTATTAACAATGGATGCCAGTTTATTATGGGTATGTTCCCTCTATAAAACAGTAAATAAAAAGTATCCGATCATCATCAGCTGGATAATTGCTTTTGCAAATACTCCTGAAATAAAACCAATTAATGAACCAGCACCAATTTTTATTGATGTTTTTATATCTTTTTGATGAACAATGAGTTCAGCTAATATTGCACCAAGGAAAGGACCTACTAAAATCCCTACTACCGGGATAACGAAAGGACCTACTAAAAGTCCAATTGTACTTCCCCAAATCGCTGCTTTGCTACCGCCGAATTTCTTTATCCCAATAAGATTTGCCACATAGTCTGCTGCAAATAAAACCGCGACAAAAAGCCCCTCAATAATCCAGAATAAATAGTTAAATGATTTAAAATCAAAAAATAAACCGTATAATAGAAAGCCTCCTACTATAAAAACCACACTTGGAATAATGGGATAAACGAGTCCTACGAAGCTGATAATAAACATTATTATAACAATCACCCAATACAGTATTTCCATCTTTCCCTCCTCAGAGCTTTATCTTTTTTATAAAAATCACCGTTCGGTCTCATAGCAAAAAAACAAACATATGTAAGCAAATTAAATATGAGTGGAAGAAAATATTCCTCCACTCATAAAATCTTACTTCACTATAACATTATTTCCATTTTTCAAAAAGAATATTTTAATTTCTATATCCTAAAACTGCTTCAGCAATATTTACACAATGATCACCGATTCGTTCCAGATTACTAATAATCTCTACAAAAACAATCCCTGCCTATCCAGTGCACTCAGCCTCATGTATACGCAGGATATGCTTTTTCCTTAATGTTCTTTCAAGCTTATCAATTTGTCTTTCTGTTTTTAGCACTTTTGTAGCTAAAGCTGTATCTTTATCATCCAGTGCAGCAATGGCATCAGTTAATGCTGCAATTGTTATATCGAACATTTCCTTTAAATCATCCATAGTAGATTCTGTTAATTTCACCTTATTTGCTATTTGATAATCAACGAGTTCTATTAAGTTTTCACAGTGATCACCAATTCTTTCAATATCTCTCACAGTATCAATTAGCATGCTATGTTCTTCTGATTCAAAAATTGACATTTCACTTCTTGTAATTAATACTAGGTAATCGGTTATCTTTCTGTCTAAATTATTAATGGCATCTTCCACTTGCATTGCAGTGTCAGCATGCTTACATATTCCGATTTTCACATATTCATTTGATCCTTCTAAACAAACTTTTGCAAACTTACCCATCCTCAGGATTTCTTCTTTTGCCTGTCCTAAAGCGATAGAGGAAGATTGCTCAATGAAAATAGGATCCAGATGCTTTGGTTTATATTCTATATTTTTATGTAATACTTAGCGAAAATCTGCTAAATTATTGTCTTCTTAACAATTGAAAGATAAAATTAACAATGGACAAGTTGAAAGGAAGTGCCTCTACGGATGAATATATTTAAACAATTAGTCAAAAGTATCTACTCACCAAAAACAATTGCAATGTTTCGTCTTCAAGGAATCGGTAAAACCATTTTATACGTTTTTCTCCTTTCTTTGATCGCAACATTGCCTATGGCTTTTTACTTTGGTAATAGTCTAGCTAGCGGATTAAAGGAATTTGATAAAACATTACAAAATGAATTACCAAACTTCTCGATAGAGAATGGAACCCTCATTTCAGAAGATGGAAAAGCAATCGAAATCCGCAAAGAGAATTTTATTATCATTTTTGACCCGTCTGATACATATTCAGATAATGAATTAAATAATAAAGAAAATGCCCTTGCTTTTCTAAAAAATAAATTTGTTATCGTCTCAAACGGAATGTCACAGCCATTTGAATACAAAGTACTTAATCAAGACCTAACTAAACAAGAGCTTATAGAAATCACTAAGCAATTTGATAGTTTAGTTCCACTCATGGTAGCTATACTATTTATCATTATGTACCTAGTTAATTCATTCACTAAATTTATTGATATTACTGTATTAGCATTATTTGGTATAATTTTCAAAAACGCTTTTAATCGAAAGTTAAATTTCAAGCAGATCTGGATTGTTTCTGCCTACTCCATTACAATGGCGACTATTTTCTTTACATTCATGGATGCATTCCAAGCAGTTGTACCATTTGCATTTACTATTAATTGGTTTGTTCATTTAATTATCTTACATTTAGTAATAAAAGAAATTCCGCCAATTGAAAATCGATAAAAGAATATAAGAGATTTTCTTACAAATCATAAGCTCTTCCTATAAAAAATAGTAGCACAAACCTTTACAAAGGTCTGTGCTACTATTTTTATTATACTTTATGTAATTTTGAATTGTTTCGTACTACCTGCTAATTCTGTTGATAAATCTGTTAATTTTAGACCCATCTCATGCGTACGCGTAATTTGTTCTATTTGACTATCCGATATTTCCTGCATTTGTTCAGCACTTGCTAATGTTTCCTGTGACACAGAAACAAAATGCTCAGCGGAAAGTTCTATTTCCGGTAATTTATTTTCTAAGTGCTGTAAGTTCTCTCTCATATTTGAAAGTTTACCATTCACATTTTCAATTTCTATCATTAAATCATCAAAAGACTCCCTTGAATCATTCGCCACCCTTAAATGAGATTTAATATTAACGAGCATAGATTTAAATTCCTCGGACGCTTTTTCTGAAATACTTTCCATTTGTCGAATTGATTCGTTAATATCCTCTGTAGCCTTCGAAGATTGATCTGCTAATTTTTTCACTTCTTTTGCCACAATAGCAAAACCTTTACCAGCTTCTCCTGCACGTGCCGCTTCAATCGTTGCATTTAAAGCTAAAAGTTTTGTCTGTTCAGCAATTGACTGAATAATTCCTACAACCTTCGTTATCGTTATAGAATTATCTTTGACTCCAATGATCGTATTTGTCATTTCCTCAAATTCTTTTTCAAATTTATCCATCGTGTCAATCATTTCCGCAATCCGGCTATTACCTTTATTAGCTGATACATTCATATCAGAAGCACTGCTGAACAAATACTTCATATTGCTTAAAACGAGTTGTATATCATTTTTCATTTGCTGAAAGGTAACAACATTTTCATCCGAGCTTGTCGCTGTTTGTTCCGCACCGCATTTTACAACCTTAATTGATTCCATTAATTGATTATTTTGCAAGAGCACATCTTCAGATGCCACTTTTAATTGTTCTCCTGTCGTAAATAAATCTGCTGTTGTTAAATTAATATTTTTTATCATTTTTATCATTTGTTCCATCATTTGATGATAGCTATTAATTAAAGAAACGATTTCCGGAACAGATGTATTGATCGGAATATTCTCTGATAGATTTCCATTATTAACACGAAGCATAGTTGAACTTAAAATAGATAACGGCTTTACTAAACTTCTAACTAGCATAATAAGTGCAAGCGAAGCTATAAGTGCACTTACAATAACGATCAAGCCAGTAAAGTCTGCGAGTTCATTTATAGAGGCCATATATTTCTCTGTCGGTACAACGATTAAATATGTCCCTTTTAATTCTTGAATATCTTGATATGCAATCGTATATGCTGTCCCATCCATTTTGACATGAATGAGATTTCCATTATGTTTTTTTATTTTATTAATTACCTCTTTCTCGATTTTAAGCTTCGTATTTTTACTGATCTTTAGAGGAGCTGCTTTTTCATTTTGAATAAGAAAAAAGTCTGCTGCTAAGCCATCATTTAAAAGTTGAGATGCTTGCTTAGGAAGTACAACCTTTTCTATCCTTTTATTTAATCCAGTCTCATCCCCCACATATGCAAAGGCTAAATTCGCTACAATTTCGTATGTAATATTCACTTCTCGTTTGAGCCTGTTTTCAATCGTGCTCATCGTGGTTTCTTTTGCCTTTGAGTAAGAAGTAAAGCCAACTACGCTTATGGATGTAATAAGTAATGGTAATACTAAAATTAACAGTCTTGCTTTCAAGCCTATTTTATTTAAAATACCTACTTTAGCATTAATTTCATCTATCCTCTTCTTCATAACAGCTATAAATTTAAGTACTTTCCTCATATTGACACCCTTTCACATAGTACTAAATGCAGTATGACAGGGAAATATTAAGTTACTGTAAAGAGTATGTTAAACTTTCTCAAATTTTGTCGAATTACGAATTATTTTTATGATCAATGACTAATCAGATTCGAAATTTAAAATATGAAATAAAAGTCCTCCATTTATATAGAAATTTCATTGCATTTCAGGAATTTATCCTAGTGGACAAGCATATGCTTGAATGAGATTTTTTTAGGGGGTCTAAAAGTGAAAAAGTTATTTACTGTCCTAATTGCTTTATTTCTTATTTATATTATTTATTATGATTTTACTGTCGGAACTCTTCCCTCAGCAGCGACATTGAACCATTCTACACCTGTAAAACAAGAGAAAAAGAAATATTTTGAATTACAAATAAAACAGGGTGATACAGTATTATCAATTATGGAAATGAAGTATAAATCTTCCCTCCCAGTATCAATTGAAAAAATTGTAGAGGATTTTGAACAATTAAATCCGAATCAAAAAGTAGAAGCAATCAAAGTTGGAAAAACATATAAATTCCCTATTTATTCTACCGATGATAAGTCTCCCTCCTAATGATTTTGAAAAACAGCAATAGACAAATGATTATTCACTAAACAGCTATCAATGGAAGGGTAAATAATACTATTCTGGAATTTTAAGTTTATAAAAAGCAATTTCGATATTAATTCCTTGTCAATCATTAAGACGTCCTATACAATAAATGTTGGAACATACTAAAAAAAGCATTCTTATTATATTTGAGTTCTTTTTTAAGGAGAGATTTACACGTGAGTGAAATCATACATCGTACTAAAACCCGTCCAGTAAAGGTCGGAAACTTAACTATCGGTGGGAGCAATGAGCTCTTCATCCAAAGTATGACGACGACTAAAACACATGATGTGGAAGCAACAGTTGCTGAAATACACCGCTTGGAAGAAGCGGGCTGTCAAATTGTCAGAGTCGCTTGTCCAGATGAGCGGGCTGCCAATGCAATTGCTGAAATAAAGAAAAGAATTAATATTCCATTAGTTGTTGATATCCATTTCGATTATAAACTGGCATTAAAAGCAATCGAAGGTGGAGCAGATAAAATTAGAATTAACCCAGGTAATATCGGGCGTAAAGAAAAAGTGGAAGCTGTCGTTAAAGCAGCTAAAGAACGTGGTATTCCTATCCGAATCGGTGTAAATGCAGGTTCTTTGGAGAAAAGAATACTTGAAAAATATGGATATCCAACCGCTGACGGAATGGTCGAAAGTGCGTTACATCATATAAAAATTCTAGAAGATTTAGATTTTTACGACATTATCGTTTCTATGAAGGCATCGGACGTAAATTTAGCAATCGAGGCATATGAAAAAGCCGCGAGGGCTTTTGACTATCCTCTGCATTTAGGAATAACTGAATCAGGAACATTATTTGCTGGAACAGTAAAAAGTGCTGCCGGTTTAGGTGTTATTTTAAACAAGGGCATTGGAAATACACTTCGAATTTCTTTAAGTGCTGACCCAGTCGAAGAAGTAAAAGTTGCCCGTGAGCTTCTTAAATCATTTGGTCTTGCTTCAAATGCGGCTACATTAATTTCATGTCCGACTTGTGGGCGAATTGAGATTGATTTAATCAGTATTGCCAATGAAGTCGAGGAATATATTTCAACTATTAAAGCACCAATTAAAGTTGCGGTTCTAGGCTGCGCTGTAAATGGTCCCGGAGAAGCTCGTGAAGCTGATATTGGTATAGCGGGAGCACGAGGAGAAGGTTTACTTTTCCGAAAAGGAGAAATTGTAAGAAAAGTACCAGAAGAAACAATGGTTGAAGAATTGAAAAAAGAAATCGATAAAATCGCTGAGGAATATTTTGCTAAACAAGCTTTAGAAAAATAAACTCTTCATATGCATTGTAAAGAAATATTTAAAAGGAAGTCATTTTCTGATGAAACAGATAAATGGCTTCCTTATTTTTATACTAGGATGCTCTAATACGGGCACAATTAAAAAAGATGATCCCTGTTCCAGACAGAGATCACCTTTTTCAATTTCTTTAAATAAGTTTTCCTATTTACATGCTTAGAAAAACGGCATAACAAATAATCTTAAAATGATTGATGCAGCCCCTAAGCCGATAGCCCACATACCTAATCCTTCTGCTCCTCTTCTTCTTGCAATAAATCCGACAATAATGCCGACTGCCCCAAGAAATACCGGGAATACGAATAGGGAGATGATTGATAGTGCTAAAGCAAAAAATCCCAATCCTCTTCCAGTTCCTGCTTCCGTATTATCAGCTATGTCAGTTCGGTCATAATCTCTGTTTAAGTTAACTGGAGCGGCGACTTCGGCAGCTGTTTCCTCGTTATAATTATCTGTATCAATTGGTTCGACACCCTTATAATTAGGGTTATTTAGGTTATCATAACGATTCATACTATCATGATAGTTGTTTCTTTCATCTGCCACTTAAAATCCCTCGCTTTCTAATTTAAAGGAGCAGTTATAGTATAGGATATAATTCATATTACTATGACTGTTAAAGTTTTCTGTTTTTGACAAAACCGTTATGGTAAACTAATGTTTAGATATACTTCGAAGGAGCGAACACTTATGTTAAGATTAGGAATTGATATTGACGGTACTGTTACATCACCAGATGCTTTCGTTCCATACTTAAATAAATCTTTTGGAAAAAAGCTTACACTGGATGATATAGTGGAATACGATTTAACAAAAGTTTTGAATATTACTGAACTGGATTTCTGGAAATGGATGGATGATAATGAGCCTATTATTTATCGTGAAGCCCCATTAGCTCAATATGCGAAGGCTGTGCTTGATGAATGGAAGCAGCAACATCAGCTTATTTTCATAAGTGCAAGGCGCAAGCATTTGCATGAAATTACGAATAATTGGTTCCTTCAAAATGAAATTAATTATGATCATATTGAGCTTGTAGGCAACCATGATAAATTAGCTGCAGTAAAAAAGCATGAAATATCTGTTTTCTTTGAAGATAAACATGATAATGCCTGCATGATTAGTGAGGAACATAACATTCCTGTTATTTTATTTAATACTCCATATAACCAAGATCCTGTTCCTAAAAACGTTATCCGTGCTAATAACTGGCTTGAAGCAAAACAATGGGTAAATCATTGGTACAGCACACCGCAAACCGTGTAAGTAAAAAGGCTTGTAAAATCCATATAGATTTTACAAGCCTTTTTTAAATTGAATATTATACACAGCCAGGACATGTTCCATATATTTCGAACTTATGCCCGCTAATATCATAACCAGCTAAATCCTCATTTAATTTTTCCATTGGACATAATCCAATTTCTTTCGTCTTACCGCATTTTAAACAAATAAAATGATGGTGATGATGCCCCGCATCGCAAGTATAACGAAAATGCTTTTCCCCCGATAGTTCAGTCGTTTCAAAAATACCGAGATCGGCAAAAAGAGATAAGTTTCGGTAAATCGTATCGAAACTAAGACCAGGGTAATTTTCCTTTAACGCCTCTAAAACATCCTTTGCTGTCAAATATTTATCTGAATCAGCAAATAATTGCAGCATTTCTTCCCTCTTACTCGTATATTTATATCCTTTATCTTTTAACAAGTCTAAAGCTTCTTGAACATTCATAAATCTCTACTCCTTTTAGCTATAGGCAAGTCTGCATATTGACAAAATTAATGTGCTCTTTTAAATTTTGTCGCTATTATTGTAATAATGAGAATTAGAACAGATAGGACAACGATCGTGCCTCCTGGTGCTAAATCCAAGTAATATGCTAAGTATAAACCAATGATAACAGATAGTTCACCGAATAGTACAGAGAAGAATATCGTTTGCTTAAATCCTTTTGCAATACGAATACTTGCTGCAACAGGCAATGTCATAAGTGAAGAGACAAGTAAGATTCCTACAATTCTCATCGAAGATGCGATAACTAGTGCGACTGTCAATATAAAAATAAGATGCAGCCATTTCGCCTTAATTCCCGATGCCTTTGCATGCTCTTCATCAAATGAAAGAAGAAATAATTCTTTATACAATAAAAAAATAACAGCTAGCACAAACAATGCAATAAGAACGATTACCCACATATCCGTTCTTGTAACCGCACTGACACTGCCGAATAAATAACTGAATAAATCAGTATTAAAACCATCAGCAAGCGAAATAAAAATAACACTTATTCCAACCCCGCTTGATAAAATAATTGGAATGGCAAGTTCCTGATAATGTTTATAAACAGTTCGAAGCTTCTCAATAAGTACAGCACCAGTTACAGAAAACCCCATACCTAAGTAAACTGGATTCAAACCTGAAAAACCGCTGAATTTCTTTTCTAATAAAAGACTTGCTGCTATACCTGCAAGTGTGACATGGCTTAAAGCATCAGCGATTAAAGATAATCTTCTTACGACGACGTATACACCTAATAATGGTGCGATTAAACCTATAATTACTCCTGATATAAATGCATTTTGTAAAAATTCATATTGAAAAATATTACTTAACATATAAAGCCTCCATATTAATGGGCATGATCATGTGTTAATAATTGCAGCGAATGCCCATAAAACTCAGCAAGTTCATGATCTTTTGTTAATTCAAATTGTTCGGAATTCCCATGAAAATGTAAATGTTTATTTAAACAGGCAACATGGGTTACTTTATCTGTAATTGTACCGATATCATGTGTAACTAAAATAAGTGTTATATTCAATTTATCATTTAATTCTTTTAATAAATCATAAAACTGCTGAACCGTTTTTGCATCGACACCGACTGTAGGTTCATCTAAAATCAATAATTTAGGATCGCTGACGAGTGCACGGGCTATAAAGACACGTTGCTGCTGTCCCCCTGACAGCTCCCCTATATTCCGCTTTGAAAAATCACTCATTCCAACAGCAGCGATCGCCTTGTATACTTTCTCTTTGTCTTCTTTTCCCAAAAATTTAAAAAGGCCAAGCTTAGAAGTTAATCCACTTGACACGACTTCAAAAACCGATGCTGGAAAGCCAGTATTAAAGCTATTTGCTTTCTGTGACACAAAACCTATTTCATGCCAATTTTTAAACTCATTTATCGGAGTTCCAAATAAACGGATTTCACCTGATTTTGACTTTAATAATCCAAGTACACATTTTAATAATGTTGTTTTCCCAGAGCCATTAGGTCCAACCAGTCCTAGAAAAGAACCTTCTTCAACAATTAAATCAATATGTTCAAGCACAGTTTGATGTTCATATGTGAAAGATAAATTATTAATTTCAATAATTGGCCGCTTCAACTTAGTTCACCCTTTCACAAAATTAAGAATCATTACGATTTATTTCTCATCTTTCATTACATTATAACATAAGAATTATATATGAGGTTCATTTGATTGTAAAGAAATTCTTTCATCTGCTTATTTTGCACCTTTTCTCATATAATTCATAGACTGCCTAAGAAAGGAGGTAACAAATGTGAATTTCCTTAAAAAAATGATTAATCAGAAGGTAAATAACTTAACTGCCGACGAATTACTTCAATTAGCAAAAAAACACCGCATTTCTATTAGTCGTCCACAAGCAAATGAGATAGTTAAATTAATTAATGGGCAAAATATTGATATTTATAATGACGAGGAACGGGCTAACTTACTTAAACAAATTGCAGGGATTACTTCTGTTAAAACAGCACAGGAAGTAAACAAAATTTTCCTCCAATTCATAAGGTAAACTAATTATTACTTAATGAGAGGATGTCCATATTGTTTCAAGACATCCTCTTCCTATTATTTAAGCATTTAAGATCTTCTCAAGCACATCACTGTCAAATTGTTTTTCCTTCAGCATATTAATTTCAAATTTATATGGAGGTTTTTTATCTTTTTTATCCTCTCCAACAAAGGGCGTTTCTAAAATCTTCGGAACGCTCATTAGTTGTGGATGGTGAACAATTTTACTAAGAGCTTCAAAACCAATATGACCAAAACCGATATTTTCATGACGGTCCTTACTTGCACCACATGGATTTTTACTATCATTGATATGCAGAACCTTAATCCTGTCAATGCCAACTATTTTGTCAAATTCGTTTAAAACTCCATCAAAATCATTAATAATATCATAGCCTGCATCATGTATATGACATGTATCAAAACAAACAGATAAATGCTCGTTATACGTTACACCATCAATAATTTGTGCAAGCTCTTCAAATGACCGCCCACATTCTGAGCCTTTTCCAGCCATTGTTTCCAAGGCAATTTGGACATTCTGCTCTTTCTCGATCACTTCATTTAAACCTTCAATAATTTTTTTAATACCAGTTTCAGCACCTGCACCTACATGCGCACCGGGATGAAGTACAATTTGTCTTGCACCAAGCGCTTCTGTTCTTGCGATTTCAGAACGAAGAAAATCTACACCTAATTCAAATGTAGCCGGATTTGTCGTATTTGCTATATTAATAATATACGGAGCGTGAACGATGATTTCTTCAATTCCATGCTCTTTCATATGAACAAATCCTGCTTCTATGTTTAATTCTTCTATTTTCTTTCTTCTCGTATTTTGTGGTGCACCTGTATAAATCATAAATGTATTTGCACCATATGAGACCGCTTCTTCACTTGAGCCTAAAAGCATTTTCTTCCCGCTCATTGAAACATGTGATCCGATTTTTAACATCTTACCCTTTCCCTTCTACTTCTACTTCCCTTTTCTGTTTAAACGTCTCTGTCTTTTCTTAAATTGCTCCATCTCTTGACTCATTTTCTTTTTATAGCCTGGTTTTACCTTCTTAGGCTTTTGAACGATACTCTTTGCTGCTTTATCTACTTCATTTTCTTGTCTTTTACGTTTATGGCGTCGATTTCTATCTTCAAGCTCACGCCATTCTCCCTTAACAAGATCCATGTTAACAAACTCGATGCCCATTTTCTCTAATTTCACTAAAGCATCATCATCAGATGGGTCATATAAAGTTGCTGCAATTCCTGAGCTGCCTGCCCTTGCTGTTCTGCCGACACGGTGAATATAAAATTCAAGCTCTGTCGTTGGAATTTCATAATTAATGATGTGGCTTACACCTTCAATATCTATACCCCTTGCTGCCAAGTCAGTTGCAACGACATATTGGTACTCTAGATTACTAATTTGGGTCATCATCTTCCTACGTTCCCTCGGTGATAAGTCACCATGTATACGACCAACTTTCAACCCTTTACCAGCTAAAGCAGCTGCAACTTCTTCTGCACGCTTTTTTGTATTTGTAAAAACAATAGCTAAATACGGATTATAAGAAAGCAGCATTTCGTATACTAATTGACTTTTATCACGATGTCTTGCAGGAACTAATACATGCTTAATATTAGGTGCTGTCGCTTGATTTGGTGCAACATGTGTAAATTTCGGATTTTCTAAATATTTTTTTAAAAAAGGTTTTAATTTTTCAGGTATAGTTGCTGAGAAAACAAGCATTTGCAGTTTTTCAGGCATATGGCTTGCAATACCGTCTACTTCTTTAATAAATCCCATATCTAACATTAAATCAGCTTCATCAACTACTAATGCCTTCGCAGTATTAACAAATAGAGCTTGTTCTTTTACAAGATCATTCACTCTTCCCGGTGTTCCAACAACGATTTGTGGCTGAGATTTTAATTTTTCAATGGCACGCTGCTTGTCTGTTCCTCCGATAAAACATTTAACAGAAATTCCTTCAACATCACTAGTGAGTTTAAGTGCTTCTTTATAAATTTGTGTCGCTAATTCACGGGTCGGCGCAGTAATAACAATTTGGACATTTTGCATTTCAGGGTTGAGATTATTTATTAAAGGAATAAGATACGCATGCGTTTTACCAGTACCAGTTTGTGATTGTCCAATTGCACTTTCTCCTCTTTTAATACTCGGTATAAGTCTTTCTTGAATTTCAGTCGGTTCAAAAAATTGCAGCTCATTCTTAATTGCATCTATAATAAACGGCTTCAAATCAAATCTTTCAAATTTTGTATGTTCCATCCAATTAACTCCTTCATTATAACTAAAATAACGATCTACTGTCAGTTCATCATAACATTATAGCCTAAAAGGAAAGAAACTAAAAGAAAACATTCCTAATCCCCCTTTCTCCACCATAAGTGGAAAAAGGATCCTAAATTCAAAATTCATCCGGCACTTAACGAGCAGTAAGACTCCCATATGAAGATTCTGTAGAAGACAAAAAAGATAAATGGGAAATCAACTGCTCGTAAAGGTGCGAATAATAGAACAATACTAAATTCTCCGCTTCACGCGAGCAACGTATGTGTGACCTGCAGAATGCGGGCCTCAACTAACTATCAGTAGAGGATGAGAAAAACCCCACTGAGAGAAGTTTCACTTTAGAAAAACACTTTTTAACGATTCCCGCATAATTTGTATGTAGATAGATGCTCTTATGAAAGGAGGGCTATAATGTTTCAGCAAAGACCTATGCCACCTATGAATAACTCACGCTTCTTTCCGCCTGGGAGACAAATGCCGATGCGGGGTCAGCCATTCGGCAGACAGATGCCATTTCAGCCGGTACAGTCTCCCCGAAGCGGTGGAGGGTTAAAGGGGATTTTATCTCGTATCCTTCCAGGAAATAAAGGAATGCCAGGTGGAAACACAATGTTTGGAGCACAAGAAGTTTCAAATGCTGTAAATGCCAGTCAAGGATTAAAAGGAATAGCAAACCCCGCAAATATTTCTAATATACTTGGCAACGTTCAAAGAGTATTAGGGATGGCACAACAAGTAACACCGATTGTTCAACAATACGGTCCGCTCGTAAAAAATTTACCAGCAATGTGGAAGATTTACCGTGAACTGCAAAACAATGATGATGAAACAGAAAATAGTAACGAATCGGACAATACTTCGAATGATGATGAAACAAAAGATAGTAAAGAATCAGCCATTACTTCAAATAATGATGAAGAAAAAAGCGAATTTTCCAGTGATACAGAAACAGATGAAAATAATACAATGGAGCTTGAAACCTCAGAAGACGCCATCGAAAAAGAAATAGAATATGTGCAGCCTCCCGTTAAAAAAGGAAGATCTACACCTAAAATGTATATATAACTTCTTTGTAATATTTCTTTTTCTTAGATATAATAGGGAAAGAGATTATTAGAATCAAAAGCCGGATAACGGCTTTTTTCATTGTCATCTCTTAAGGAGGAGAAGATGGAATGGAAGTTATTAAGATTGCACCCCGCGGTTACTGCTATGGAGTTGTTGATGCAATGGTGATCGCAAAAAATGCTGCTTTAGATAAAACATTGCCGAGACCAATTTATATACTTGGCATGATTGTTCATAATAAACATGTAACAGATGCATTTGAAGAAGAAGGAATTATAACACTGGATGGAAGCAATCGTTTAGAAATCCTGGAAAAAGTGGAGTCCGGAACAGTCGTCTTTACAGCCCACGGTGTTTCACCTGAGGTCCGTAAATTAGCGAAAGAAAAAGGACTTGTTACACTTGATGCAACATGCCCTGATGTAACAAAAACACATGATTTAATTAGAGAAAAAGAAGCTGAAGGCTATGAAATTATTTACATCGGAAAAAGAGGACATCCTGAGCCTGAAGGTGCAGTAGGCGTAGCTCCTCATATCGTTCATCTTGTGGAGACAGTGGAGGATGTAAATAAACTTTCTATTAATAGCGAGAAAATCATCGTTACAAATCAAACAACGATGAGTCAATGGGATGTTGCTGACATAATGGAAACGGTAGCTCAAAAATATCCGCATGTGGAAGTTCATCGTGAAATTTGTCTTGCAACACAGGTTCGTCAGGAAGCAGTTGCTGAACAGGCACCAGAAGCAGATTTAACAATTGTTGTCGGCGATCCAAAAAGCAATAACTCTAACCGTCTTGCGCAAGTTTCTGAGCAAATCGCTGATACAACAGCATATCGTATTTCAGATGTAACCGAGCTTAAATTAGAATGGTTGAAAGGTGTAAAAACTGTAGCTGTAACAGCCGGTGCTTCAACACCTACACCAATTACAAAAGAAGTTATTAATTTCTTGGAACAATTTGATGAAAACGATGAATCAACATGGGAAAGAAAGCGCAGCGTCCCGCTAAATAAAATTTTACCTAAAGTAAAAACAAAAGGGTGACCTAAGTCACCCTTTTGTTTTTAAATAAATGTAAATGGATTCGTATTTACTTCTGATTGAATAATATTTACTTCATAATTCTTTTCAGTAACGAGTACCGACATTTTATCTGCTACACCTTTTATCATCACTTTTTCAGCATGATGACCAGGATCTACTACATTTAATCCAAGCATCATTGCATCATGAGCAACATGGAAATAAAGATCTCCCGTCACATAAACATCTGCACCTTGAAATTTTGCTTGTTGAATATACTTATTCCCATCACCGCCTAAAACAGCTACTTTACGGATGACTGAATCTTTCTTTCCTACAACTCTTACCCTCTCTACTTCCAATGCAGTTTTTACAAATTCAGCAAATTCATGAAGAGTCATTTCCCGCTCTAATTTTCCAATTCTCCCAAGCCCGAGCTGTTCTCCATCTTGTGCTAAATGGTAAAGATCATATGCAACCTCTTCATATGGATGTGCCTTTTTCATTGCCGAAATAACTTGGCGCTCCAGCTCTTTAGGAAAGATAGTTTCCAGCCTTACCTCATCGACATATTCCACTTTTCCAACTTGTCCAATATGCGGATTCGTTCCCTCAAGCGGAAGAAAACTGCCTTCTCCAGCAGTTGCAAACGTACAATGACTGTAATTTCCTATATGACCTGCCCCTGCATTTCCCAATGCTTCTCTCACAGCATTTTCATCATCTTTTGGAACGAATACAACAAGCTTCACAAGCTGCTTATTCATCGTTGGTACAAGGACTTTCGTATCTGTCAGTTTTAACGCTTGTGCTAATAAATCATTTACCCCACCATGTGTCACATCTAAATTTGTATGTGCTGCATAAAGAGCAATATCATGCTTTATACATTTCTCAATCATTTTCCCATAGGTTGTATCCGTTATAAGATTTTTTATCGGCCGGAAAATAGGTGGATGATGAGCAATAATCAAATCAATCTTTTTCTCGATTGCTTCATCTATCACTTCATCTAAAATATCTAAAGTAATCATAATATTGTAGATTTTTTTATTTAATGTTCCTACTTGTAATCCGATCTTATCACCTTCAAGCGCGTAGCTCTTTGGCGAAAATTGTTCAAATAACTGAATAATCTCATGACCATTGGGTATTTTACTCATTGTCTAAAACCTCCTCAATAAGCTGAATTTTACGCTCCAATTCTTTTTGTTTTACTCGTTTTTCCCTTGTAGCTGCTGCTGCATTTAATTGTTGAACAATTTTTTTCCAATGTTCACATTCTAAGCTCCATTTTTTCTTGAAAACATCATTTTTCTCTTCCATTAAAAATGGTCCTGTTAAAATAGCAGCATCTATATTTTTATTTATATAAGGCTTATTTACTTCTCCGCGCTCTGCTACCAGTATTTCATAAATTTTATCATCTTCTTCTATGATTTGTTCACTAATTAGTTCCCACTCATTTTCCATAAGCCACATTCGGACAAAATCGGCATGAATATTCGGCTGTAAAATAAGCCTGCTTACCCCTTCTAGCTTTTCCTTGCCATCATCAAGTATTTTACTAATTAATCCGCCGCCCATCCCTGCAATCGTTATACAATCAACTTCATTTGGCTCAATAACTTCTAAGCCATCACCTTTTCTCACTTCAATGGAAGCAGATAACTCATTTTTTATAACTTGATTTTTCGCTGACTGAAAAGGACCTTCCGTAATCTCTCCGGCAATTGCTGTTTTCGCTAATCCTTTAATAACCGCATAGCAAGGCAAATATGCGTGATCAGACCCGATATCAGCAAAAGAAGAATCTTTTATAAGATAGCCTGCAACTGTTTCTAATCGTTTTGATAAATGTAGTTCATTCATCTGTTTCACCAACTTTATTTAAAATAGAAAAAGTCCTTCATATAAAAAGGACTTTTACAACAAAATATGACTTCTCTAACTAATTGAAGAGGTCATATTCTTATGATATAACAATTATTTAAGTTTTGATACCCAATCTGCCATTTCGTCAATTTTCTCATCTGGTACTAAACCAGGAGGCATTGTTCCTCTACCATTTTTCAGAGTATCTTTAATTTCATCCAGACTTACTTTTTCACCGATTCCAGTAAGTTGAGGACCTACTCCACCTTCATAGTTTTGACCATGGCAGCTTATACAGCTTTGCTGATAAATTTCTTCTGGTGAAGCGTTTGCAACATCTGCCGTTTTTTCTTCTCCTTCTCCACCGCTGGCTAAGTTCTTATGATCACCGATTCCTTTAAAAGAGAATACAAACATAAGAATGATGCCTAGTACTGCAATAATCGCAAATGGAATTAATGGATTTCGACTACTCATTATGTAACCCTCCCTTATGTAAATATGCTTATAAGTACATTTTAGTAAACAATTTCTATTTTACTTTATATTTGCCAGAAGTAAAAGACCTATCTACTAACTTACCCACTATGTTCACCATTTAGACAAAAAGACTTCACCATTTAAGGTGAAGTAGATAATTATATTGACTTTTTAACACCCTATCATTTTAGCAATGACAGATCGTTGAATTTCACTCGTCCCCTCACCAATTTCAAGGAGCTTCGCATCTCTCATATATCTTTCCACATGATAGTCTTTCATATACCCGTATCCACCATGAATTTGAACCGCTTCCCTTGTTACTTCCATACATATTTCAGAAGCATAAAGCTTACACATGGAAGCTTCTTTTGTAAAACGTTTTCCCCTATCTTTTAGCCATGCAGCTTTATATACCATATTACGTGCCAATTCAATTTTCAACGCCATATCAGCGAGTTTAAACTGGATACTTTGAAAATTGGATAGCCTCTTCCCGAACTGCTCTCTCTCTTTTGCATAGTCTAGCGCTTTTTCATATGCTGCTTGGGCAATTCCTACTGCCATAGCTCCAATCCCAATTCTTCCGCCATCAAGTGTGATTAAAAATTGTTTAAATCCTTTTCCCTTTCCACCGAGTAAATTTCCCCTGGAAACTTTCACATCCTCTAATACAAGCTCAGTTGTATTGGAAGCATGGAGACCCATCTTATCATAGCTATTTAATATTTTGAATCCTTCTGCGTCCGTTGGCACAATGATTGCACTAATTTCCTTTTCTCCATTTTTCTTATTAGTAATAGCAGTTAATGGAAGAAATTTAGCATATGAGGCATTCGTTATGAAACATTTCGTTCCATTAATGAGAAAATACTCTCCTTCTTCTTTCGCTTCAGTCACCGTCCCTCCTGCATCCGAGCCTGCATTTGGCTCCGTGAGACCAAATGCACCTAATGACTCACCAGTACAGATTTGTGTTAAATAAAGCTCCTTCTGCTGCTCTGTACCGAATAGAGCGATCGGTGCACCTCCTAGTGATATATGGGCTGAATAAGTAATTCCTGTAGAGCCGCATGCACGGCTTAATTCTTCAACTACAATGGCAAAACTGATCGTGTCCGCTGCACCACCACCATATTTTTCTTCAAAAGGAAGACCAAGTATTCCAAGTTTGCCCAGCTCTTTAAAAATATCCTTTGGAAATTTTCGAAGTTGATCCCTTTCAAGTGCTCCAGGGGCTACTTCCTCTTCAGCAAATTCCCGAATTGTCTTTTGAATCAGCTTTTGCTCCTCACTTAATTCAAAATTCATCAGTTCTCCCCCTTTAAACCGAAGCTTGCTTATATCTTATTATTAAAAGGAAGAGAGTATATCTTTTTTCAAAAGAAATAGACAAATAATAAAGATAAAAAGCCGATTATACCACTTATAAGCAAATAAATAAGCCTCAGCTTTCTGCTTAAATAAATCCATAGGCAGCAGTTTGCAAATATTGTTAAGCTTAAGAATAATTTATTTCCACCTGTCATATATTCAACGACATCAATTGTTAAAATTAATAATAAAATAGCAGAGACACTTAAGGATAAATGAATAGTCCTATTGTTTTTATAGAAAAAAGCCGTAATAATTAATGAGAAAATAAGGAAAATTGATACGATAAGCATTTGCAAAATAAAAGAGAATTCAGTAAAATAAGTGACAATAAGTGTTAAAGGTAAAAATAATGCAATAATGAATGGAAGAATATGATTAAAAGAGAACTTTTTCCTATATTTACTTTGTTCAACATTACCTTCCGTGTATAATGCTAATAAGAAATCACAATATGTATGGGGAAGCATTTTATTTCGTTTCCAATGAAGAATTTCTTCAATAATGATTGTCTTTTTTTCTTTATTCATAACGATCCGCCTTCTTCTTTGATACTATTAGTTTAAAAATAATTACAGCGATTGTAAACTATAGTTTTTTGTTAGCGCTATCATAGAAAAGCGGAAGGGACTGTTCAGACCCGACAAGCATAAATAAAAGACCCAGTCTACAATAGTTAGAAAGTATTAGCAACAAAATAAAAAAGACAGACTAATGTCTGCCTTTTAGAAAATGGCCTATTCTAAGAAATCTTTCAATCGTTTACTACGGCTTGGATGTCGAAGCTTTCTTAATGCCTTTGCTTCGATTTGACGGATACGTTCACGGGTAACACCGAAAACTTTACCTACTTCTTCAAGTGTCCTTGTTCTTCCGTCATCAAGGCCGAAACGAAGTCTTAATACATTTTCTTCACGATCTGTTAAAGTATCTAATACGTCCTCTAATTGTTCTTTTAAGAGTTCGTATGCAGCATGTTCTGATGGTGAAGTAGCTTCCTGGTCTTCAATAAAATCTCCTAGGTGGGAGTCATCTTCTTCCCCGATTGGAGTTTCTAATGAAACTGGCTCTTGAGCAATTTTTAATATTTCTCTTACTTTATCAGGAGTAAGCTCCATATCCTCACCAATCTCTTCAGGAGTTGGTTCGCGGCCTAAATCTTGAAGTAATTGACGTTGGACACGGATTAATTTATTAATCGTTTCAACCATGTGAACAGGTATACGGATCGTTCTAGCCTGATCTGCAATTGCACGTGTAATTGCTTGGCGTATCCACCAAGTAGCATACGTACTGAATTTAAATCCTTTACGGTAATCAAATTTCTCAACAGCTTTCATTAATCCCATATTACCTTCTTGAATAAGATCAAGAAACAGCATTCCACGGCCTACATAACGTTTGGCGATACTGACAACGAGACGGAGGTTTGCTTCAGCGAGTCTCCGTTTAGCCTCTTCATCGCCTTCTTCGATTCGTTCTGCTAATTCAATCTCTTCATTAGCAGATAATAAGTCAACGCGACCTATTTCTTTTAAGTACATTCTTACCGGGTCGTTTATTTTTACACCAGGAGGAACGCTTAAATCGTTTAAATCGAACTCTTCTTCTTTTTCTAATGTTTGAATGTTAGGATCCTCAATTTCCTCATTTTCATTAATTAGTTCAATACCTTGTTCTCCAAGAAATTCATAATACTCATCCATTTGGTCTGATTCAATTTCGAAATTAGACATACGTTCTGCTATTTCTTCATATGTCAAAACCCCACGCTTTTTACCGGCTTCGGTTAATTGCTCTTTTACCTGGTCAATCGTTACTTCTGTTTCATGGGTTTGTTTATCAGCCATTGGATCCCCTCCTTCCAACCTATCAGATATGAAGATAAGGTTCGGATTACTATAGGTCATATTTAATAATTATCCCAAATTCCACCTAATAAGATCTTCCTCAAATCTTCTGCTTTTATCATTTATATTAAAATAAAGAGTAAATGAATTTATTATTTTAAAGCCTGTTTTAATTTGATAATTTCCATTGCTATAAGGGCTGCTTCTTTAAATTTCTTTTGTCTTTCAGCCTCATTTTTTTCAGACTCTTTTTCTTTTATCATTAACATCTTTTGATGATTCAACACATTTTTTATATAATCCGCAATTTCTCGCTCAGTAACTTCATCATTTAAAGAGATCATTGCAATATCTGAAACAAGTGTATGGAGCTCTGCGCTTGGCAATCTTGATAAGAAAAGACTGATATCTTCCTCATTGCCTTCTTCATAATAAGCATATAAGTAAGTAACAAGTGCTCGATGTTCCTCTATATTAAACTGGAGGCCGATTGCATCTAAAACTCTTTGTGTAATTTCCTTACTGCGGAGCATATGTCCAATAAGTCTTCTTTCGGCATTATGAAAAGCCGGTAAGAGCCTTTTGGTTTGGATCGGAGCTCTTCTTTCTTCTCCTATGGGCTTCCGCTCATTCTTGAAATTATTATTATGACCAGATTTCTTCCCTGATCTTGTTTCAACAGCCAGCTGCTCTTTCAAAGCGTCCATTGAAAGTCCAAACTCGGACGACAGCTGTTTTAAGTATAATTCCCGTTCAACTGAGTTATCAATCGAACTAATTTCCTTCATGACATTTTCAATATATTTTAATCTGTCACCTTCATCCTGAAGATTGATACCCCGGCGAAAATAACTCATCTTAAACGTCATTAATGTCACATTTGCCCCTATTACATCGTCTTTAAACTTCTGTGATCCATATTTATTGATGTAGTCATCAGGGTCCATTCCATCTGGTATCATTGCTACTTTTATTTTACATCCAACATTCATCAGCAGTGAAGCGGCTCTTAATGTCGCTTCTACTCCTGCTTTATCTGAATCATAGCAAATGATGACCTCTTCCACGTTTCGGCGAATAATTGTAGCTTGCTCCTCTGTTAAAGAGGTACCCATTGTTGCAATCGAATATTCAACATCTGACCGCACTGCAGAAATAACATCTGCAAACCCCTCAAAAAGAACAACCTGCTGTTTTTTACGGATATGTAGTCTAGCCTGATGGAAGTTATACAGCAGTTTACTTTTATTAAACAATTTTGTTTCCGGACTGTTTAAATATTTTGGCTGTTCTGTACCTAAAACTCGGCCTGAGAAAGCAACTGTAACACCATGATGGTCTAAAATCGGAAACATAATACGGTTTCTAAATCGATCAAAAAATTGATTTGAAGAACTCTTCTTCACTAATAAACCAGCCTGCTCCATCATTTCAAGGTCGAAGCCGTTTTTTGTTAAAAAATTCGTAATAAAATCCCAAGAATCAAGTGCATAGCCGATTTCAAAGCGTTCAATCGTCTCTTTCGTAAATCCTCTATTCAGCAAATATTCTAATGCATGTTCACCTTCTTTTGTATTAAGTAACAAATGATGGTAAAACTTCTTCAGTAATTCATGTGCCTCAATCATTACCTGAATATCTTCATTAACCGCCTGGGGAGCCCCATCACGAACAGCGAGCTTTGGGAGCTCAATATTTGCTTTATTAGCAAGACTTTCTGCCGCTTCAGTAAATGAATGACCTTCAAGCTGCATTAGAAATGAAAAGACATTCCCACCTGCACCACAACCGAAACAATGGAAAATTTGTTTATCTGGTGATACAGAAAACGACGGAGTGTTCTCCCCGTGGAATGGGCAAAGGCCGAAATAGTTACGCCCTTGTTTCTTCAATTGAACATATTCACTTATCACATCGACAATGTCAGATGTCTTTTGTATTTTCTCAACCAATTCTTCGGGAATTCTATTTCCCATGTTAACAACTCCGTGATTCTGATATTCGTGATTTATTTAAGATCTCCTGCAAGTTTCGACAACATTTTTTCAAATGTCGTGATAAAATTTAATAGATCTTCATCAGTAAAACGTTTTGGACCTTTTAAATATTTTCCTCTTCGCCTTTCTTTTGCCGAAAGATAGCGAAATTGCAACGCAGTTTCAATATTATGTTCTGTATATTGTTTTCCCCTCGGAGTAACAATATGAACATCTTTTTTTAATAAAAGACCTGCTAAACCAATATCTTGAGTGACAACAACATTGTTTTTTCTTACATTATTAACAATGTATAAATCAGCCGCTTCTTTTCCAGTATCGACAAAAACCCAGTCACCGCCATATTTTTTGTCAGATAGATGGTTATAAGATGCTACAAAAACGACTTCAAAGTGATATTTTGAAGCAACACTTACAATTTCTTGTTTCACTGGACAAGCATCTGCATCGACAAAAACCTTCATTGTTTTCTCCTCATGATTTTTTATTCTACATCACTCTAGCGGAATCCTTCTTCCTATATGTTATAAAAATAAGAAACCTATCAAATTTTATAAAAAACTTGATTTATTACTTATTTTTTCACATTTCACTTTTGTCGAATTTTTTTTCTATGACAAGCTTGACAAGTTCACAATAAATAGTTTATTCCTTCTACTCCAAGTCTAAACCTAAAACTGTATATTTTTATCACAATTTTTTATTATAATATAAATTCTTATCATTTACTATTAAATAATGAGCTTTTTATTAGAAAATAATGCTGATTTCTCCGGCACTTAATTATAATTAGAAAATAATATTGAAATTACTGTAATTGGGCCTCCATTACGGCGGCATAAGCGAAGGTAAAATATTTATCTATATCAGAATCATATTTGCCTACTTTCCGCTGTTAGCCTTATTACGAGGCCCCCGTTGCCTTTTCCATAAAAAGAGGCATTCTCAAGATAAATATATCCTTCCTCTTTCATTTAGAACTAATACAGCTCTCCAATTGATCCTGAAAGTATGTACGAGTAAAATCGAGAAAGAACAATTCATTATTGAGATCGCCCCCTATTTAGTTATTATTTTAACGAATCATGAGATTTGCAATAATATTTGCTGTTTCCTCAACTGCTTTATTCGAAACATCTACTGTTTGGCAGCCAATTTTCTCTATTACTTTATCAAAAAAGTTTAGCTCTTCTTTTATCCGATCAATATTTGCGTAAATAGCCTGGTCATTTAATCCTAGTGAAATAAGTCTTTCTTTTCTTATATGATTTAATTTATCCGGACTAATACTTAAACCAATACATTTCTTTGCAGGAACTTTATACAGTTCTTCCGGTGGCTCTACCTCCGGAACTATTGGAACATTTGCCACTTTAAATCGCTTATGTGCAAGATATTGTGACAATGGTGTTTTCGATGTCCTTGATACACCAATTAAAACGATATCTGCTTTTAAAATTCCGCGCGGATCTCTTCCATCATCATATTTTACTGCAAATTCAATTGCCTCTACCTTTTTAAAATATTCCTCATCAAGCTTTCTTACTCTTCCTGGTTCATACTTAGCTAATTTACCGTAAGCTGATTCCATCTTATCAATTAACGGGCCGATAATATCGTAATAGATAACCCCTTGTTTTTCTGCTTCCTTTATTAAATAATGCCTTAATTCTGGAACAACGAGTGTAAAACAGACGATAGCTCCCTCTGCCTTGGCAATTTCAACAATTTCTTTAATCGTTCCTTTATCTTCTACGTATGGAATTCTTTTTATTTTCGCACCTGAACCATTAAACTGGCTGACTGCTGCTTTCACTACTAATTCCGCTGTCTCTCCAACAGAATCTGATATAATATAAACGACTCTATACCCCATTTGAACCCCCCTAATCGATCTATAATATTTCATCTTCAGTAAGATTAACTAATATTGAAGTCATATTTGTTTTTGTAACTCTTCCAATGACTTCAAATCCCTTCTCTGTCTCTTTAACGACCGGCAATGCATCAATTTGCTTCTCAATAAGAGTAATAGCAACGTCAATGATATAATCCTCCTTACGGCAGATTGTTATATTCGGCATTCTGGTCATAATAATATTTACTGGCACAGATGTAAGCTCTTGTTTACCTATACTGGCACGCAGCAAATCTTTTCTGGAGAGAACACCTACTAATACAGCTGACTCATCGACTACAAATAATGTACCAACATCTTCAAGGAACATTGTGCATATAGCATCATATACTGATACATTCGTATTTACAACGACTGGGATTGATTGAAAATCCCTCACCTTTAATTTCCTAAGTTTCTCAGCAATAAGCTGGGAACTCGTTTTCCCGGTATAAAAATAGCCGACACGAGGTCTCGCTTCTAAGTATCCGGCCATCGTTAAAATCGCTAAATCTGGACGTAAAGTGGCTCTTGTCAAATCTAATTTCTCCGCTATTTGTTCTCCAGTAATAGGGCCATCTCCTTTAACAATTTGTAAAATTTGTTCTTGGCGCTTATTTAGTTCGATCGTTCTCACCACCTTCTGTTACGAATTTATCCCACATTTAACGGACAGTAAGACTCCCACCTTAAGATTATAGCTAATGCATGGAAGATAGGCAGAAGATCAACTGCCCATAAAAGTCCAATTAGTTCAACTAACGATTAGTGGAGGATGAGGAAAACCCTACTGATCGAAGTTTCACTTTATGAAAAAGAGACTGTCTTATAAAGAGCCCCCTTCCACAACGATAAGATATAGCTGTTCTATCTGTTAAAACACTTGCTATATATAAAGTTAAAGAAAAGTCATACCTTTATTTTAAGACAGCCTTATTCTTCTTTATCCCAGTCTTAACGGGCAGTAAGACCCCACTTCAAAGCTCCAGCAATTCGAAGAAGGTAAATGGGGGATCCAACTGCCTGTAAAGGTCCGATTGGTTCAACTAACCTCCAGTACGGGATCGGGAAAATCCAACTGAAGGAAGTTTCACTTTATTTCACAATAATACTATTCATTTTAGCGTATGTTTGGATAAGATTTGATAAGCCCTTCATTTGAGCAAGCCTATTTTGCTTTATTGCTTCATTTTCTGACATAACCATTGTTCCGTCAAAATAAGTATTGATTTCTGTTTTTAATGAAGCAAGTATTTTAAAGGTTTCGCTCTCATTAATGCTTTCCTCTAGCTGATACACTTTGTCTTTCACTGCTAAATATTTATTGTAAAGCGATTTCTCACTTTCATTTTCAAAAAGAGCTGAATCGATGTCTGCTTTTTCTGCTGATTTAGCAATGTTCATGACACGTGATAATGCCTCAACAACTTCCTTGAATTCTTCATTCTCTGCTTCACGCTCTAATACTTCTGCACGAGCTATGAGTGAATTTACTTCCTGATTTGTTGATTCTAACACTGCCTCAACTAAATCATGACGAATATGATGCTCTGCTAGCACATATTTCAGACGTAATTTAAAGAATGCTACTAAATCCTGCTTCGCTTTTTCAATATTGAATTGCGAATAATTTGCAAGTGCCAGTTCAAATAATACAGGCAAAGAGATATTCCATTTCTTAGATAAAAGAATTTGTACGATTCCGCTGGCCTGTCTTCTTAGGGCATAAGGATCTTGGGAGCCTGTCGGAATTTTATCAATTGCAAAAAATCCGGCAATCGTGTCAAGCTTATCAGCTAATGCTAAAGCTGCACCGACATTTGTTGAAGGTGACGCATCCTCAGCATGACGCGGCATATAATGCTCGTTGATCGCTGTTGATACCGAATCATTTTCACCGCTCAGCTTTGCATATTTCTCACCGATGTTCCCTTGAAGTTCCGGGAATTCATTTACCATTTGTGTTACAAGGTCAAATTTACAAATAGCTGCTGCTCTGTTCACATTTTCTTTCTCTTCTGTAGAAAAATTCAGCTCTTCTGCAATCTTACCTGAAAGGTTAACTACGCGTAAAACTTTCTCACCTAATGTACCAAGTTCTTCATGGAACACAATATTATTAAGTTTTGAAACCGCATCATCGATATTTAATTTTAAATCTTCCTTATAGAAGAAATCTGCATCGGATAATCTTGCACGCAATACTTTTTCATTTCCTCTTGCAACGTTTTCTAAATGCTCAGTATTCCCATTTCTCACTGTCACAAAGTTCGGCTGCAATTGTCCCTCACTGTTACGTACTGGGAAATAACGTTGATGCTCTCTCATTGTTGTAACTAATACTTCATCTGGAAGTGCTAAGTATTCGTCCTCAAATGAACCGAAAAGAGCCGTTGGATATTCAACTAAATTATTTACTTCTTCAAGAAGATCTTCATCCACCGGAATAACCCAGTTATTATCTTGTTCTAATTTTCTTAACTGGCTGCGGATATCTTCTTTACGTTTCACTGGATCTACAATGACAAATTCATTTTTTAAAATTTCTTCGTATTGCAGAGGACTTGCAATTTCAGTTTTCCCGCCTAAGAAACGATGCCCATAAGTTGTTCTTCCAGTTTGAACTTTTGTAATTTCAAATGGGATAATCTCATCACCAAAAAGAGCAATCAGCCATTTAATCGGACGGATAAAACGCATTTCTTCGCTTCCCCAGCGCATGTTTTTTGGAAAAGTTAATCCAGTAATAATATTAGCAACTTCTTTTAAAAGCTCTTTTGTCTCTGTACCTTTAATGAACTTTTGAACATGAACATATTCAACACCGTTTATTTCTTTAAAATAAATATCTTCTACAGAAGCTCCTTGCCCTTTTGTGAAGCCGATTGCTGCCTTAGACCAGCTTCCATCTTCATTTAAAGCGATTTTTTTCGCCGGGCCTTTCGCTTCTTCTTCAATATTTTCCTGTTTCTCAGCAACATCCTGCACTAAAACGGCTAATCGTCTCGGCGTAGAATAAGACTTTACAGCACCGAAAGAAATTTTTGAACTTTCGAGCCATTTTGAAAGCTTTTCTGTTAACTGATTCATTGCATTTGTTACATACTGAGCTGGAACTTCCTCTAAACCAAGTTCAATTAATAAATCACGTTTATTTTCCATTTTTAAGTACCTCCCCATCTTGAAGCATTGGGAAACCTAGTTTTTCACGCTCATCATAATATGTTTTCGCTACTTTTCTAGCTAAATTTCTTACACGAGCGATATAACCCGTTCTTTCTGTAACAGAAATCGCTCCTTTAGCATCTAAAAGATTAAATGTGTGTGAACATTTTAAAACATAATCATACGCAGGATGAACAAGTCCCTCATCCATTTGGCGAATTGCTTCCTTCTCATAAGTTGAGAACAGTTCAAATAACATATCTGTATTTGAAGTTTCAAAGGCATATTTTGAATGCTCGTATTCAGGCATGCGGAAAATGTCTCCCACAGTAAATCCATCTGTCCATTCTAAATCAAATACATTTTCTTTATCTTGAATATACGATGCAAGTCTTTCAATTCCATACGTAATTTCCGCAGAAACCGGTTTACAATCAAGTCCACCTACTTGCTGGAAATACGTAAATTGAGTAATTTCCATCCCATCAAGCCAAACCTCCCAGCCAAGACCCGCACAGCCTAGGGAAGGGTTTTCCCAGTTATCCTCAACAAAGCGAATGTCATGCTCTAATGGATCAATACCTAATGCACGCAGGGAGTCTAAATAAAGCTCCTGAATATTATCAGGTGAAGGCTTGATAATTACTTGGAATTGATGATGCTGATATAACCTATTTGGGTTTTCACCGTAACGGCCATCAGCTGGACGTCTTGAAGGCTCTACATACGCAACCTTCCACGGCTCAGGACCGATACTGCGTAAAAACGTATAAGGGCTCATCGTTCCTGCACCTTTCTCAGTATCATATGCCTGCATTAAAATACAGCCTTGGTCAGACCAATGCTTTTGTAATGTTAATATCATTTCTTGAATGTTCATTACAAACACCTCCATAATTTTAAATAAAAAAACTCTCGTCCCTATGTCTGTATAAGACATAGGGACGAGAGTTACCCGCGGTTCCACCCTAATTGCTAAAATATATTAGCCTCTTTCAATCGTTCTGCTCAGGAATGCCTTTTCCTTCCGACTCATTCCTTAGCTTTCACCATCCTAAGGTCGCTTTTTAATGAATTTATTCGTAAGTACTTCTTTCCTTCAACACAGTATTTTATTAAATAGAATCTTAATCGAAAAAACCACTCATGTCAAATAAATTTTCCTTTTAAATTATCTATTTGTGTTAGAAACCGCTTTGATTTCAAATGAAGTCCGGAATATTCTTCATAATATGCGTCAATAACATGCTTTAATTCTAATTTTGTTTCCTCTTTGACAGAAATCTGACCTAAACGGTTTAAATCGAAATGATAAAATAGCCGCAGCAATTTTACAGTGTTTTGAGAAATTTGCAGACGATACGGATCTTTTTCAAAACAGCGGTGACAAATAAATCCGCCTTCACGGATAGAAAAATGGAACGTTCCATCTTTTTCCCCACATACAGCACAACTGTCCAGCTGCGGGTGCAGCCCTATTACACTTAACATCTTTATTTCAAAAATATTAATAAGAATTTCCGGGTCTACCCCTTCATCTAACAACTGTAAAGTTTGCTTAAAAAATTCAAATAAAAATGGATTTTTTTCAAAGTTCTCTGTACTTTTATCGAGTAATTCAGCTATGTATGAAGCATATGCAGTGAGGAAAATATCCTCTTTTATATTTCTCATAGAAAGGATGGTTTCACCTTGCTGCAAGCTTCCTAGTCCACTTGTTTTTTGAAATAAAAACGAGCCGTAAGTAAGAAGTTGGGTAATAGCTGAAAGGCGGCTTTTTGGTTTTTTCGCCCCTCTCGCCATGAGCCCAACTTTTCCTAGTTCACGAGTATATATTGTAATAATTTTATTTGATTCTCCGTAATCTGTTGATCTGATTACGATACCCTCGCATTTTTGAAGCAAATTTCTTCACCGTCCAGCTAGACCAGCCAAGACTTAAGAAATTGGAAAATCTAATTCGGCTAGTTCGTCTTCTTGAGAATCGGGTCTATCATCGTTTTCCTTTTCTAACTCTTTAAACAGAAGATACGTATCAACGCTACCTGTTTCCGAAAAGACTTTCCAGGTAAAATTCAACATATAAACCCCACCTTTCTGTTTTTAACACTAGCAAGCTTTATCCAATTTCTTATTCTATATCTTGACCTTCTTTTATCTGTTTCATGTTAAACAATTTTTGCTAACTGTTTAATATTCATCTTCTCTAAATCCATAATCTCTTAACTGAGACATTTTATTTCTCCAGTCTTTTTGAACTTTTACCCATAGTTCTAAAAAGACTTTAGATCCTAATAATGCTTCAATATCGATTCTGGCACGCTGGCCAACTTCTTTCAGCATTTTCCCTTGCTTTCCAATAATAATCCCTTTTTGGGAGTCACGTTCAATAATAATTGTAGCAGCTACATAAACAGCATGATTATTTTCGCGTTTCTCAATGGAATCAATAACGACAGCAACTGAATGTGGAATTTCTTCTCTCGTTAAATGTAAAACTTTTTCCCTGATCAGTTCAGCAATAATAAAACGTTCAGGATGATCAGTTACCTGGTCTTCCGGATAATATTGCGGTCCCTCTGGCAGGAAGGATTCAATCTGAGTTAATAATGTATCAATATTATTACCTTCTAATGCGGAAATAGGAATAATTTCTTCGAAAGGATATAGCTGTTTATATTGATCAATTAATACTAATAATTCATCTGGATGTACTTTATCAATTTTATTAATAATGAGGTAAACAGGTGTATTTGTATTTTTTAATCTTTCGATAATAAATTCGTCGCCACGTCCATATCCTTCTTCTGCATTGATCATAAATAAAACGAGATCAACTTCTTTTAACGTATTTTGTGCGACTTTCATCATAAAATCGCCAAGTTTATGTTTTGGTTTATGGATACCCGGCGTATCAATAAAAATGATCTGTGCATCATTTGTTGTGTAAACACCTTGAATTTTATTTCTCGTTGTTTGAGGCTTATCACTCATAATAGCGATTTTTTGTCCAATTACACGATTTATAAAAGTTGATTTCCCGACATTTGGTCTGCCAATGATGGAAACGAATCCTGATTTATACTGTTGTTTATTTGTCATTTAAATCCTCCGGTGAAAATGCTCCTGGTAGCAATTGTTCTACTGTTAGTTGCAAAGTATCGTTTTTTAAATTTGTTAAAATAATAGTCATATTTTTATCGCAAAGTTCACTTATTACTTGTCGGCAAGCTCCGCAGGGCGGGACTGGACGATTTGTATCAGCTACAACTGCCATTGCTGCAAATTGCTTTTCTCCTTCTGAATACGCTTTAAATAAAGCAGTACGTTCTGCACAATTACACATGCTGTATGCAGCATTTTCAATATTACAGCCTCGGTACACTTTACCGTCTTTCGTTAATAATGCTGCACCTACTTTAAATTTTGAGTAAGGTACATATGCCATTTCACGGGCTGCTTTCGCTTCCTCGATAAGCTGTTCTATATTCAATTTATGCTTCTTTCCCTTCTAATTGGCTTAACCTTATCTCCTCTTAATTTTACCTAAAGTATAGAAGAATTTCATCCTTCTATACCGTTTGTAATATTTTTGTAAATTTCCCGCATTATATCTTTTTATTATAAAAATATTTTCGGAAAAAATATAATCATTCCAATAATAGCAGCTAAGATAGCATAAATGAATACTGCTCCTGCAGCCGCATCTTTTGCTGCCTTCGCCAATGGATGATACTCAGATGTTACTAAATCAACAATCTTTTCCAAAGCTGTATTAATAAGCTCCAGGGCAAGAGTGCCTCCTATCAGAAAAAGAACAATGATCCATTCTACTCGTGATAGAGAGATTATAATAGAAGTGATAATGACAGCAACTGAAATAATACAATGAATTTTAAAATTTCTTTCCGTCTGGAATGTGTCTTTAATACCTGCCGATGCAAAAACAAAACTTCTCAAAAATCGTTTCAATCCATTATTCCGCTGATCTTTTGAGTCCATATTGTTCTAATATTTCCTTTTGCTTATTGAACATCTTTTTCTCATCTTCCTCATTCATATGATCATATCCTAGTAAATGTAAGAAACCATGAACAGCTAAAAAGCCTAATTCTCTTAAAAATGTATGACCATATTCATCCGCCTGTTCTCTCGCACGAGGAATAGAAATAATAATATCCCCTAAAACTGTCGGCATGTCCAAGCCTATAATTTCAAGTTCTCCCTCTCCCATTTCCTCCAGCGCAAATGAGATGACATCTGTAGGCTGATCCTTATCTCTATATTCTTTATTTATTTCTTGTATACGCTCATTTGATACAAATGTGACACTTAATTCCGTATCTTGTTCCACAGCTTCCATTTCAGCTGCAAACTGCAGTAATTCCTCGACTTTACTTATTTCTTCTTCTGTCAGTTCCTCTGTTTCATCGATAAGATCAATATCTAGTCTCATGATTTTTTCTCCTTCTGTTTTTTATTTAATTCCGGGTATTCGATTCTTGAATGGAAGATTCCCTTCAATGTCTCACAGAAAGATTTCGCAATAATATCAAGCTCTTTTAATGTAATATCACATTCATTCAGCTGATTATCCTGTAATCGGTCAGCAATAATCGACCTTACCAGCTTTTCAATTTTTTCCGGTGTCGGATTGGACATCGAACGTACTGCAGCCTCTACACTATCAGCGATAGAAATAATCGCTATCTCCTTTGTTTGCGGCTTTGGACCTGGATAGCGAAATTCATCTTCATAAATAGCATCATTCGTTTCCTTCGCTTTATGGTAAAAGTATTTGAGAAGCGTTGTTCCATGATGCTGTTCCGCAATATCAATAAATTCTTTTGGCATCTTATGTTTACGTAAAATCTCCACTCCGTCCGTAACGTGAGCGATAATGATATTTTTACTTAGCTGTGCAGAGAGCTTGTTATGGGGATTTTCAATATTCATTTGGTTTTCGATAAAATACCTCGGACGCTTTGTTTTTCCAATATCATGATAATAAGCGCCAACCCTTGCTAAAAGCCCATTCGCTCCAATTGCTTCACAAGCTGATTCAGATAAATTAGCTACCATAACACTATGGTGATAAGTACCTGGCGTTTCCGTTAATATCTTTCTTAGTAAAGGATGATTAGGACTTGAATACTCAATTAATTTCATTGCAGATAAAATACCAAATCCCGTTTCAAAAAACGGCATAAAACCAATCGTCAGTACAGAAGAAACAAGCCCTGAAACACTTGCCATAATAAAGTAGGACCCTGTTTCTAAGTTTGAATATGTTCCATTAGTAATAAGCATAACTGCATTAATAATAATGAGATTAATTAACGCTACAAATAAGCCGGCTTGTAAAATTTTTGATCTTAAATTTTGCTCGCCTAAAAATAATATGCCACCGAGACAGCCAAATAAATAATAAATACCAATTTGGAAATTAAATGTTCCTGTAACACCTTCATTAAAAATAATGCTTCCAGTTACAGCTAAAATCATACTCGTTAAAATAGCTAATCTCTCATTAATGAGGAGCTTAATAAGCATCGGTCCCATCGCAATCGGGACAACATAACCAATATATGTATAATCAATTTTTTGAAACAAGCTAACAATTTTCAGTAATAAAATCGTTATGGAGAAAATAAGACAATAGAGGAGAAGATAATTATTTTTCTTTAAAGCTTGTTTTTCAAGCTTTTCAAAATAGTAAATAATAGCAGCAACAATTAATAAAATAAGTAAGCCGGCTCCTATAAAAGGCTTATACGATTTCTCATTATCCAATAAACCGACGAGGCCTAATTTCCGGTAAATTTCCCGATTAATAAGCTCATCTTCTTCAACGATAATCTGTCCTTGCTTAATTTGAACTTCTTTTACATTATCGACTGCTTGCTGCCTCTTTATTTCCGTTGCTTCTAAATCAAACACATAGTTTGGAGTAATTGCAAATTTTCCAAGCTCTGTTGCCGATTTAAGAATGTCTTGACGGAGCGGCGCATATTGTAATTCTTCATGCACCTGGTTTTTTGCTTCCGTAAGCTGAACAATCGGAATTTCCTTGCTCATAATATTGTTAACCGCTGTAACGACTGCATCTTTAGCCATTTTCAATTCATCATTTTTTGCGGCTAATAATGTCTCAAAAACATTTTCTGGAATTCTTTCATTTATCGAAGAAGTTAATTTTTTTTGCAGGCTTTTTAACTTTGCTTCCTCTATTGGCAAAGTCTTATTTTTCCCTTTTTCAGCGGAATTAGATTCCTCATTTACTTCTATAATCGTATCAAAAATCGAAGAAACAAGATCCACCTGCTTATCTGTAATTTCCCTTCTTAGGACATACTGATCTTCGACAGAATCATAGGCCTCCTGCTGTTTTCTTTCTGTCTCAATTTTATCTTCTACTGTTATTGGTGCATAGATCGTCTGATCTGATAAAGAAAATAACTCAACATCTAATGTTTCCGGTTTTATATTACTGTATAAAGCTGCAAAAATAACAGCCCCTAAAATGAAGTATAGAAAAATATTCAAGAAACGATACTCTCTTAATTGTCTAAACAGATGATGGCTTTTTGATCGCATCCCGTCTTTTTCCATAGAAGGCACCACCTTATTAGGAATCTACTTAATTAGAATGAATTTCAGCCTGTATTTTCTTTTCTTCCAAAGAAAACTCGCCAATTGGCGAGCTTCTAAAGGAGCTAATCGGATTAATGGCTTTTTCGCTTATCTTTCATCTTCTATTTGTTCATAAGCATTAATAATTCTCGCCACAAGCGGATGTCGAACAACGTCTGACTGCTCAAGCTCAATAAACTCAATCCCTTTAATATTTGCCAGTACTTCTCTGGCAATAGCTAGACCTGACTTTACTCCTCTTGGCAAATCAATTTGTGTAGCATCACCTGTAATGACCATTTTAGAGCCAAAACCTAATCTTGTTAAAAACATTTTCATTTGTGCCGGCGTCGTATTCTGTGCCTCATCCAAAATAACGAAAGCATCATCTAAAGTACGCCCTCTCATATAAGCTAGCGGCGCAATTTCAATCGTCCCGCGCTCAATGAGCCTTACCGTATGCTCCATTCCAAGCACATCATGAAGTGCATCGTATAATGGTCTTAAATATGGATCAACCTTTTCCTTTAAATCTCCAGGTAAAAACCCTAGACTTTCTCCAGCTTCAACTGCCGGCCGAGTTAAAATAATTCTTTTAATAGAACCATTTTTCAATGCATTCACGGCCATTACTACAGCCAAATATGTTTTTCCGGTACCAGCCGGGCCAATTCCAAAAACGAGATCCTTTTTTTGAATGGCAGTTACATATTGACTTTGTCCAAGCGTTTTAACTCGAATGGACTTTCCTTTAGCATTTTTAGTAATTTCCATATTGTACAAATTTTCAAATTGATCTAATTTGCCATTTTGGGCCATACTAATTGCGTAAATAATATCGCGTTCACTAATATTGATCCCTTTTCGAATAATTATTAAAAGAGATTTAAACATTTCATCCACTAATTGAACGCTGGATTGCTCGCCTTGAACATACACAGCTCCGCCTCTTGTTACAATTGAAACTTGCAATTCATCTTCTATTCTTTTTAAATGAACATCATTGTTCCCAAATAAAGCGATTGCTTCATTCGGATTATCTAATTGTTGATTCATTGTCACTAATTCTTCTGGCATTATTTAGTCTCCCTGAACAATTGGTGTAGTTTGAACAATATCTTCCGTTACACGGTAGAGTATGTTTAGTTTAACTTTACCAAACTCATTCGTCTCATGCAAAACTTTTTCTCCCTTTACTTCACCATCTTCTCCCAATTTCTTCTCTATTTCCTTTTTCCCCATTTCAATTCCCGCTTTTCTCGCTTGTTCAACAGTATAGCTTCGCTTTACGTTTTCTTTCTCACGATAAATTTCTTTGTGATATGAAATAGGTAAAGTATAGTTCAAAAATTTCAGTTTGCGATCATCATCCTCTACTTCATAAGAAGAATACATTTCATTTGAAAAACCCCATACTGGAAGATCGAATGACCAAAAGCGGATAAAATGCTTGTTCTTAGCTTCCCCACTAAAGACATTAAAACTCGTCTCTAACGGTACAGTAACTGTTGAACGGTACCATGTTTCTCCGTAAATCTCAGCTTTAGCAGCTACTTCTTCTTTTTCATCCTCTTTACCAATTAATCCCGAAACGAGTAATTGCCCCTTATTTACATATTCATTAACAAATACAACAGGCTCTCCTTGTTCAACGAACATTTTTGAAATAATCGCTTTTTTCTTGGCAACAATATTTCTTGGACTAATATATTTCTCCGTTTCAGGCTGATTTTTTTCTACTACTTTTAAGTGGTATATTGTTCCCTTTAATTCTACGCCTATCCATGTAATTTCTTTAATATTATCGGTAATTTCTTTTTGAATCTTATCGGGATTCGGCGCAAACGGCTGAAACTTCCCCACATTTATTCCGATTCGATTTAATTCCTTTTTTATCTGATGTTCGGTTTCTGGTTTTGCCCCTTCAATTTTAACGCCCCATACCATATTTGAAAGTGCAAAAACAATAAAAAGAAACGAAATAATACCGATAACAAAGCCGCTGTTTCTCAACGACCGTTTCATAAGAAATGGTAAACCGAGCCTGCGCCCAAATCTGCATTTACACTCATTTTTCCTCGCAACTTCCCTAAGTGCATGTACATCTTTTATCCGAATAAAAAAAGTAACAGCCTCTCCCCGTTTTTTCACGTTCCAAACAATAATTCTTTTTCGTATACAATCATTTAAAAACCTTTCTGTCCCTCTTCCTGAAATTATGACCCTAACGGTTCCAAATAGATAACTCGTCCAATGATTCTTCATTCCCATCCCCCTACTAATAATGGCTTGAACTTTTTTATTAGGAAAGCTGGCAAGTTCATTACTCCACTTTTTCTAAAAATAAAACTTCGTTTATTTTTCCTTCCAGTAAAATTTCTTCAGGTAAAATTGTTTTAATAACGAAACCTTCACCTTTTATGAGAAGCTGACCTTGTTTTAAAAGTAGACGAAGCTCATTATCACGAAACGTTAGGAGTCCCCTATGGTTTTCTATGTAAATATGAAGTTGCCCTACCATCGTAATCCGTGGCAAATCCATCATGACATCTGGTGGAAGCTGAGCAGTATTTGTTATCCATCTTGTAAGCTGCTGACGCCATTTTCTTGCCATAAAAAAAGACCCCCTTTCATCTCATATGTATGAGAAAAAAGGGGGTTCTATAACTATAATTTATATTCGCCTTCTCCTTGGAAAAGGAGTTATATTAGGAATGCCTCCTCTTAAAATGCGGGCTTTTGCTTCTTGGCTTTCCTAATATTTCACTATAAATAACCGCTCGGACAACCGTTTTCTTATTAAATGAGAACATTTCATTATCCTTTTTGCTTTCATTTAATAATGGTTTTCTAGGCTGATTCAGCCGGGAAACTGTTTCTTTCGTTCGATTGGAAGCTTCTCTCTGTCTCATTCTTTCTCTCACCTGTTCAGATGCTTCTTGAACAGGTGAAGGAGGAGCAGCAGCTTCTTTTCTATTCCTTCTCTCAGTTTCCCTACCAGCTGTTGTAAAAACCGGTTTAGGGCGCTCCTGTTGGTTCGGAACTTGAATCGGGCGTTCTTTCCGTTTATTTTCTTCTTCTTGTTTTCTTCCTGTAAAAATCTTAGAAACAAACCAAATAATTGCTCCAATTATGAGCGGGTTTGTTAATAAATCAGAAAAGTCCATTACAAGCCCCCTCCTTTGTTGAGAGCTGAATTTATCCTATTATTTCTTTTCATCATCATTCTGGTCTTTACTCAGTTTTCCAATAGAATCTCTCATATCTGTATCAGCTGAAATATTCTTTAAGTTAAGATAATCCATTACACCGATATTACCTGTTCGTAGAGCTTCCGCCATTGCAAGTGGAACTGTCGCTTCCGCTTCCACAACTTTTGCATGCATTTCTTGAACGCGGGCAACCATTTCCTGTTCTTGTGCAACAGCCATTGCACGTCTCTCTTCGGCCTTCGCCTGAGCGATCTTTTTATCAGCTTCCGCTTGTTCTGTTTGAAGCTCTGCACCAATGTTCTTACCGATATCAACGTCAGCAATATCAATCGAGAGGATTTCAAATGCTGTTCCAGAATCCAAGCCTTTGCTTAAAACCGTTTGCGAGATCATGTCAGGATTTTCTAATACCTTCTTATGATCTGTTTGGGAACCAATTGTAGAAACTATTCCCTCACCGACACGCGCAATAACTGTATCCTCCCCGGCTCCACCGACTAAACGCTCGATATTTGCACGAACAGTTATTCTAGCTTTCGCCTTTACTTCAATTCCATCCATCGCAACACCCGCAATAAATGGTGTTTCAATTACTTTCGGATTAACACTCATCTGCACCGCTTCCAGTACATCCCGTCCTGCAAGATCGATCGCCGCAGCACGCTCGAAACTCAACTCAATATTCGCACGTTCCGCTGCAATTAATGCGTTAACGACACGGTCGACATTACCACCTGCTAAGTAGTGACTTTCAAGCTGATTCGTTGTCACTGGAATTCCTGCCTTATGTGCTTTAATTAATGGATTAATAACTCTGCTTGGGATTACACGGCGGAGCCTCATTCCAATTAAAGTGAAAATACTTACCCGCACACCAGCAGCTAATGCTGAAATCCATAGAGCAATTGGAACAAAAGTGAAAAATACAGCTAATAAAATGAATCCTATTACAACTATTCCTGCAATTAATAAAATAGATGCGTCCATGTTCTTCCTCCTCTTATAATCAGTCTTTTTTTATTTCTCTCACAACGATGCGTGAGCCTTCCACTTTAATAATCTTCACATGCTGACCAGTGGCAATGTAACTGCCTTCTGTCACTACATCAAGCCGCTCATCATCAATAGCTACTGTACCAGATGGTCTTAATGTTGTAATTGCGACACCTGTTTTTCCAATTAGCTCGTGACGAGTAATATTTGATACATAACCGCTTTCAGTCGTTGTAGCATCACGTAAAATAAGTTTTTTAAATATTTTCATTCGTTTACCAAACACCTTTACTATAAGAATAGATGCCGTTATAGAAACGAGAGCAGCAATTAAAAGAGAAATCGTCATATGAATAAAATTACCTGAGGCGATATAAAGGCTCATTATAATACTGCCAAAGCCCAGTATACCAATGATACCTCCGGCTATAAAGAATTCCACGATAATTAAAATTATTCCGACAATAAATAGTATGATTGCTTCCATACCAGCAAGCCCTGCAACTAAATGCCCATAAAAAAACAATAACAGCGAGGCAATTCCCATTGTTCCTGGAAAACCAAAGCCCGGAGAATAAAGTTCAATGATAAGTCCTAAACTACCAATGGACAGCAAAATAGGTACGACAACCGGATGTGTTATAAATCGTGCAAGTTTATCTGCAAAACTTTCCTTCCCCTGAACAATTTCAGCATTTTGCAAGCCAAGCTCCTTAATTAATTGTGCACGGTCTGCGGCACTGCCTTCTGCATATCCAACTTCTAGAGCTTGTTTTGAATCAAGTGTGAGGAGATTTCCCTTGCCTGCCCCATATTCAGGTAAATCAATCTCTTTATCAGCCATTGCAAGTGCATATTTCGGATCACGTCCATTTTGCTCAGCAGCTTCTTTCATTTCTGATAACCAAAGTGATTCTACTTTTTTATCAGCTGCATTCCCTTCGAGATCAATAACAGCTGCTGATCCTATTTTTCCGCCCGGAACGATATAAATCTGATCTGCATTTAATGCGATATACGCACCAGCTGAAAGAGCGCGCCGATTAATAAAGGCTGTCACTGGAATATCTGTTGCTCGCAGTGTATCAGCTATTTCCATTGCTGCATCTACTGCTCCACCCGGCGTATTTATCTCAAGGAGAATATGATCCACTTGCTGCGCTTCTGCTTCTTTTACAGATCGTTTAATAAACTCTGACAATCCTTTTTCCACCGTATCCTCTAAAGGTATAACATATACCTTTTTAGCAGAATCACTTAATGTACTGCCTGTTCCAGTAAAAAATGACAGGATAAGTCCGCATAATATAACGAACTGAAAAAAATGCTTTCTAGTCACAATATCTCTAATCCCCCTTTCTATTAAAACATATCATTTATTACGTTTTACATTCATAATAAGTTTCATTTTTTAGGAGGAAAGGTAAAAAATTTTATACTTAAGAGGAAATTAGTTTTTCCGCTATAGTAAAAGGCATCTTACAAAATGTAAGATGCCTTACCAATCATTTATGATAGTTGTTGTTGAACAAGCTTATTCACTAAATTGCCGTCAGCTTTTCCTTTCACTTTAGGCATTAGTGCTCCCATTACTTTACCCATATGTGCCTTTGAGGAAGCATTCACTTCTAAAATCGTTTCTTTCACGATTTGAAGCACTTCTTCTTCTGAAAGCTGTTCTGGCATATATTTGCCAAGGATAGCAATTTCAGCTTGAGTTTTTTCAACTAAGTCTATACGATCAGCTTTTTTAAATTCGTGGAGGGAGTCTTTACGTTGCTTTAATTCGCGAGAAAGAACTGTCAACTCTTCTTCTTCAGTTAAATCTGCACGCCCAAGCTTTATAGCTTCATTTTGCAGTGCAGCTTTTACCATTCGGATGACCATTAATTTGTCTTTTTCCTTGTTTTTCATCGCTTGTTTCATATCTTGATTTAAATTCTCAAGAAGACTCATAATTACACCCTCTTTTAGAATTTGCGTTTTCTCGCTGCTTCAGACTTCTTCTTACGTTTTACACTCGGTTTTTCATAGAATTCGCGCTTTCTAGCTTCTTGTATAGTACCACTTTTTGATACTGTACGTTTGAAACGACGAAGAGCATCTTCAAGTGTCTCGTTTTTACGAACAACTGTTTTTGACATTCTCTTTCCCTCCCTCCGAATACAACCAATCGAAAATCATCAAATAAACATGCTTCATACATGTACTAAACAATTATAATATATGCTTTTAAACTGGTCAACTCAAATGATAATGAAATTTAATTAATAATCAGTTTTTGCTGTTTCTCCTTTTACAATAGCAATACCTGAGCTTGCTCCAATTCTCGTTGCACCAGCTTCAATAAGACTTTTTGCTCCCTCAAGATCACGAACTCCTCCGGAAGCTTTCACACCAATTTCTGGACCAACTGTTTTTCTCATTAAAGAAATATCAGCTGTTGTAGCCCCGTCTGTACTAAAACCAGTAGAAGTTTTAACAAAATCAGCACCGGCTTTAACGGCAATTTCACAAGCCTTGATTTTTTCCTCCTCAGTTAAAAGACTCGTTTCAATAATTACTTTCGTTAGCGCCTTCCCTTTAGCCGCTTCAACGACTGCATGAATATCTCTTTCAACAAGTGCATCATTTTTATCTTTTAATGCACCGATATTTATAACCATATCTACTTCTTCTGCACCTTTGTCAATTGCATCCTTCGTTTCAAATGCCTTTGTTTCCGGTGTATTCGCTCCTAGCGGGAAGCCGATGACTGTACATACTTTCACTTCTGTTCCTTTTAGCAGTTCTGCGGCTAATTCAACCCATGTCGGATTTACACAAACAGATGCAAAACAATATTGCTTTGCCTCCGTACATAAAGTCTCAATCGCCGCTTTCGTTGTATCTGCTTTTAATGCTGTATGATCAATCATTTTTGCTAAATCAGTCATAAAAATTACTCCTTTCAGTTTATATTACTTTTCAATATGTTACCATTTCCTCTCTAAAAAAACGAGGAATGGAAAAAATAAAAAAAGGGCCAACAGCCCTTTTTTTTAAGAAGTCATTCTAATATTTTCAATTGGTGTATCTGCATTATCTTCTACAACACGAACAAATTGCCCTTCATTGTATGGATAACCAGCCTTTGTAATTTTTACTTTTACAATCTTACCGACCATTTCCTCAGTAGCAGGGAAAACAACTTTCAAATAGTTATCTGTATAACCTACATATAAACCTGACTCCGAACCTTCTTTATATTGCTCTTCCGGAATAACTTCCAACACTTCATTTTCATGTAAAGAAGCGTATTCTTTCGCAAGCTGATCTGATAACGAAATTAAACGGTGAACACGTTCATTTTTCACTTCTTCATCCACTTGATCTTCCATACGTGCAGCAGGAGTTCCAGTGCGTTTAGAATAAGGGAATACATGAAGTTCCGAGAAACGGTGTTCTTTAATAAAATTATATGTTTCCATAAACTCTTCTTCCGTCTCTCCTGGGAAACCTACGATAACATCTGATGTAACTGCTAAACCAGGTAATGCTTCTTTTAAACGTTCCAGACGCTCTGCGAAAAATGCCATGGAGTATTTTCTTCTCATTCGTTTTAACACAGTATCTGACCCGGATTGAATTGGTATATGCAAGTGGCGAACAACTTTATCAGACGTCTTTAACACTTCAATTACTTCATCTGTTATTTGACTTGCTTCAATAGATGAAATTCGGATACGTTTTAATCCGTGAACTTTCTCATCTAATTCTCTAAGCAGCATCGCTAAATTATAATCTTTCATATCACTGCCGTAGCCGCCTGTATGAATGCCAGTTAAAACAATTTCTTTATAACCCGCATCAACTAATTGCTGCGCCTGTTTAATTACTTCTTTCGGATCACGTGATCTCATTAAACCTCGCGCCCAAGGAATGATACAAAATGTACAGAAATTATTACAGCCTTCTTGAATTTTTAAAGAAGCACGTGTGCGGTCTGTAAATGATGGAACATCGAGCTCTTCATAAACACGTGTCTTCATAATATTGCCGACACCGTTAATCGGTTCTCTTTCCACTTTATACTGCTCAATATAGTCAAGCATCTTAGTACGATCCTGTGTTCCTACAACGATATCAACACCTGGAATCGCCATTACTTCTGCCGGTGACGTCTGAGCATAACAGCCTGTTACGCAAATAACGCCATTCGGATTTTTACGAATCGCCCTTCTAATAACTTGACGGCTCTTCTTATCACCTGTATTCGTTACTGTACATGTATTAACGACATACACGTCTGCAGATGATTCAAATTCCGTTCTTTCGTATCCTTTTTCTTTAAATAATTGCCATATTGCTTCTGTTTCATAATGATTCACTTTACAACCTAATGTATGAAAAGCGACTGTTGGCATAATATTCACCTCGATAATTCAAAATAATAAGAAACAGCGGATAATAAATAAAGTGGTGCTGTTTCTGTTCTCAATATTCTTGGACCAAAGCTGCAAATAATAAAACCCTCGTCTTCAAGCTTTTTTATTTCATCTTCAGTCAATCCGCCCTCAGGACCAAAAACAACGATCATTGACTCGCCTTCTTTTAACTGTTCGAAGGCTTTGGCTAAATTTTTCTTTTCACCCGCTTTAGCGGCTTCTTCATAAGCGACAATCTTTACATCATATAATTTAGCTTCACCTAATAATTCAGTAAAGCTCTTCGGTTTAAAAACATGTGGGACTATATTGCGATAAGACTGCTCAGCTGCTTCTTTCGCAATTTTTTGCCAGCGCTCTATTTTTTTACCTGCCTTTTTATCATCAAGCTTTACTATGGAACGGGCAGCATTAAAAGGGATAAACGAATAAGCTCCGAGTTCGGTGCCCTTCTGAATAATCCACTCAAGCTTATCCCCTTTAGGCAGCCCACTCGCAATGGAAATGCGAACTGGCAGCTCATGATTAACACTTAACCATTCTATAATATGACAAGAAACGAGGTCATTGGTAATTTCAGCAATTTCGCAAAGTGCTTCATATCCGTCAGAAGTACAGCATCTGATCTTATCACCCGGCTGCATTCTAATTACACGGGAAATATGGTGAACATCCTCCCCATTAATAGTAAGAGTTGTATTTAGTTCCTGCTTCTTCTCTGATATGAAATACCTTTGCAAACTTGGCACCTTCTTCGTTATCTTTATTTTTTAACAGCAATATATGCTACCCAGTCTTCTAACGTCTTTGTCTCTTCGACTTCAAAACCGGCTTTTATTAAGGCAAGCTTCACTTCCTCTTTTTTCATATCAATAATTCCAGAAGTAATGAATTTTCCGCCTTGCTTTAATAATGCATATGCTTCATCAATGAATTGAACGATAATCTCAGCTAATATATTAGCCACAATGACATCTTTCGTACCTTCAATATCATGTAAGAGATTATTTTGTTTAACAGTAACAATATTAGCGACTTTATTTAATTCACAGTTCATATGTGCACTTTCAACTGCCACTGGATCCAAGTCAAGCGCTAATACTTCCTTAGCCCCTAACATGGAAGCTGCAATACTTAATACACCAGACCCTGTACCGACATCAATGATAACATCATCTTTTTCAACTGTTTTTTCAAGCGCCTGAATACATAAAACGGTCGTTGGATGTGTTCCAGTTCCAAAAGCCATTCCCGGATCAAGCTCAATAATTAATTCATCAGAATGAACCGGCTCATATGTTTCCCAAGTTGGTACAATTGTAAATCGATCCGAGATTTTCACTGGATGATAGTATTTTTTCCAAGCTGTTGCCCAGTCCTCATCATCCACTTCATTGATCTGAAGTTCATTTTCACCTAAATCAATTTGATACTCACTTAATTTATTAATAGCATCTTTTATTTCAGCAATATTTTCTGGTGAAAAATGATCAACCGGCACATACGCTTTGATTACAACTCCCTCATCAGGATAATCATTAGGATCTAGTTGGTAGATCTCTCCATATACACTTTCTCTCTCTTTAAGTAACTCCACTTTATCTTCGATGACAACACCGCTTGCTCCAGCCTCGTGCAGTATATGTGAGATAGGTTCTACAGCTTCTTGTGTCGTATGAATACTGATTTCAGACCATTTCATTCTACCAACTCCAATCCAATTTAAAACGATATAAAATTTAATTATTCACCTTTGAATGCACGTTTCACTTTATCAAAAAAGCTTTCCTCATGCTCATCAGGTTTATCTCCGCTAATATCAGCGAACTCTCGTAAAAGTTCTTTTTGTTTTTCTGTTAAACTTGTCGGTGTTAATACGCGTAAAATAACATATTGGTCTCCTTGACCATACCCGCGCACATTCGGTACACCTTTACCTGATAATCTGAACTTTCTGCCTGTCTGTGTTCCAGCAGGAACTTTCAGTTTTACTTTTCCATGAATAGTAGGTACTTCAATTTCGTCACCTAATGCTGCCTGTGCAAAAGTAAGCGGCATTTCGCAATAAATATCGTCACCATCACGTTCAAAAAACTCATGACCTCTTACATGGAAAACAACATATAAGTCACCAGGTGGTCCACCGTTAACACCTGGCTCACCTTGGCCTGGTACACGAAGCTGCTGACCATCATCGACACCTGCAGGAATTTTAACGTTAATTTTCTTTCTCTTTTTAACTTTTCCTGCTCCGCCGCATGTTGCACATTTATGTTTGATGGATTTTCCTGTTCCATTACAATGATGACAAGCTCTTTTATTCACTATTCTGCCGAACGGAGTATTTTGTTCTACACTCAGTTGCCCTGTTCCATTACAATGAGAACACGTCTCAGCCGAAGTGCCCTTTTTCGCACCACTTCCATCACATGTTTCACATGTCTCTTCACGTGGTATTTCAATTGTACTTTCCTTGCCAAAAGCAGCTTCCTCGAAGCTTAGCGTCATCGTATACTGCAAATCAGCACCTTGTCTCGGAGCATTTGGATCACGGCGTCTGGCACCGCCAAAAATAGTACTGAAAATATCTTCAAAACCGCTGAATCCGCCAAAATCTGCTCCACCGCCAAATCCTTGATTAGGATCTGCATGACCGAATTGGTCGTATTGCGTACGCTTTCTGTCATCACTTAATACTTCATATGCTTCTGTTATTTCTTTAAATTTTTCATCTGCATCCGCTTCTTTATTAATATCCGGATGATATTGTTTTGAGAGCTTACGATAGGCTTTTTTTAATTCGTCCTTTGTCGCGTTCTTACCTAACCCAAGCACTTCATAGTAATCACGCTTACTCATTTATTCCTCACTCCCGATTTCTCACATAAAATAAATTGTATCACTCTAAACAGAGTAAAAGCAATAAGAAAAGCACAAGCTCCTTCTATCGCTTGTAATAAAATAAATATTTCAGTTAATGTGTGATGAAATACTTAAAAAAGCCAAAGCCAAGGCAAGCCTGACTTTGACTTTTAAAAGCTTATTATTTATTTTCTTTTTCTTCTTTTACTTCTTCAAATTCCGCATCAACAACATCGTCAGCTTTACCTGCGTCAGCTCCGTCTGCACCTTGTGCTTGCTGAGCTTGAGCTGCCTGTTCATAAAGCTTTACTGAAAGATCTTGCACGATTGTTTGCAATTCTTCTTTCTTCGCTTTAATCTCGTCTAAATTATTGCTTTCAATTGCTTGTTTAAGTGCATCTTTTGCATCATTCGCTTTTGAAACCTCTGATGCATCAACTTTGCCTTCAAGATCTTTAAGTGTCTTCTCTGTTTGGAATACAAGCTGATCTGCTTCATTGCGCAGCTCTACTTCTTCCTTGCGCAGTTTATCTGCTTCAGCATTGTCTTCCGCTTCTTTTACCATACGTTCGATTTCATCATCTGATAAACCAGTAGAAGATTTAATTGTAATTGTTTGTTCTTTATTCGTACCTAAATCTTTCGCACGTACGTTTACGATACCGTTTTTATCAATATCAAATGTTACTTCAATTTGCGGTACTCCGCGTGGTGCCGGCGGAATATCTGTTAATTGGAAGCGACCTAATGTTTTATTATCTGGAGCCATTGGACGTTCACCTTGAAGAACATGAATATCAACAGCTGTTTGGCTATCAGCAGCAGTTGAGAACACTTGTGATTTACTTGTCGGAATTGTTGTATTACGTTCGATAAGCTTTGTGAATACATTACCCATCGTTTCAATTCCAAGTGAAAGTGGTGTTACGTCTAAAAGAACAACGTCTTTCACATCACCAGTAATAACTCCACCTTGTACAGCTGCACCTAATGCAACAACTTCGTCAGGGTTAACACCTTTATGAGGCTCTTGCCCTAATACTCGTTTAATTGCTTCTTGAACAGCTGGAATACGAGTAGAACCACCAACTAAAATAACTTTATCAATTTCACTTGCAGAAAGATCAGCATCTTGTAATGACTGGCGAACCGGTCCCATTGTTCTTTCTACTAAGTCTGCTGTAAGCTCATCAAATTTTGCACGAGTTAAGCTAACCTCTAAGTGAAGCGGTCCTGCTTCACCAGCAGTGATAAACGGTAAAGAAATTTGTGTTGAAGTAACACCTGATAAATCTTTTTTCGCTTTTTCAGCAGCATCTTTTAAACGTTGAAGTGCCATTTTATCTTTTGATAAGTCGATGCCATTGTCCTTTCTGAACTCAGCAACTAAATAATCAATAATAACATCATCAAAATCGTCTCCGCCAAGACGGTTATCACCAGCAGTTGAACGAACTTCAAATACTCCGTCACCAAGCTCTAAAATAGATACGTCAAACGTACCACCGCCAAGGTCATAAACTAAAATAGTCTGATCTTCATCTGTTTTATCTAATCCATATGCTAAAGCCGCTGCAGTAGGCTCGTTAATAATACGCTCTACTTCTAATCCTGCAATTTTACCAGCATCTTTTGTTGCCTGACGCTCAGCATCATTGAAGTATGCAGGAACAGTAATAACAGCCTTTGTTACCGGCTCTCCTAAATACTCTTCTGCGTATGATTTTAAATGCTGAAGAATAATAGCAGAAATCTCCTGTGGCGTATAACCTTTTCCTTCGATTTCTTCTTTATGTGTCGTACCCATATGACGTTTGATCGACATGATCGTATTAGGGTTTGTAATTGCTTGACGCTTCGCTACTTCCCCTACTTGACGCTCACCATTTTTGAAAGAAACAACAGATGGAGTTGTACGGTTACCTTCTGGATTTGGAATTACTTTTGGTTCGCCGCCTTCTAAAACTGCGACACATGAGTTTGTTGTACCTAAGTCGATACCAATAATTTTACTCATTTTCTTTAGAACCTCCTACATATGTAAAATTTTATTGATTCACTTTAACCATTGCTGGTCGAATAACCCTGTCTTTTAGCTTATACCCTTTTTGCAGTTCTTCAACAACTGTATTACTTTCAAAGTTTTCATCTTCTACTTGCATAACAGCCTGATGGAAATTCGGATCAAAAGGTAAGCCGACAGATTCAATCACTTCCACACCTTCATTTTGAAGAGCTTGGATAAGCTGTTTATGAATCATTTCCATACCTTGTAAAAGTGATTTCGTTTTTTCATCATCTGCTTCTATTTGTAATGCTCTTCCAAAATTATCAAGAGCAGGTATAATTTCAGTAACTAAGCTTTGGGCACGATATTTTTGTGCAGCCTCTTGATCAAGGCGACTGCGTCTTCTAAAGTTATCGTAATCAGCCTGTACACGCAGCATTTTGTTTTCTGCTTCATCCAATTTAGCTTCTAATTCTGCGATTTTTTCATTCGCTTCCGCATTTTCCCCGCTGCTGACATTTTCATCTGCATCTAAAATTTCTACTTCGGGTTCGATTACTTCTTCCACTTCATTTTCAACAGCTTTTTTTTCATCTGACACGATCTTTCACCTCCTTCATCTTAAGTTTTATATATTAGTATGAATACTTTAAATGGAATAAAGATTAGTATATTTAAAAGGAAATCGGCTTCCCTGATTATAATCAGACATTTGAACCGGAGAAGCCGGACATTTCCTTTTCAAATCAGTTCTTTATCCAATATTGCCAACGATTCTACTCATGATACAATTGTGTTAAAGCTTTTGACATGTCACTCGTTACATATTGCAGTAGACTTATGACCCTTGAATATTCCATTCTCGTTGGTCCGAGAATAGCAACTTTACCAATTTGTTTTTCCCCTAAAGCATAAGTAGCTGTTATTAAGCTGCAATTTTCCATCGCTATATTTTCGTTTTCTTTCCCGATCTTAATAGAAATACCGGTACCCTTCGTTTTAAGAAGTTCGTACAGCTCATTTTTTTCTTCAATCATCGATAAAAGCGCCTTGATTCTTTCCACATCGTGAAATTCGGGCTGACTGAGCATATTCGTCTTGCCGCCAAAGTAAATTTTTTCATTTTTATCAACAGCAAGAGTCTCTGCCATCATCTTCAGTATTGAATCATAATTTTGAATATGATATTTCAATACATTTACTACTTCTTTATAAATCTTATCCTGTAAATCGATTAACGGTACTCCTGATAAACGCTCATTCAAAATATTAACCATCTGCTCAATCTCACTCGGTGAAATTGTATCTGGAAACGTAATTGTTTTATTTTGAACATGCCCGGTATTCGTCACAATAATCGCAACAGCAGTATTCTCATTAATCGGAATAATTTGCAGCCTCTTCAATTGATTTTCATTTACTTTCGGCCCCAGTACAATCGATGTATAATTTGTAAGTTCGGAAAGTATTTGTGCAGATTTTTGAACAACTTTCTCCAATTCAAAAATTCTTTCTGCAAAAATGGATTTAATCGTTGAAACTTCATTGCGTGTCAGCCGCTTTGGAGATACGAGATGATCTACATAATAGCGGTATCCTTTTTCAGAAGGAATTCTGCCTGATGAGCTATGAGTTTTCTCAATAAACCCCAAATCTTCTAAATCAGCCATATCATTGCGAATGGTTGCAGAACTAAATGTAATTAAACCCTTTTTCGCCAACGTCCTAGAACCAACTGGCTGAGCTGAGCTAATAAAATCATCAATAATAACTTGAAGGATCAACAATTGGCGATCTGTAAGCAACTATATCACCTCTGTTAGCACTTACACTTAGAGAGTGCTAATTATATTATAAAAGGTATCAAAACGCGCGAAAAATGTCAATTATTAAATCACACCTATAAACTCCTGAAACACTTCATTTCCAAGCAGTTTTCCCCTGCGTGATAATTTAATGGAATCTTCTGTTTCCAACAGTAATTCTTTTGCAGCAAGCTCTTCAATCTGTTTGCCGAATACAGCATTTAATTCCGTATTAAACTTAGATTGAAACTTGGACTTTGAGACACCTGCTGTTTTTCGTAATCCTAGAAAAAGCTCTTCTTCCATCTTTTCATTATCCATCACTTCATGGATTTCCATTTGTGCTAAACCTGTTTCATGGACATGTTCCATATATTTTTTTAACGGACCATAGTTTGCTGTCCGGTATCCATTTACATACCCATGTGAGCCTGCTCCGAATCCATAGTAATATTCATTATTCCAATATGTTAAATTATGTTCACTTTCATAACCCGGTATTGCATAATTACTAATTTCATATTGCTTAAAGCCATGTTTCTCCATCTCATTCATTGCTAGTTCATACATAACAGCTTCCTCATCTTGCGGCGGAAGGGACAAACGTCCTTTTTTCATTAAATTATAAAAAACTGTTTTCGGCTCGACGATTAAAGAATATGCAGAGTAATGCTGGACATTTAGCGAAAATGCAATATCTAATGTTTCCTTAAAATCCTCTACTGTCTGTCCAGGTAAACCGTACATTAAATCAAGGCTCATGTTCGTAAACCCAGCTTTTTCTGCAAGTTTCAATGTCCTGAATACATCTTCTTTTCTATGAACACGGCCGATTTTAGCAAGCAATTCATCGTTAAAGCTTTGTACACCGACGCTTAATCTGTTTACTCCGCCATTTTTTAATACTTCTAATTTATCAATCGTCAGCTCTCCCGGATTTGCTTCAACAGCAAATTCTATTAACTGCTCTGTCGGTTTAAGCTCTTCATGGATACTTTGCAGTAAACGGTCAAGCTGTCTTGCATCAAGTGCTGTCGGTGTTCCTCCGCCGATAAAAATCGTCTTCAACGCTGATGTAGGGTATTTCTTTATACTGTTCTTCATTTCCATTTGTAAAACATCTAAATATTCATCTACCGGCTGATTATGAAAAAACACTTTATTAAAATCACAATAATGACAAATATGATGGCAAAAAGGGATATGAATATATGCCGACTGTATCAAAATTTCCACCTTCTCTAATAAAAAGCGTAAGCACCTAATAAGAGCGAGACACTTAAGCCAGATTCCGTACTTCATACAAAAATTATACTGTAAATTAAGAAGCCGCAGAGCTTTTTTGCCTGCGGCTATCCATTTCCATTAATTATCATCCATTTTCAAGACAGCCATAAATGCTTCTTGCGGCACTTCTACAGAGCCGACTTGTTTCATCCGTTTCTTACCTTCTTTTTGTTTCTCAAGCAGTTTACGCTTACGTGAAATATCCCCGCCATAACATTTAGCAAGAACATTTTTACGCATTGCTTTAATCGTTGAACGCGCAACAATTTTTTGACCGATTGCAGCTTGAATCGGAACTTCGAATTGCTGACGCGGGATAAGTTCTTTTAATTTCTCAACAATAACTTTTCCACGCTCATATGCAGAATCTCTATGAACGATGAACGATAGGGCATCCACTTGTTCCGTATTTAGAAGTATATCCATTTTCACTAGTTTAGACGGTTTGTAGCCGATTAATTCATAATCAAATGAGGCATAGCCTTTTGTATTTGATTTTAACTGATCAAAGAAATCATAAACAATTTCAGAAAGCGGCAATTCATAGTTTACACTCACACGAGTTTCATCTAAATACTGCATATCAATGAAAATACCGCGTTTTTTCTGACAAAGCTCCATAACAGCACCGACATAATCATTCGGTACCATAACAACCGCTTTTACATACGGTTCTTCAATATGATCAATTTTTTGCGGATCTGGCATATTTGATGGATTATCGATACTTAGTTCTTCTCCATCTGTCATATAAATCTTGTAAATAACACTAGGTGCTGTCGTAATTAAATCAATTTTAAATTCCCGTTCAATCCGTTCCTGAATGATTTCCATATGAAGCAAGCCTAAAAATCCGCATCGGAAACCGAAACCTAATGCCTGTGAAGTTTCAGGCTCATATTCAAGCGCTGAATCATTCAGCTCAAGTTTTTCCAATGCATCACGTAAGTCATTATATTTTGACGTGTCAATTGGGTATAATCCACAGAATACCATCGGATTTAACTTCCGGTAACCTGGAAGCGGTTCTGTTGCACCATTTTTTGCATTCGTAATCGTATCACCGACACGAGTATCACCAACATTTTTGATTGCCGCTGTTAAATATCCAACATCCCCGACATTCAATTCATCAACACGAGTTGCTTTTGGAGTAAACACACCAATTTCAATTACTTCAAACTCTTTTCCAGTTGCCATCATTTTTATTTTCTGACCAACTTTAATTGATCCTTCCATAACACGGATATAGGCAACAACCCCGCGATAAGCATCATAAAGAGAGTCAAAAATCAGCGCTTTTAATGGGCCCTCAGGATCGCCTTCTGGAGGGGGAACCTGTGCTACAACCTGCTCTAAAATATCTTCAATCCCAATTCCCGCTTTTGCAGAAGCAAGCACTGCTTCAGATGCATCTAAGCCGATCACATCTTCAATTTCCTGACGAACTCTTTCTGGGTCTGCACTTGGTAAATCTATTTTATTAATAACAGGCAGAATTTCTAAATCATTATCAAGCGCTAAATATACATTCGCTAAAGTCTGCGCTTCTATTCCCTGAGCAGCATCAACAACAAGCACCGCCCCTTCACAGGCAGCAAGACTTCGTGATACTTCGTACGTAAAGTCAACATGTCCAGGTGTATCAATCAAGTGAAAGATATAATCTTCCCCGTCTCTTGCACGATATTTTAATTGAACAGCATTCAATTTAATCGTAATTCCACGTTCTCTCTCAAGATCCATCGAATCTAAGAGCTGGTCCTTCATCTCACGCTGTGTTAACGCAGATGTTTTCTCTAAAATCCGGTCAGCTAATGTTGACTTACCATGGTCAATATGGGCAATAATCGAAAAGTTACGTATTCTCGATTGTCTGTTCAACTTCTCTTCTCTATTCATCGTATGTCTCACTCCTACTAATAAACCACAAATACACTAGCTTAGATTATATCAATTGAAAAAACAAGATTCAAGAACTAATGCGGAAGCGCCTTGATTAGCCCCGACAAGCATAAGACAGGCAAGAATAGAAGATGCTCTTTATCTTCAATTCTTGAATGACTTGTGACTCGAGGGGCTAGGCACTACAGCTGGATGGTAAGAAATGCGCAAGTGCCTTGTTCATCCCTGGATATTAAAGACAATTATCTGATCTTGAGCCGAATTCATGTTATTTTGAGCCAATTGTATTTAAAAATGGACTAACTCACTATTTTAAGAATTAGTCCATCCTGTAATATTTATTCGAACCATCTGTTAATTAGCTCGCTAAGAGACTCCACTCCTGCTGATACCGTACTGCTTACGAAATCCGATAATTTTTTTCCTGTTTGTGAAAAAAAGTTAAAAGCTTCAATTTGTTCAAGCTGTTCCTGTTTTTTTTGCAAATCCTGACTTGTTACACTATTACCAAGAATCGACGCTTCCATTTCACCGTCTCGTTCATTTTCTACTTGAAAGGCGCCGCTTAGCTTTGGATCACTGTATCCCTTCATTTGCAGCATTCCTTCGTTCGCCTGCTGCATGCCGATTAATACACCTATAAACAGAATAGAACTTAAAAAGAAACATTTCAGCATAAATTTAATCATTTCTATTCCCTCACAAATGATTTACTGTTGCTCCGTCTGTGCATTGCCATCTACTTTTTCAGCTTTCCAATAATGCTCGCTGAAAACATCAGCAACCGCTTCTACTGCATTTTTCAACTCTTCCATATTATTATCAACTCCACCGAATTCAATAAGTGTCGCCTGATCTGATAAATCTTGATTAAAAACTCCATTTGTTCCCGCACCTTGCTTTTTAAACACTCCGCGGCTGAGTCCCGGATATTTCTTTTGGAACAGATTATGAAGCTCCTCGGCAAATTTCATATTTTGACTCGCTCTCGAGCTTTCGCCACCGACGATAAATGCGAGCTTTGCATAAGATTTCCCCTGAATAGTTACAGTTGTCACTTTCTTTGGCTGTGAATCACGATGAATATCAATTAAATACTTAATATGCTCATTTCCCGCCATTGCGGTTTGAACGATTTCTCTGGAAGCCGAATATGATTTGTGATACTTCCAGTTGCGGTTTTTTAATATACCCTGAATGTTTGTTTTTTCAACTTGGGCACCAATTCCCTTATCAGCAAGCTCTTTACTTAACATATCGCTTAGCAATGTTACATTTGCTTTGGAATGTATCGCTTTATTAGGATTTGTTTCTCCTTTTAAAAGCGGTAAATATGATTCTGTATTATGGGAATTATAAATATAAACTACTTTTCTATCGCCAGTTGTTTGAGCAGGAGGCGGCTTTGGCTCATTATTTCCATCTTCAATTCTTAAATCCTCAATGGAAGCCTCTCTCTCCTTTTCAAGCACCTCCATCGGCGGTGCTGATTCAAACGGCATATTCGTATAGTTTGTCCCTTCCCCTGCGATAATAATTTCACTGTCATATAGGGAAAAACCCGGAAGCTCCCTCCCTAAAAGAGATCTCGGATCATCTGGGTTAATACTTGTTGTAACCTTAAATAAGATAGAAGAAAGTTTAATAGGTTCTGGTATTTCTCCTTCTGAGGAAATAAAATAACGATTTTCCGCACCTAATAAATGCAAAAAAGCTTCCCCGTTTATATTTTCAGTTAAATCATTAATAGACGATGATGTAAGCCTGTATTCGGGCTTTAAAGATGTTAAAATCCCAGACAATAGAAATGTCATGACAAGGACGATGAATCCTAGCATAATCCCTTTTTTAATGCTTGTCCCATTAACTGTTACGATCATATTCCGATTTTTGCGAATCCACTTCATGACTAAATCCTCCTTCAAGCTTGTCTACACTAACGTATGAACAAACTTGAAGAAGTAGAACTTTTCTTAATGTGTATATGCACCTGTATTTCCTTGATCTACTTCACTGTGAAGCGCTGTGTTTAATCCATTTGCAATGACATTAGCCATATCTGCAATAAATGTATCTACTTCTTTCGGTGTTACCATTAAATTATGACCTAGAGGTGCCAGCACTTCATGAATCAATGTTCTTTTTTCTTCTTCTTCTAAACTGCCGACAATACCTAAAAACTGCTTCCTATGTTCCTCACTAGGTAAATCCTCATCTGTTAAAACTTTTTTCTCACCAAAGCTCATCCAGGCAGGGACTAAAGACTTTGACGCCTTATTTCCTTCATTAAGCTCCCTACCGAAATGTTTTAAAATATAATCAATCGTATCGCTGGCAATGGACACTGCATCAACAACAGTAGGAATGCCAATTGCAATAACCGGTATGCCAAGCGTCTCCTTGCTAAGTTCTTTACGCTTATTTCCAACGCCTGAACCAGGATGGATACCTGTATCTGAAATTTGGATCGTCGTATTTACCCTCTCAATAGACCTTGCTGCCAACGCATCGATCGCAATAATAAAGTCAGGCTCTGATTTTTCTACAATTCCAGAAATAATATCGCTCGTTTCAATCCCTGTAATCCCCATTACACCAGGGGCTATTGCACTAACTGGACGAAACCCTTCCTCTACACTTTCCTGCTGGAGTTTAAAAAGATGACGCGTCACGAGTAAATTTTCTACTGCAATTGGTCCAAGAGCATCTGGTGTCACATTCCAGTTACCTAAACCAACAACTAAACAGCTCGCATCTTTTTTAATTCCTGCTTCGATTAGAAATTGACTAAATTCTTTCGCAAACACTTCAATTACTTTTTGCTGTAATTTTGTATCTTTTTGTCTTATCGCTTGAATTTCTAATGTTAAATAATTTCCTGCTTTTTTTCCTGTCGTTTCCGATCCTTCTTCTGTTATTTCAATCGCTGAAATATGAATCCCGTCTTCCTCACGTTCTTCCACAATAATGCCTTTTAATTGTGAAGACTCTTCTTTTTCCATTAATGCCATGTTTTTAGCTTCGACAGCTAAGTCAGTTCGAATCGAATACCAGCTTAAATCCAAAGGTTTTTCCACTGCTCCGCCTCCCTGTATGTAGATATGTTTATTTTCCCCAATTAATATAAAAATCATTCGAATATGCAAGTATAAACTAATTTTCCTTTACATTAGTATTGCATTATAGGAGGGCGTTTGATAAAATATCACTTGTTCTTATATAAAAAATGAACCTGAGTTATATATCTCGGATTGATACCTTCTTAGGAGGTGAAAGTTATGCCAAACATTAAATCAGCTATTAAACGCGTAAGAACGAATGAAGATCGTCGCGCGCAAAACGCTTCTGTTAAATCAGCAATGCGTTCTGCTATTAAAAAAGTAGAAGCTTTAGTCGTTAACAACGATGTTGAAAACGCACAAGCAGCACTTAAAGAAGCTGCTAAAAGAATTGATAAAGCAACTCAAAGCGGTCTTATTCAAAAGAACACTGCTGCTCGTTACAAATCTCGCTTAGCGAAACAAGTAAACGGATTAACAGCTTAATCTGTTCAAAATAAAAAAACGGTCCCTTACGAGGATCGTTTTTTTATTTTTTAAAAAGTTTTAATAAGAATAATTCGAGTACTAACTGCTTATCCTTTTTACCCGTCTTCATTTCATAGTCAGCTTCCGCTAATTGAATCATATAATTTGCCAGCTCTTCTTCATGAAAAAGGCCTGCCTGTTTTAATGCAAGCTTCACACGAAAAGGATGTACCTTAATCGTATTCGCAATCTGCTGCTGCCCGTAGCCGACTTTTCCAAGCTCCTTTACTTGTAAAATAAGTCTGAATTGAGTAGCCAGTAAAGAAAGAATTTTAATCGGCTCTTCATTTGCTTTCAGCAAATCATAAAAGATCTTTAAAGCTTCCGTACTGTTTCTATGTACAACTTTTTCAATTAATTCAAAAATATTTTGTTCTAACGTTCTTGCAACTAATTTATCGACAATTTCCCTCGTTATCTGTCCGTTCTCTCCTACATATGTACTCAGCTTTTTTATTTCCTCGTTAATTGTAAGTAAATCACCAGCTGTTAATAGAAGCAGCTGTTCTATCGCTTCCTCATCTAATTGAACTTTTTCTGCATCCGCTAAATCAATGATCCATTTCGCTGTTTCTTTATCAGAAAGACTGTTCATTTCTACAACAGTGCTCTGTTTCTTTATTAATTTCGTTATTTTTTTTCTCTCATCTAATTTTTCATATGGAGCATAAAAAATTAAAATCGAATATGGAACTGGAGATTGTAAATATTGCTCTAATCTCTCTAATCTATGTTCATTTTTTTCCTTTTTCTTCTCACTCGTTAAAAAATAGGGGTTTTTAATAATTGTTACTCTTCTTTCTCCGATAAATGGCAATGTTTCTGCATCCTCAAGTGCGATTTCAAGTGCAGTTTCTTCCATATCATAAGTCGATAAATTAAAATCCTTTTCTTCTTCTAAAAGGGCAGCTTCAATTAATTTTTGTGTCGTTTCCTGCAGCAGAAAAGATTCTTTGCCAACTAATAAATAAACCGGGTCCAATTTCCCCTTTTCTATATCTTTCCATATATTAAAAATCATATATTGTTCTCCCATCATTCACAAAAGATCCATTTAATCGTATAAGGAAAGCATTATTTTAGCAAGTTTTAAAAGGACTGCCACCCAATAAAATGACAGTCCGAATCTATATGAACGTTCCATTCAAGAGCCTAGGTCATCTGAAATGAAACGATACTAAAAAAATAATAACATTGAACATATACTGTTAGTTTTTAGTGTTTCCGTTCGTTTTTCATTTATTTGTGAAAATGATTAGTAAGTGTGGTAAACGTTTACGATAGTATAGATTTTTTTTTCCAATTCGCTTATACTAAGTATGAAATAGGAGGGGTAAAAATGAACCAATTTGAAAAGGATGTACAAACTAAGCGCAACGATGTTGTAGATTCTGGTGTAGGCTTTATCGCTGCTTTTGGATTTTTTGCTTTAATATTCATAATCGGTACAGTTGTTAAATTAATCGGAGTTTAAACACTACATAGAGACTGTAAAAACGGTCTCTTTCTCATTCATCCTCTTCTCTTACTGTATCGTATGGCGGATGTATCGAAAAGGTTCCTCTGTTCCCCTTATACTCATACATAATAGCTCCTTGTATATCTGTTCTGAACAGAGGAATGTCTCGTTCTTTAAGTTTTTCAACAACATCTTTATGTGGATGATTATAGCGATTGTTATAACCCGCGGAGACAATTCCGATCGACGGTTTAATCTTATTCAGAAATTCATCAGATGTAGAGCCTTTGCTTCCATGATGACCAACTTTTAACACATCTGCAGTTAATGAATCATATTTCCTTATTATCTCCTCTTCACCCTGATGCTCCAAATCACCTGTAAACAACCATGATAATCCACCAATTTTACTATAAAGCACGAGAGAATCATCATTTTTACTTTCTGTCAATTTTTCTGGTGATAGCACATCAAAACGTAAGCCGTTCTTTTTAATATAGTCACCTCTTTTTACAACAGTAATTTTCACCCTCTTTTCAATCGCTTTTTTTATAATCTCCTTTTCTAAATCTCCTCTTATAAACCCAATTGGTAAAATAATTTCTTTTACTTTCACACCATCCAATAAATGACTGACCTCCCCAATATGATCTGTATCGCCATGTGTTAAAAATAATAAATCAATCTTTGTTACACCAACCGATTTCAAATATGGAATTGTTATATCTTTCGCAATGGAAAATTTCTTATTCCGCTCTGCCCACTCACCTTTTTCACTAAAATTCAATTTTCCTCCTGTATCAATTAAATATGTCCCTCTTTTAAACGGCTGCTGAATAAGAATCGAGTCTCCTTGTCCAACATCTATCGCCATTATTTTCCCATACGGATTTAAAAATGGGACTAGAAAGTGGAGCATAAAAATAAATAGAAGAGGAACAAAGGAACGAACTTTTTCTTTCATACTAGCAGCCCTTTCAAATTGAATAAAGAAGAATAAAATCGAGGACACATATAAAAAAAGGATCAGTATACCTGGCTTTCCAAAAGCGAGAGTAAATAACTTAAAAGATGCGGAAAACTGAACGAAATGATGACTGTAAGAAATAATGATATCAAGAAAATGGATGAATAAACTCCCAATATGAAGTAATTGCAAACAAAATGTCATTAATGCTAATGGTAAAACGAGAAAAGAATAAAAAGGAACGAATATTAAATTCATCGGTAAACTCAAAATAGAAATTTCATGAAAATGATAAAATAAAATCGGGGCAGCACCTAATTGTGAAAAGATTGTAATGAGGGATGATCTCATAAACCAGCTATGAGAATGAACAATAATTTTGGATGATATAATAAGAATAAAACTGACAAGGAAAGAAAGCTGAAAGCCAATATGAAACAGTTCATATGGATTTAATAAGAGCATGAGCAGATACGTCATACTAATAATATCAGCGGGTGACACTCTCCACTTAAAGATTCTTAATAAAAAATAGATAATGACCATAACAGACGCTCTTGTAACAGAAGGGGCACCACCGGTAAGAACAATATAAGCAGGTAAAAAACAAATTAAAAGGAGCCTTGTTCTAGTATGTGTAAGACCTATTCTTATGAAAAAGTAATAAAGACCCCCGACTAATAAACCTACATGCAAGCCTGATATAGCGAGGAGATGGACGATTCCAAGCTCTTCATATGCTGTTTCAACTTCGTCTGCAATAAGGGACCTTTCTCCGAAAATAAGTGCTTGAACAATTCCTCTTGATGATTCTGGATAGTATTTTTCAATAAGCATAAGTCCATTTTTACGAATCTTTTGAAGGACTGTCATAATACCTTTATCCTGTTTATGACAAGCTGAGATAGAATTAAGTTTTGCACGCCAATGAATTTTTTGATTGAATAAATATTCTCTATAGTTAAAAGCATTTGGCATTGTCGGTAATTTCGGCTTCTCCAATTCTCCTTGAAAATAACATTGCTGTCCAAGCTGAAGCTTTTCTATATTTAGTTTTTCCTCATATGTTTTTATATAGTATGTAAAGCTCAGCTTTTCACCAGTTTGATCAATTAAGATTCCTCGAAAAAAATCACCATCAAGAAAAAATTCACCGCCAAGCCTTGCCTGTGACTTATATTCTCCAGCACCTAAATTCGAACGGTTATTTATTTCACTAAGATGGAAATACAAAGAGAAGATAAAGAAGATAATAATAGCGGAAAATAGAAGAAAATATTTTTTGTAAATAGATAAGTAGAAAAAATAGAAAACAGACAATAAAACAGCTATAAAATGAAATTGATACTTTAAAGAAATAATTCCGAGTGTGGCAGCAATTGCTAAATATGTCACCTTTCCTCTCACTTTTTCAGGCTCCTATTTTATTATTTTAGACAGGAAGACTCCCGCTTCAAGTAATAGCTATACAGGGGACAGTTTCCAATTATCACATTCCTACCTCCTTAAAATAATGAAAATTTAAAGAGGTAGGAATGTTTACAGATCATCACTTTTCATTTACCGTTGTATTCAACACAATTCCTTCAAATTCTACTTGTTCGACTTTCACATTTGCTTGTTCAAACAGTTCAACTGCATACGGATGATTTTTATAACTAGCTGCATAATAAACAGTTTTAATTCCGCTTTGAATAATTGCCTTGCAGCATTGCAAACATGGAAAATGTGTTACATATATTTCTGCACCCTCTGTCGGTACACCAAATTTCGCGCATTGAATAATCGCGTTCATTTCCGCATGAATCGTACGCACGCAATGATTGTCAATAACATAGCAGCCTTCATCAGAACAATGCACTCCCCCTGCAATTGATCCGTTATAACCTCCTGCTATAATTCGCTTATCACGTACAATTGTCGCTCCAACTGCAAGTCTTGTACAAGTACTGCGAAGGGCAAGCAAATGGCTTTGCGCCATATAATATTGATTCCATTCAATTCTGTTCATTTCTTCCCCACCTAAAAAAATTTCTATCATCAGTTTATCGGTTATATGGAACTGCCGTCAATTGATTATTTAACTGTTATATTTTCCTTTAATTTTTCAAATGTTTTTTGGCCGATTCCGCTCACCTTTAACAAATCTTCTTCCGTTTTAAAAGGACCTGATTCATTACGATAGGAAATAATTGCCTCTGCCTTTGATGGACCAATTCCTGATAAAGTTTGTAGCTCTTCTGATGTTGCTTTATTTACATTTATTTTTGTGGAATCTGAAGAACTAGTTATTATTGGAGAGGAAGCAGCAATATTTTCTTCTTCTCCCTGCTTTGGAACATATACAACCATTCCGTCTTCAAGTAAAGCAGCGAGATTAATTGATAATTGATTTGCATCTGCTGTGAGCCCGCCTGCTTTCTCAATAACATGATGGATTCGATCACCGCTCTCCATCACGTAAACATCTGGTTTTATAACGGCACCTTTTACATCGATTACTATCTCTGAACTCATTTCAATAGCAGGATTTTCAATATCTTCCTCTATATTTTCCTCATTATTTTGTAAAAGGACTTTGTCTAATTCATGATCTATTTCTTCTTTCATACTATTGCTATAGTAGAAAAAAGCAAGGAAGCTTAAAACAATTGTAATAATAATCAAAGGATATTTATGCTGCTTAATAAATTCCAATTTCTTTCTCCTCTCAAACTTAATTCATAAAGACAGCAATTAAATCATATGTTTTACTTAGAAAGATGTTTCGTAAGGAGGGATGATGCATTGAATATTGGTTTTATTGGAACAGGCAATATGGGGAAAATATTAATCGAGGCTATAATCGAATCACATTCCTTAGCACCTTCCGCGATATTCATGACAAATCGGACAATTGCAAAAGCAGCTGCGATTAATAAAATATATCCTGGAACAAATGTAATGGATAATGCAAGCGAAGTTATAAAACATTCCGATATTATTTTTATTTGTGTGAAGCCATTAGATATTCACCCCCTTTTATTAAATGTTCGCCATTTATTAAGACGAGACAAATGTCTTATTTCTATAACTAGTCCAGTACAAGTGGAACAGCTTGAATCAATTGTAAATTGTCAAGTTGCAAGAGTTATTCCAAGTATTACGAACCGTGCGTTTGCAGGAGTTTCTTTATTTACATTCGGAAATTCTTGTTCGAATGAAATGCAGCAAAAAATTGAAAAATTATTTGAAGGCATTTCTACACCAGTAGAAATTGAAAATGAAATTACGAGGGTAGCATCAGATATCGTCAGCTGCGGTCCTGCATTTTTCAGCTATTTATTACAGAGATTTGTCAACGGAGCTGTTAAAGAGACAGAAATAAGCCAGGAAAAAGCGGTGCAGCTTGCAAGTGAAATGATCATTGGTATGGGTAAATTGCTAGAAACAGAACTGTACACTTTGCCTACATTGCAAGAAAAGGTATGTGTGAAAGGCGGTGTCACTGGAAAAGGGATTAAAGTTTTAGAGGAAGAACTTGGACCTGTATTTGAAAACCTTATAAAAAGTACACATAGGAAATATGATGAGGATATCGAAGAAGTTAGGAGGCAATTTGAAAAGTAATATATCTTCACATAATGTATTCTTTCTATTCCCCAAATATCCTGCTTTCTTTTCAAAAAAACCATCGAAAAATTTTTTCGATGGTTTTTTAAAAGTTGGAAATATACTAACTATCGGAGCTGCGCTACAAAAAATATTCGTTCCGACTGTTCATTTGGTTTAGACTGTACTGAGAAATCAGCATTTATTTGAACAACTTTAAAATTAGCATCTTCCAGCCATTTTACATATTGTTCTTCTTTAAATGTCCGCTGATAATGAACTTCATCGTATCTTTCATATAAGTGACCTTCCTTAACAAAAAAAGTTAAGTCATGTTCAATACTGTTTGGCTCATCTGCTAAATATGAATTCCAAATATAGCTTACTTCCTCATCTTGATCTGTGAACGTTGCATTTGCAAATATATGATTTATTTTATATAAAGAATGAACGTCAAAAATAAGCAAACCATTCTCTGCTAAATGATTACTAACTGCTTTAAATGTTCGCTTAACATCTTCCTCTGTCTCTAAATAATTTAAAGAATCACAGCAAATAATTGCTATGTCAAAAGCTTGCTCAAATCCTTCTAAACTCCTCATATCTTGCTCAAGCAGGAAAAGCTTCACATTGTTTTCTGCAGCTTTCACATGTGCAACCGCCAGCATTTCCTCACTTAAGTCAACTCCAGTTACTTCAAATCCTTGTTTAGCAAGTCTAATAGCGATTTCTCCTGTACCGCAGCCAATATCTAAAATTTTCTTTCCACTATTATCATATGTAGAAATTATTTCTTCAATATAACTTTGCCACAGATCATACGGCGCATCATCCATTAGATAATCATAGATACTCGCAAAACCTTTATAGATCATTCGTTAACACACTCGTAAGGTCTTCTATAGGAGCATCTCCCCATAGACGTTCAAGATTATAATAACCTCGCTCTTCATGATGGAAAACATGTGCAACAACATCCCCTAAGTCAATTAATATCCAACGAGCTTCATCGAACCCTTCTAATCGTTTTACTTCAAGCCCAAGCTCTTGCGCCTTGTCCTTGATTTCCCTTGCAATCGCTTGTACTTGTCTGTCAGAGTTACCATGACAGATAAGGAAATAATCGGCGATCAAAGAAATACCTTTCATATTTAAAGCAATAATATCTTCTGCCCTCTTGCTATCTGCTGATTTTGCTACAATTGTTAAAAGATCTTTTTCATTCAAATTGTTTTTCCTCCTTTAAATTAAAACTCATTTTTTACTATTTTCAACCGTCACAAAAAAATTATAAGTATCTATTGTTTCCGGATAAACAGCCTGATTTTTTTTCATTAAGAAAATAATCGTATTTTGCAAAATTTTAATAAGCGTTTCATCTAATTGCCTGAAAGCTAATTCTCTTACTTCTTCTACTCCAGGAAAATTACGATTTGGTTCAATATAATCAGCAATGTAAATAATTTTCTCTAATCGTGACATATCCATCCTTCCAGATGTATGATATCTAATCGCCATTAAAATCGACTCATCTGTAATTCCTACTTCTTTTTCCACCAAATAAGCTCCAACCGGTGCATGCCACAATTCATCATTATGTATTAAAAGATTTGAAGGCATCTTTTGCTCTATAATAATCCGCTTCATTTCTTCTTTCGGACGAAACTTTGCATAATCATGGAAAATCGCCGCAATTTCGGCTTTTTTTTCATCTTCCCCATACCGCTTGGCAAGTGCCACCGCTGTCTCCATAACGCCTACCGTATGGATATAGCGACGTTCTGTTAAATGTTCTTTCACTATACTAAGTGCCTTTTCACGATCCATATAAATGATACTCCTCAATATATTTTTTAACATCTTTATGGAGAAGATAATCCGTCGTCTGTTTATTTTTTATCCGGTTTCGAAGTAATGTTGATGACACATCAAACTGTGGCACATCCACCATTTGAACATCATAGTCAGTCTTCTCCTGAAAACCCGGCCGCCTTACACCAACAAATGTGACAAGCTTGATTAATTCATCAATATTATACCATTTTGGTAAATATTCAATCATATCTGCGCCAATGATAAAATAAAACGAAACATTAGGAAACTGTTCCTTCAAAAGAATAATTGTATCATATGTATAGGAAGGGCCTTTTCTATTCAATTCAACGGACTGAACTTTAAAATTAGGCTTATCTTTTAAAGCAAGTGTCAGCATATTTAAACGATGCTCACTATTTGTAAAATCTTTTGTTTGTTTATGAGGAGGTATTTGATTAGGCATAAACCAAATTTCAGATAGCTCTAGAGCAGCACATACTTCGCTTGCAATTAACAAATGTCCGTTATGTGGCGGGTCAAATGTTCCACCTAAAATCCCTATTCTCATATACCTTCCTCCATTACTTTATTATTTTGGTAAAGTAATTTTTTTGTTTTCTACAGACTCTTTGTATAGAACAATCGTATTACCAATCACTTGTACAAGTTCTGCTTTTGTATCTTTGCTAAGTTTTTCTGCTACTGTATTACGGTCTTCTTCACAATTTTGAAGAATATTAATTTTAATAAGTTCACGAGCTTCCAGTGCTTCACTTATTTGCTTTACCATATTTTCATTTACTCCACCTTTACCAACTTGGAAAATTGGATTTAAGTGATGTGCCTCTGCACGTAAATAACGTTTCTGTTTTCCCTTTAACATATATTCCCTCCTAGTTTTTCATACACAATCGATTCCATTCGCTTTATATCAGGTTCTTCCCCAGTCCATAATTTAAAAGCCAGTGCTGCTTGATAAACAAACATACCTACACCATTATGTACAATCAAACCTCGTTCTTTCGCTTCTTTTAATAATGCTGTTTCGATTGGATTGTAAATAATATCACTTATAATACTTCCCTCTTTAGCCATCTTCAGAGAGATTGGCTGTTCATTTACATTAGGGTGAAGCCCGCTTGCGGTCGTATTAATAATAACATCATATTCTTCTAATTCTTGTTCTGCCTGCCTGATTGTAATAAATCGGCTTTCATGCTCAAATGGACAATCATTCACAAGCTTCTCGGCTTTTTCAACTGTTCTATTGCATAAATCGATTTGCGTGCATCCTTCTGAAGCAAGGGTATAATAAATAGCTCGTGCTGCACCCCCTGCACCAATAATTAAAAAACGATTTGCTGTCAATGATTTCGTTAAATTTGACTTTAATGATTCCACGTATCCATTTCCGTCTGTATTATAGCCGATTAATTTACCATTGTCATTGACTACAGTATTAACAGCACCGATAATTTCCGCCGTTTTATGAACTTCATCTAAAAACGGAATAATGTCTATTTTATGTGGGATCGTTACATTAAATCCTTTTATACCTAGAGCTTTTATACCTTCTATCGCGGCTTTTAGGTTTTCAGGTTCAACATGAAATGCCCCATAATGAGCATCTATTTTCAAATTTTTAAATGCATCATTATGTATCGCCGGCGACATGGAATGTGCGATCGGACAGCCAATTACACCATATAAATTCTCCATTCTTCTCTCCCCTTAAATTAGCGATTTCCTAATGGTAACATTTACTCCTTTAGGAGCATAAGCAGTCACTTTCTTACCCGGTTCATTTATCGTTACCCAGCCAAGTCCGGAAAATACGATATCTGTCTTCGCCTCTTTCACCATAAATTCATGTGGAATAAGCTCCGGAAAATGATCAAGATCGTCTTTTCTTGGCGGATTTAAAAGCTCTCCGGCATGCTTTTCATATAGGTCATCTGCATTTTCTAATTTTGTACGATGAATCATTATTTCATTTGGAATATAACAAGTAAGCGACGTTCTTCCACCGCTAACATAATCAAACCTTGCTAATCCTCCGAAAAACAATGTTTGTCTCTCATTTAACTGGAATACCTTCGGCTTAATTTCCTTTTTAGGAGTTAACAGCTTTAAATCGTTTTTATCAATATAATGTGCCATTTGATGATGATTAATAATACCAGGTGTATCGTATAATGCTGTTCCATCATCAAGCGGTATTTCAATTAAATCTAATGTCGTACCGGGATAATGTGAAGTTGTAATAACATCTTTTTCACCGGTCACCTCTTTAATCATCCGATTAATAAAAGTTGATTTACCGACATTCGTGCAGCCAACGACATATACATTTTGTCCGTTTCTAAGTTCATCAATTTGTTCTGCAACTTCTCTAATCCCTTTTCCCCTTGCAGAGCTCACTAAACAAACATCAATTGGATTTAGCCCTTGTTCCTTCGCTTCTCTTTTCATCCATTGAATTAATTTTTGCTGTTTTACTGATTTAGGCAAAATATCAACTTTATTACCTACTAATAAAACAGGATTACCACCAACAAATCTTTGAATACCAGAAATCCAGCTTCCATTAAAATCAAAAATATCAACAATTTTAACGATTAATCCTTCCGATTCTCCAATTCCATGAAGAATTTTCAAGAAATCATCATCTGTTAAAGAAACATCTTGAATTTCATTATAGTTTTTCAGCCGGAAACAGCGCTGACAAATAATATTTTCTTTTTCTAATGTACTTAAAGGAGCATAACCTATTTCATTTGGTAATTCAGATTGAATTTGAACTCCGCATCCTATACATGAGTAGTGATTGTCTGACAATTTCTATTCCTCCCATTGAAGCATTCCTTTTCGTTTTAAAGCAGCTAAGATTCTTCTTTCAATTTGACGATTAAATCTCGTCATAAATCCGTCCGTTTGTGCAACTGGTACGACTAAAATTGTATGGAATCCATTTCGGTTTCCTCCAAGTATGTCTGTAAGCAGCTGATCACCGATGACAACTACTTCATTCTTATTTAAATTCATCTTTCTGACTGCTTGATTAAAAGCTTTGCCCATCGGCTTTCTGGCTCTGTAAATAAAAGGAATATTTAAAGGATCTGAAAATGACTTTACACGAAGCTCATTATTATTTGAAACGATCGTTACATCAATACCGCTCATCTTTACTTCTTTAAACCATTCAATCAACTTCGGTGTTGCTGATGGTCTGTCCCATTCAACGAGCGTATTATCTAAATCTGTAATAATTCCTTTAATTCCACGGTCTTTTAATTGCTGAATTGAAATATGAAAAATACTCTTCACATATTCACCAGGTAAAAATAGTCGTAACACGTGTTCGACACCTCATTATACTGTTTTTTGCCATCTTACATCATATCTAATTTACAGCATACTTTCAAAGGAAACTATATATTTAAAGAAAATAAAGACATAATTTAAAACGGCAGAAATTTCGATAAATTAAGTCATATTAAAAACTTTTCGACAAAAACACATTTTTCCAAACAACTGTGGATAATTCTATACACATTATTCTAATTGAATAACCAATCTTTATCACCATTATGAACATAATATTCACAACTTATCCACTGAGTACTGTGGATAACAGAACGGTTGTTCTTAACTCTAGTTCATGTTAGATTAAACTTACAAACAGAAAGGTAACATACAAATATATGCTGAATTATTCTTCTTTAGAATAATAAAATGTTAGGAGGTGTTTTTATGATTCTTCATCCTACGAGCATGCAGAAACTTTCTGATGAATTACTAATCCAATCTTATTTTAAAGCCAGAGAGCTAAACCTTAATAATGATTTTATTGAGTTAATTAAATTAGAAATCAATCGCCGCTCATTAGGACATGTATTGAAAGTTTTCTCATAATCTTTCTTGCATCTCGAGCGGTTCTCTTTTTGTATAATCCCCGTTTTTCACTGTGATTAAGATATATATTATACCATTCAGGCTGTACATTAGGCATTAACTTTAATATTTTTCCTTCTTACACATGAATTTTTTCTTCTTTCATTGGACAGACACAAATAAGCTCTGCTGCACATAAGTATTAATAATAGGCATTCGCCTATTTAAAGCTTCTCACGGAGGTGGAAGTATGACAGGGATTCTAACAGCAGTTGGTTATTTTCTCAAAGAAGTATTATTTTTAGTATCATACGTAAAAAACAATGCCTTTCCACAACCATTATCAGCAAGTGATGAGAAAAAATATTTATATTTAATGGCTGAAGGCGACGAAAACGCAAGAAATTTATTAATTGAACATAACTTAAGGCTTGTTGCCCATATCGTCAAGAAGTTTGAAAACACCGGTGAAGATTCTGAAGACCTTATTTCCATTGGCACAATTGGTTTAATAAAGGCTATTGAAAGCTACTCCCAAGGAAAAGGTACAAAATTAGCAACATATGCGGCGAGATGTATTGAGAATGAAATACTGATGCATTTACGTGCTCTTAAGAAAACGAGAAAAGATGTTTCATTACACGACCCGATCGGCCAGGATAAAGAAGGAAATGAAATAAGTTTAATTGATGTTTTGAAATCAGAAAACGAAGATGTCATTGATATGATTCAATTAAATATGGAACTAGAAAAACTGAAACAATATATTGATATTTTGGATGAACGTGAAAAGGAAGTAATTGTCGGAAGGTTTGGATTAGATTTAAAAAAGGAAAAAACTCAAAGAGAGATTGCAAAAGAACTTGGAATATCCAGAAGCTATGTATCCCGAATTGAAAAGCGGGCGATTATGAAAATGTTCCACGAATTTTATCGAGCTGAAAAAGAAAAAAAGAAGCGGCTAAAAAAGAAATAAAGTGAAGCTTCCATCAGTGGGGGTTTTTCTCATTCCCCACTGATCGTTAGTTGAGGCCCACAAGATGTGGGTCACACATACGTTGCTCGC
>NZ_BCVG01000005.1 GCF_001591625.1 Metabacillus fastidiosus NBRC 101226
CTTACTGCCCGTTAAGGCTGGGATAAAAGTAAAAGGAAAAAATTTTTTATTCGTTTTACAGTCTCAAGCCTGATTTTTTTAGGATGTATCTGTTATGGGGTATATTGGGCATTTTTTGATATGGACAGGCTGCCAGAAGGAGAATTTCTAACGGAACAAATATCTCCGGACGGGAAATATACGTTAAAAGCCTATGTCGCAAATGGAGGAGCAACAACAGCTTATTCTGTCCGTGGGGAATTAATATTTCATGAAAGAAATAATAAAAAGAAAAATATTTATTGGGAATACCGTGAAGAGACAGCAAGTATCAATTGGATTGATCATGATACAGTTGTTATTAATGGACATAAACTGAATGTGCTGAATGAGAGGTATGATTTTAGAAGAGAATAGTAAAGTGATATAAGTACCTTTGTATGACATAATGCAATGACAATGAACGATTAATAAAATGATTGTTTGAATTTTTTCCCTTCCAGCTTCCTCATTTCCATCTGTGTAATTATTTTTCTTCCTTTACATTTCTCTTTGATGTTATTAGTTCTAACATTGTAACAGCTTAAAATTGCAAAAAATGATGAATAATCTGCATATTTTCCTTTAAGTATTGCAATCTTATTGTATCGATTATATACTACTATTAGTACCTAGTCATAAGATCATGGACGGTGGCACAGCTAATGAGAAGAAATAAAAAAGAGAGACAGAGTTTATTGCAAGAAACGATTCAGCACAATCCGTTCATTACTGATGAAGAGTTAGCGGAGAAATTCAGTGTGAGCATTCAGACGATTCGTTTAGATCGCCTTGAGTTAGCAATTCCTGAATTAAGAGAACGGATCAAAAATGTTGCTGAAAGGCAATTGGATGATGAGGTTAAGTCGCTTCCAGTCGATGAGATTATTGGAGAAATGATCGATCTTGAGCTCGACAGGTCAGCGATTTCTATTTTACAAATACAAAAAGAACATGTTTTCAGCCGAAATCAAATTGCCCGTGGGCATCATTTGTTTGCACAAGCGAACTCACTGGCAGTTGCTGTTATAAATGATGAGCTTGCCTTAACAGCGAAAGCGAATATTCGTTTTACGAGGCAAGTACATGAAGGAGAGCGCGTCGTCGCAAAAGCGAAGGTGACTCATGTAGATAGTCATAAAGGGCGGACCCGCGTCGAAGTATTAAGTTATGTAGGAAATGAGCTCGTTTTTTCAGGTGAATTTGAAATGTATCGTTCAGGAAACGAACATTAAAGGCAGGGAAAGAAAATGAAATTAGCGATTGACGCAATGGGCGGAGATCATGCACCAAAATCTGTTGTGGAAGGTGTTATAAAAGCAGTAGCCGCATTCCCGCAGTTAGAAGTAACATTAATTGGTGATGAAAAGAAAATAAATGAATATTTAACAGATCATAATAGAATAACAATTTTACATACAGAAGAAATAATTGAAGCGACAGACGAGCCGGTAAGAGCAGTCCGTCGCAAAAAGAATGCCTCAATGGTTTTAATGGCAAATGAAGTAAAAGAGGGGCGCGCTGACGGCTGTATTTCTGCTGGAAATACAGGAGCATTAATGACAGCAGGACTATTTATCGTCGGTCGGATCGATGGAATTGAAAGACCGGCACTTGCACCGACATTGCCGACAATTGACGGCAATGGTTTCCTTCTTTTAGACGCTGGTGCAAACGTTGATGCAAAGCCTGAGCATTTGCTGCAATATGGAATTATGGGTTCTATTTATGCAGAGAAAGTAAGGAATGTGAAAAATCCCCGCATCGGTTTACTGAATGTCGGAACAGAAGAGAAAAAAGGAAATGAATTAACAAAGCAGGCTTTTGAATTATTAAAAGAAGCGGACATTAATTTTATTGGGAATGTAGAATCACGTGACTTGCTTGAAGGTGTGGCAGATGTAGTTGTTACGGACGGATTTACAGGGAATATTGCATTGAAGTCAATTGAAGGAACAGCAATTTCTGTTTTTTCTATGTTAAAAACAGCATTAACGAGTAATTTCACATCGAAGCTCGCAGCGGCTGTCCTAAAACCGCAATTAAGAGTGATTAAACATCAAATGGATTATTCAGAATATGGTGGTGCAGCACTTTTCGGTTTAAAAGCACCGGTTATTAAGGCGCATGGTTCTTCTGATGCGAATGCGATTTTCAATGCGATTCGCCAGGCAAGTGAAATGGTATCAAATAATGTAGCAGAAACGATTAAAACATCAATTGAACAAGAGTAGGAGCGAGATTATGGGGAAAATAGCATTCGTCTTTCCTGGACAAGGCTCACAAGCTGTCGGGATGGGAAAAGAATTATATGAAAACAGTGAAGAAGCAAGAAAGATTTTTGACGAGGCAGATAGCAGACTCGGTGAAAAATTGACTGATATTATGTTTGAGGGACCGCAGGAAACATTGACATTAACTTATAATGCACAGCCGGCACTTCTTACAACAAGTATTGCTGTATTAGAATATTTTAAGAAAAATAATATTGAAGCTGATTTCGTCGCAGGTCACAGTCTTGGTGAATATTCTGCGTTGGTTGCAGCGGGTGTATTACAATTTTCTGATGCTGTATATACGGTTAGAAAACGCGGTGAATTTATGGAAGAAGCAGTCCCAGCAGGTGTAGGCGCAATGTCAGCAGTCCTCGGTATGGATGCTTCCGCTTTAAAGGAAGTAACAGATGAAGTAACAGCTGGCGGTAATTCTGTTCAGCTCGCAAACTTAAACTGTCCTGGACAAATCGTTATTTCAGGGACGGCAGAAGGTGTAGAGAAAGCTGGGACGAGCGCGAAGGATAAAGGTGCAAAGCGTGTTATTCCACTTGATGTAAGCGGACCTTTCCATTCAGAGCTTATGAAACCGGCTGCGGAAAAATTTGAAGCAGTACTAAATGAACTGCAGTTTGAAGAAGCGAAAGTTCCGGTTGTAGCAAATGTAACTGCCAAGCCTGTTCATAATGTGTTAGAAATAAAAACATTGTTAGTAGAGCAGCTATATTCGCCAGTCAGATGGGAAGAATCTGTGAAAACAATGGTTGAAAATGGGGTAACGACATTTATCGAAATCGGTCATGGTAAAGTATTATCAGGTTTAGTGAAAAAAATTGACCGTTCACTTGAAGTACTTGCTATTTCTGATCTTGAATCAGTTCAGGCTGCTGTTGAAAAACTAAAGGGGGAATAAAAATGACTCGAGTTGCATTAGTAACAGGTGCGTCACGTGGAATTGGCCGCGCGATTGCGATTGATCTTGCAAAACAGGGGATCAATGTTGCCGTTAATTTTTCTGGGAATGAAGCGAAAGCAAATGAAGTTGTCGATGAAATTAAAGCATTAGGTGCAGACGCATTTGCGATTAAAGCAGATGTTTCAAATGGCGATGATGTACAAGCGATGGTGAAAGAAGTAATCAGCCGTTTTGGAAGTTTAGATATTTTAGTGAATAATGCGGGTATTACTCGTGACAATCTATTAATGAGAATGAAAGACAGCGAATGGGACGATGTTATTAATACGAACTTAAAAGGTGTGTTCCTCTGTACGAAAGCTGTAACACGTCAAATGATGAAACAGCGCAGTGGAAGAATTATTAATATTACATCGATTGTCGGTGCGTCCGGAAATGCTGGTCAAGCGAACTATGTTGCGGCAAAAGCAGGTGTTATCGGTTTAACAAAAACGACTGCAAAGGAACTTGCAGCAAGAAACATTACGGTAAATGCAGTTGCACCAGGCTTTATTGCGACAGATATGACAGACGAGCTTCCTGAGGATGTAAAAGCGTCTCTGCTTACACAAATCCCGCTGGCAGCACTTGGAGACCCTGATGATATTGCAAATGCTGTTACATTCCTTGCATCGGAAAGAAGCAGTTATATTACTGGACAAACGATTCACGTAAACGGCGGAATGTACATGTAATTTCCACATAAAAAAACTATAAATGTTTGCTAGTTTTTTGAATCGAAATACACTATAATACTTTGAGGGGAGGTGAAGTAAGATGGCAGATGTTTTAAACCGCGTAACAAAGATCGTCGTAGACCGTTTAGGTGTTGATGAGTCTGAAGTGAAATTAGAGGCTTCATTCAAAGATGATCTTGGAGCAGATTCCCTTGATGTAGTTGAGCTTGTTATGGAGCTTGAAGATGAGTTTGACATGGAAATTTCTGATGAGGATGCAGAAACAATCGCAACAGTGGGAGATGCTGTTAACTACATAAATAACCAACAGTAATTGGTGAATGTTAAAGTCCCGTTTATACGGGGCTTTTACCTCTCTATTTACCCCTCGAAGTGAATAAATTATCGCTAAAAAGGTTAAAAGAATTATATTAGTGTAGGAAAAAGGGTAGGTTAAACATGTCGCTCCCTAGCAGTTGCATGGTGATGGAGGTACGTAATCTTATGCAAAAGCATGTACATTACAGAGATAGACGGCTATTTTCGAAAAAGATTGAAGAATTTAAGAAATTTCAAGAACGAATTGGCTATTCGTTTGACAACGAAAAACTTTTATATCAGGCATTTACACATTCATCGTATGTGAATGAACATCGCAAAAAGCCATACGAAGATAACGAAAGATTAGAATTTTTAGGGGATGCTGTATTAGAACTTACTATTTCTCAATTTCTTTTCAAAAAATATCCGCTAATGAGTGAGGGTGAACTGACGAAGCTTCGCGCAGCAATCGTCTGTGAACCATCTTTAGTATCATTTGCAAACAGCCTTTCTTTTGGCAGTCTTATCCTGCTTGGGAAAGGGGAAGAAATGACTGGAGGACGTGCACGACCTGCATTATTAGCAGATGTTTTTGAAGCTTTTATCGGTGCATTATATTTAGACCAAGGTCTACATACGGTCGTCCGGTTTCTAGATGAGTTTGTCATTCCTAAAATTAATGAAGGTGCTTTTTCGCATGTGATGGATTTTAAAAGCCAGCTTCAAGAGCTTGTACAACGTGACACAAAAGGTACGCTGGAGTATAAAATTTTACTTGAAAAAGGTCCTGCACATAATCGGGAGTTTGTTTCTGTCGTCTCATTGAACGGGGAAACATATGGCACGGGAAGCGGGAAATCCAAAAAAGAAGCAGAACAGCATGCTGCACAAGAAGCACTATCAAAACTGCAAAAATTAAAGAAATGATGGATGCTCCTAATTTGGGAGCTTCTTTTTTTATATAATAATTATAGGAGTAAAAAAATGCCGTTAACTTTTGCGCATCCGGCAGCTGTTTTGCCGTTCCAGAGAAAAAATAAATATGTTCATTTTCCAGCAATGGTGTTCGGCAGTATGGCCCCTGATTTTGAATATTTTTTAAGCGGGCAGCCTGTCGGTAACTTCGGACATACATTGACAGGTTTTATTTTTCTTAACCTTCCATTAGTGATAGCTGTCTACTTTATTTATAAGTTCTTCATCCGAGAAACTTTATTATATTACTTACCATTTTCTTTGCATGAGTCTTATGTAGAAAAGCAGGATGTAAGTAATATATGGAAAGTAATTATCTTTTGTTATTCCGCCCTATTTGGAATGCTAACACATGTTGTATGGGATTCTTTTACCCATATAGACGGTTTTATCGTCATGAAATTTCCAGTTTTTTCGCATATATTTCATCTATACAGTTTTACAATCCCTTTATATAAATTTTTGCAGCATGAAAGTACATTATTCGGAATAACAGCACTTACTATTTACGTGTTTTATAAAAACAGAATTGAAGAGAATGAGATAAGATCAACTGTTTGCTGGAAACAAAAATTTGCATTTTGGTGTATTCTATTTTTTCTCGCCCTTATTCTTATCATAATATGGTATTTGATAGATTATATACCGGCTGCGAATTACGGTACAGCAGTTGTTAGGATCATCGACTCTATCTTAATAAGTTTGCTGATTGTTTCTGTGCTTTTTAAAAAGAAAAAGTGAAATATAATATATGAGTGTACCTTTATAAATATTAATTCATTGAATACAGAAAACGGTTTATAGTTATATACACTATTTTCGACATAATATGATAAAATACTTATGGAATTTAAACATTTAAGATTACGATGTTAAGGAGAAAAAGTATGTTCCTTAAACAATTAGATATTGTAGGATTTAAGTCATTTGCTGAAAAGGTGACTGTTGAGTTTGGACAAGGAATTACCGCGGTTGTCGGTCCGAATGGCAGCGGAAAAAGTAATATTACGGACAGCGTACGCTGGGTGCTTGGTGAACAGTCTGCAAAATCGATTCGCGGCGCAAAGATGGAAGACATTATTTTTGCGGGCAGTGACTCGAGAAGAGGACTGAATGTAGCGGAAGTGACGTTAACATTAGATAATGAGGATAACTCTTTACCGATTGATTACAATGAAGTAAGCGTTACAAGACGTGTATATCGTTCGGGGGAAAGTGAATTTTTTATAAATAAACAGGCGTGCCGTTTAAAAGATATCGTTGATTTATTTATGGATTCAGGTCTTGGAAAAGAAGCATTTTCTATTATAGGCCAAGGGAAAATTGAAGAAATTTTAAGCAGTAAAGCAGAAGCAAGAAGAACGATTTTTGAAGAAGCTGCGGGTGTTTTAAAGTATAAAACAAGAAAGAAGCAAGCGGAATATAAATTAGTCGAAACAGAGGAAAACTTGAATCGTGTACAAGATATTCTATATGAGCTGGAAAATCAAGTGGAGCCGCTTGAAATTCAAGCTTCTATTGCAAAAGACTATTTACAGAAAAAAGAAGAGCTTGAGCAAATTGAAGTCGCTTTAACTGTTTATGAAATCGAGCAATTACATAAGCGTTATGAACAGCTTTTAAAAACGATCGAAGAAGGAAAAAATAGAGAGCAGACACTTGCGGTAAAGCTTCAGCAAAAAGAAACAGAAGCTGCACAAGCCCGTGAAACTCTCGGAATATTGGATAGCTCGCTCGATGATTTTCAGCAAGTATTATTACGTGCCAGTGAGGAATTAGAGAAGCTGGAAGGACGGAAAGAAGTTTTAAAAGAACGTAAAAAAAATGCTTATCAAAATAAAGATCAGTTGAAAAAAGCGATTGAAGAGCTAAATGAAAAGATAAGTGGTCTAGAGGCTGAGAAGACGAAAAATGAAACGGTTTTAAGGAAATATGATACAGAGGTAAAGGAGCTAAAAGCTGAATTAATAGAGAAACAAAAAGAGCTCGCCTTATACAGCAAAAATTTAGAAGCAGAAGTAGAGAAATTAAAAGGTGAGTACTTTGATCTTTTAAATAGTCAAGCCTCAGCAAGAAATGAACTGAATTATCTTCATGAACAAAAAGAGCAGCAAGGCCGTAAAAATACGAGATTAAAAGATTCTAATCAAAAGTATTTAGCTGAGCGTGATCAGATTTTAAATAATAAAAGACGTCTGGAAGCAAAATACTCTTTAATTGAAAAACAATTATCAGAGCAAGTAGCAGGCTTTCGAAATTTACAGACGAAACTGGAAAAAAACCGGCTTACTTATCAAAAGAAAGAGTCGGCACTTTATCAGGCATACCAATTACTGCAGCAGACGAAATCCAGAAAAGAAATGCTTGAAGCGATGCAGGGAGATTATGCAGGTTTTTTCCAAGGTGTAAAAGAAATATTAAAGGTGAAGGAAGAAATAGGAGGAATTTTTGGAGCGGTTGCTGAACTTCTTACAACAGATAAGCAGTTTGAGACTGCGATTGAGATTGCTCTGGCTGGTTCTATGCAGCATATCGTCGTTACAGATGAAGGAGCAGCAAGAAAAGCGATCGAATTTTTGAAGAGAAATGCATTCGGACGTGCGACTTTTTTACCTTTATCCGTTATAAAGGAAAGAATGATACCCGCAAATGATCTTCAAATATTAAAAAATCATGATGCTTTTGTCGGTGTGGGGGCAGAGCTAGTAAATGTCGATCCGAAATTTAAAAGAATTATTTCGAATCTGTTAGGGACGGTTATTATTACAGCCGATTTAAAGGGAGCGAATGAATTAGCGAGCCGAGTTAACTACCGCTATCGCCTTGTAACACTTCAGGGAGACGTTGTAAATCCAGGCGGTTCGATGACTGGCGGAGCGATGAAGCAGAAAAATAATTCTATTCTGAGCCGAACTCGTGAGCTTGAAACGATTGGTGAAAAACTGACTGTAATGGAAGAAAAAACAGCTCTGCTTGAAGTAGAAGTAAAAGAGATGAAAACTTCTATAAAAGAGGAAGAAATAAAAGTAGATGAGCTAAGAGGAAGCGGTGAAAAGCTTCGTCTTGCGGAGCAGTCTATCCGAAGTGAAATAAGAGAAGTGGAATTGCTTGAGAAAAATGTCAATGATCATTTGAAGCTTTATGATGCTGAGAAGCAATTATATGAAGATGAGCAAATAAAAGTGGAACAACGCAAGATAGAGCTTTATGAAAGGCTGGCAGAGATAACAGAGAAATTAACGGATCTTGATCAGGAAATTGCAAAGCTGACGGCTCAAAAGGAAACAGAGCAGACATCAAAAGTTGATCTTGAGCAAAAGGTGACAGAATTAAAAATAACTCTTGCTAAAAAAGAACAGCTTTTTGAAAATGAAAAAGAAAAACTGGAACGGCTTACAGCTGAATTAGCGGCAGTAAATATGAGTTTAAAAGAGACAAAAGAGGATTACGACTTACTGACCACAGAGATGGATTCCAGTTCTTCAGGGGAACAAAAAATAGAACAGTCTTCGAAGGAAATGCTGAATAATAAAAATGAAACGATTCGCTTAATCGCACAGAAGAAAGAAGAACGGCTGCAATTGCAGAAAAAGCTTGAAGCAGATGAATTTGAGCTAAAAGAGATCATGCGAATTGATAAACAGCTTTTAGACGTTTTAAAAAATGATGAAGTGAAATTAAACCGTCTCGATGTAGAGCTTGATAATCTTCTTCATCATTTACGTGAAGAATACTATTTATCATTTGAAGGTGCAAAAGAAAAGTATACTCTTGAAATAGACGCTGAGGAAGCACGCAGCCGGGTGAGGCTTATTAAGCTTGCAATTGATGAACTGGGAACAGTAAACTTAGGGGCGATTGATGAGTATGACCGTGTGTTTGAAAGATTTACATTTTTAACAGAACAGCGGAATGATCTTACAGAGGCGAAAAATACATTGTATGAAGTCATTGACGAGATGGATGAGGAAATGAAAAATCGTTTTGCCACGACATTTAAGCAAATTCGTGCAGAATTTGAACCTGTTTTTCAATCCCTTTTCGGCGGGGGACGGGCTGAATTAAGGCTTACAGATCCCCATGATTTATTAAATACAGGTGTCGATATTATCGCCCAGCCTCCAGGGAAAAAACTGCAGAATTTAAGTCTTTTATCTGGCGGTGAGCGCGCGTTAACGGCGATTGTTTTACTATTTTCGATTCTTAAAGTAAGACCCGTTCCATTTTGTATATTGGATGAAGTGGAAGCGACATTAGACGAGGCGAATGTTCAAAGAGTTGCCAGATACTTAAAAAATTTCAGTCATGAAACACAGTTTATCGTTATTACACACAGAAAAGGCACGATGGAAGAGGCTGATATTCTTTACGGTGTAACGATGCAGGAATCAGGTGTTTCCAAGCTTGTTTCTGTTAGACTGGAAGAAACGAATGAATTTGTAAAATCCAGCTGAAAGGAAGATTAGAATGAGTTTTTTAAAAAAATTAAAAGAGAAAATTACAAAGCAGACAGATTCAGTAACAGAGAAATTTAAAGAGGGATTAACGAAAACAAGGGATTCATTTGCAACAAAAGTAAATGATCTCGTTGCAAGATACCGGAAAGTGGATGAAGATTTCTTTGAGGAGCTCGAAGAAATATTAATAAGTGCTGACGTTGGTGTAACGACAGTAATGGATCTAATTGATGAATTAAAAACAGAAGTAAAACGCCGTAATATTCAGGATACGGAAGAAGTGCGTGCGGTTATTTCTGAAAAGCTTGTTGAGATTTATGAAGGCGAAGAAGGACAAAAGAGCGAATTAAATATAGAGGATAGCAGATTAAATATTATTCTTTTTGTCGGTGTAAATGGTGTCGGAAAGACGACGACAATCGGAAAACTGGCACATATGCTGAAATCAGAAGGAAAATCTGTTTTACTTGCGGCAGGTGACACATTCCGTGCCGGTGCAATTGATCAGCTAGAAGTATGGGGAGAGCGTGTCGGTGTAGACGTTATTAAACAGTCGGAAGGTTCGGACCCAGCAGCTGTTATGTTTGATGCTGTTCAAGCAGCAAAAGCGAGAAAAGTGGATGTGTTGTTATGTGATACTGCGGGTCGTCTGCAAAATAAAGTAAATCTTATGAAAGAGCTTGAAAAAGTGAAACGTGTAATTGAACGCGAAGTACCGGATGCACCACATGAAGTGCTTCTTGTTTTAGATGCAACGACAGGACAAAATGCGATGAGCCAGGCGAAGCAGTTCTCAGAGGCGACAAATGTATCAGGTATTGTTTTAACGAAGCTTGACGGTACAGCAAAAGGAGGAATTGTCCTTGCCATCCGCAGTGAGCTTGACATACCGGTTAAGTTCGTCGGTTTAGGAGAGAAAATGGACGATCTTCAGCAATTTAATGCTGAACAGTATGTATACGGTCTGTTCGCTGACTTAGTTGACGAAGAAGACTGAAAAAAACAGTTCCCTCGGGAACTGTTTTTTTATACTATAATCTTAATTTCATAAATGGAGGAACTTTTTCGAATCCGATCATGCGGATGTAAACATATAATTGTCCTTTATGATGGATTTCATGGTCACGCATCGTGTGAAGCAAAGATTTCCCTGGCATATATGTGCCGACAAGTCTTGTTGCATCAACAAGAGCTGATAATTTCTCATCTGTTAAACCATCTAATACTTCTGTTGTTTTTTCTGTTACTTCATGTACAAGCTGTTTCAGCTCTTCAGCTGTATTTATTTCTTTTTCAACTGTAGAAGAAACAGTAGTTCCAAGTTGAACAGCTTCCGCGAACTTATGAGTCCCGATAACAGTATGTAAAACAAGTTCCTTTAATGTCATTGCACCATCCCATGGACGGAAATCTAAATGTTCGTCAGACAGCATATCAACGATTTCATTTCCTACGACTCTGTGAAGAAGCCAGATGTTTTTAATAGTTTGTGCTTCACTCATTTATAATCACTCCTAATATGATGAAAATTCCTATATCATTATAAAGCTAATGGCAGGTAAAAATCAAAAAAACTTAACTATATTAATCCTAGTTATTTTTCTAACATAAAATGTTGGAACTAAACTGTTATTTCCAATAGGCATTTTATAGTGAAATCTTATTAATTTTTAACTCATTCATTTACAATCTAAGCTTGCTTTTCTTCTCCGTTTTATATACTTGAGTAGGAAAAATTAGAAATCATGGACTCTACTATGTTTGATTTAATATGCTTCATAATATTAATTCGTATATATACTATTGTACGAAGCTTTTCAGCTTGACAATGGATATTTACGTATGTAAACTATTAACATGTAAAGGTAATTCACTTAACAAGAGATAGGAAGGATCGCGCATGTTGCTTGAAAAGACGACGAGATTGAACTTTCTACTCGATTTTTATCAATCGTTGTTAACGCCAAAGCAGAAAAGCTATATGTCGTTATACTATTTAGATGATTATTCCCTCGGTGAAATTGCTGAAGAATACAATGTCAGCCGTCAAGCGGTATATGATAATATCAAGCGGACGGAAGCAATGCTTGAGCAGTATGAGGAAAAATTATTATTGTTTCAGAAATTTCAGGAGCGCCAAAAAATAATGCAGACGCTAGAAGAAATTGTAGAAAAACAAGGCCAAACTGAAATATTAGAACTTTTAAAAACGCTTGAGAAATTAGATTAGGGAGGCGAACAGTATGGCATTTGAAGGGTTAGCCGACCGATTACAAAACACGATGGCGAAAATTCGCGGTAAAGGTAAAGTAAATGAAGCCGACGTAAAAGAGATGATGCGGGAAGTACGTCTTGCATTGCTCGAAGCCGATGTAAACTTTAAAGTTGTGAAAGACTTTATTAAGCGTGTCTCAGAGCGCGCTGTCGGTCAGGAAGTAATGAAAAGCTTAACACCTGGACAGCAAGTTATTAAAGTCGTTAAAGAGGAATTAACAGAACTGATGGGCGGAGAGCAAAGTCAAATTGCTGTTTCTAATCGTCCGCCAACTGTCATTATGATGGTCGGTTTACAAGGTGCCGGTAAAACGACAACGACTGGAAAGCTTGCAAATCTCCTGCGAAAGAAACATAATCGCAGTCCATTGCTCGTTGCAGCTGACATATACCGTCCTGCAGCTATTAAGCAGCTTGAAACTTTAGGAAAACAGCTAAGCATGCCTGTTTTTTCATTAGGAGATAAAGTAAGTCCAGTAGAAATTGCGAAACAAGCACTGGAATTTGCCAAAAAAGAGCATCACGACTACGTGCTTATTGATACAGCTGGACGTCTTCATATCGATGAAGAATTAATGGGTGAATTAAAGGATGTAAAAGAGCTTAGTAAGCCTGACGAAATCTTCCTCGTTGTTGATGCAATGACAGGGCAAGATGCTGTTAATGTTGCCGATAGCTTTAATGAACAATTAGGCTTAACAGGCGTCGTTTTGACGAAGCTTGACGGTGACACGCGAGGTGGGGCAGCGCTTTCGATTCGTTCTGTAACGAATACGCCAATTAAATTTATCGGTCTCGGTGAAAAGCTCGATGCACTTGAAGCATTCCATCCAGAACGTATGGCATCCCGTATACTTGGGATGGGTGATGTTCTGACCTTAATTGAAAAGGCGCAGGCGAATGTAGACGCTGAAAAAGTAAAAGAGCTTGAGCAGAAAATGCGTACACAGTCGTTTACATTAGATGACTTCCTTGACCAATTAGGACAAGTAAGAAATATGGGGCCGCTCGAAGATTTACTCGGGATGCTTCCAGGAGCGAATAAGATTAAAGGCTTAAAAAACATGCAAGTCGATGAGAAACAGATTGGCCACGTCGAAGCAATTATTCGTTCTATGACAAAAGTAGAAAAAGAACAGCCTGAAATTATTAATGCTTCACGAAAAAAGAGAATTGCAAAAGGAAGCGGTACATCTGTTCAAGAAGTGAACCGTCTTATAAAGCAATTCGATGATATGAAAAAAATGATGAAGCAAATGACAAATATGACAAAAGGAAAGAAAAAAGGCTTAGGCATGAAATTTCCGTTCATGTAATGAGTATATTTCTATCCTGTCGACCGTTTATTTAAAAGGTTTTTCATCTGACAAGAAAAAAACCTTTACAATGTAATATTTATTTGATAATATACTATCTTGTTGAAACATTTTCGGAGGTGCAATATTAAATGGCAGTAAAAATTCGTTTAAAACGCATGGGAGCAAAAAAATCTCCTTTCTATCGTATCGTTGTAGCAGACTCTCGTTCACCACGTGATGGACGTTTCATTGAAACAGTTGGAACTTATAACCCAGTTACACAACCAGCTGAAGTGAAAATTAACGAAGAATTAGCATTAAAATGGCTGCAAAATGGTGCAAAACCATCTGATACAGTTCGTAACTTGTTCTCAAACGAAGGCATTATGGAAAAATTCCACAACGCTAAATACAGCAAGTAATGAACGATCAGAAGATGAAAGAGTTAATCGAAACGATTGTAAGACCGCTTGTCGATTATCCTGATAATATTAATATTACAGAACATGAGCTTGAACGTCATATTACTTTTAAGCTCACTGTTCATAAAGAAGATATTGGAAAAGTGATCGGGAAACAAGGTCGCATTGCAAAAGCGATTCGGACTGTTGTATATGCAGCAGGAACTAGTTCATCAAAGCGAATACAACTTGAAATTAACGACTAAAAAAGGGTGAGGGCAGTTCCTCCCCTTTTTTAATCGTTTATTAAAGTAAAAGATACGAAGGAGGCAAAAATGAAAATACTCCAGCGTGTATCAATTAAACAAGTAATAACAGAGAAAAGCAAAGAACAGTTAGTTACTCAATTCAAGAAAAGAAAACAGCAATTAGAGCGTGAGCGTGACCAGCTTTATTTTGAATTAAAAAAGATAAATAAAACGAAAAAAAATCCTGATATTCGTGCAAAATATACGAAAGAAATTGAAAAAAGATATGAAGATATTAAAAATATTCAATTTCAGCTTGAACAAGTTCATATATTGCCGCTCGGTACGGAAATAAAAGAAAAAGAAATAGATGCGATTATCGAAGTGAATGAAGGCGATAATTGGGATGAGCTTATAAAAGAAAAAACAATTGTTATTAAAGATGGAATTGTTGAGCAAATACGCTAGGGGTGAATAAAATGGAACAGAAATGGTTTAATGTTGGAAAAATCGTCAATACTCACGGTATAAGAGGCGAAGTACGAGTTATTTCAAAAACGGACTTTGCAGATGAGAGATATGAGCCTGGTAATAAGCTTTATATTTTCACAGAGAATAATGATGAACCGGTGGAAGTAATTGTTGACACGCATCGTGTACATAAGTCATTTGATCTGCTGACGTTTGAAGGGATGCCTTTTATTCAAGATGTGGAAAAATTTAAAGGTTCTCTTTTGAAAGTACCGGAGGAGCAGCTTAGTGAGCTTGATGAAGGTGAATTTTATTTTCATGAAATTATCGGGTGCAAAGTTGTCACAGAAGAAGATGAAGAGATCGGTACAATCAGAGAGATTCTAACAACAGGGGCAAACGATGTTTGGGTTGTAAAACGGAAAGCTCGTAAAGATGCGCTTATCCCGTATATTGATGATATTGTAAAAGAAATTGATGTGGACGAAAAGCGAGTAATCATTTCATTAATGGAAGGATTAATTGACTAATGCGAATCGATTTTTTAACGTTGTTTCCGGCAATGTTTGAAGGTGTTTTAGGACAATCTATTTTGAAGAAGGCACAGGAAAAAAACGCTGTTCATTTTAATGTCATTAATTTCCGGGATTATGCGGATGATAAGCATCAAAATGTTGATGATTACCCATATGGCGGCGGCGCAGGAATGGTGTTAAAGCCTCAGCCGATCTTCGATGCCGTTGAAGCAATCAAAAAGGAATCAGAAACAAAACCGCGGATTATTCTCGTCTGTCCGCAAGGTGTGACATATACGCAGAAAAAGGCGGAGGAATTAGCGAAAGAAGAGCATTTGCTGTTTATTTGCGGTCATTATGAAGGCTATGATGACAGAATTCGTGAACATCTCGTAACCGACGAAATTTCAATCGGTGACTTTGTATTAACAGGTGGAGAACTGCCGTCCATGGTTATTGCAGACAGTGTCGTCAGGCTGCTTCCAGATGTCCTTGGAAACGAAGATTCACCTGTGCTTGACTCATTTAGTTCAGGACTGCTGGAACATCCGCATTATACCCGTCCGGGTGACTTCCGTGGAATGAAGGTCCCGGATGTTCTTTTATCAGGAAATCATAAATTTATTGATGAATGGCGCGAAAAAGAATCACTTCGCAGAACAGCTGAAAGAAGACCTGATTTATTAAATAACTACCCTTTGTCTGAAAAACAAAAACAATGGTTAAAAGAGTTTGAAAAATAGCGAAAACTATTGATTCTACTATATGTATATGTTATGATAAATCTCGTGACTTGGAGAGCGGATATTATTCGTTTTACGGTCTTAAAAGGGTGTTCCGCTACGACCAGAAAGGTTTCGTAAGAGCATCTGTTGGAAGGAGTTGAAAAGAATGCAACAATTAATTCAAGATATCACAAAAGAACAGTTAAAATCTGATCTTCCTGCATTCCGTCCTGGTGATACAGTACGCGTACACGTTAGAATTATCGAGGGTACTCGTGAACGTATTCAGGTGTTTGAAGGCGTTGTGATCAAGCGTCGTGGTGGCGGTATTAGCGAAACATTTACAGTACGTAAGATTTCTTACGGTGTAGGCGTTGAGCGTACATTCCCAGTACACACACCAAAGATCGAGAAGCTTGAAGTAATTCGTCGTGGTAAAGTACGCCGTGCGAAACTTTATTACTTACGTCAATTACGTGGAAAAGCTGCACGTATTAAAGAAATTCGATAATAATTACATTTATTATATAAATGTAAAAAAGGGGGGCTTGTTTATTGACAAGTCCCTTTTTCACTTTATTCCCTACATAATACATATGGAACTAACCATTGATATAAGAATAGAAAAATCTCTTTTGTAGAAGTTGTAGAATGATGTCGTATTAATGTATAGTTATACTTAGAAATAAATTTTGATTGTATAAGCAGGTGAAGTTATGACGGAGAAGAAAAAGAGAAACGAGTTTTTGGATTGGGTCATTGCATTGGGAATTGCTTTTCTTGTAGTAGGAGCTATTAGATATTTATTTTTCACACCAATTATTGTGGATGGTGAATCGATGATGCCGACATTACATACGCAAGACCGGATGATTGTTAATAAATTAGGCTATAAAATAGGCGAACCGGAACGCTTTGATATCGTTGTATTCCATGCGACTGAGGAAAAGGATTATATTAAGAGGGTAATCGGTTTACCTGGCGATCATGTCGAATATAAAGATGATACGCTTTATATTAATGGTAAAAAATATGATGAACCTTATTTGGATGAATATAAAAAGGAGCTTTTAGACGGTCCTTTAACAGAATCATTCACGCTTGAAGAGAGAACTGGAAAAACAACTGTTCCTGAAGGGGAAATTTTCGTTATGGGTGATAACCGGAGGTACAGTAAGGACAGCCGTCAAATTGGGACAGTTCCTATCGATGAAGTAATGGGGAAAACTAGTTTTGTCTTCTGGCCTTTATCAGATGTAAGATTCGTAAAATAATGTTGTAGCAAAAGGTGTGATTTAATATGGCAATTCAATGGTTTCCAGGTCATATGGCAAAAGCCCGCAGACAAGTGACAGAAAAATTAAAGTATATTGATATTGTGTTTGAACTTGTTGATGCAAGGCTGCCGATGTCTTCCCGAAATCCAATGATCGATGAAATTGTTTCCATGAAGCCAAGAATTGTTTTATTAAATAAAGCAGATATGGCTGATGAAAAAGTGACGAATGAATGGATCGCCTATTTTAAACAAAAAGATATTCCCGCACTTGCGATCGATTCGCAGACGGGAACAGGTTTAAAGCAGATTATTACACTATCAAAAGTAATACTGCGTGAGAAGTTTGACCGTTTAGCGGCAAAAGGTGTGAAGCCAAGAGCGATTAGAGCGTTAATTATCGGAATTCCAAACGTCGGAAAATCAACGCTTATTAACCGTCTAGCAAACAAAAATATTGCAAAAACGGGTAATAGACCAGGGGTAACAACAGCACAGCAATGGGTGAAAGTTGGCAAGGAATTAGAGCTGCTTGATACACCGGGTATTTTATGGCCGAAATTTGAAGATCAATTAGTAGGGTTGAAGCTTGCGACGACTGGTGCGATAAAAGACACAATTTTAAATTTACAGGAAATTACTGTTTATGCATTGAAGTTTTTGAAGGAAAACTATCCTGAAAGATTAAAGGAACGATATGGAATAGAGCAATTTGATGATGAGGATATCGTCCCATTATTCGATGAAATCGGAAAGAAACGTGGCTGTCTCATGTCAGGCGGTTATATTGATTATGATAAAACGTCTGAGCTTGTATTAAGAGAGCTTCGTTCTGAAAAGCTCGGAAGGCTGACGTTTGAAACACCGGCTGATTTTCATAAGGAAGAATAATAAAGTCTAAAAGTTCAATGAGTGATGAGAGTTGGGTTGAGACCCTCTATGATCATTCGTTGAACTTTATTTATTTTTAAATAAACCGATATAAACAGTAATTGAAAGGTGAGGCATATGACATTATCTTCAAAAGAAATTAAGATGAAATTAGAAAATATTACTTCTATTAACGATCCTTTTTTAAAGGAATGTAAGGAAGACACTCGAAAAACTGTCCAGCAGCTCGTTAATAGATGGATGAAACAATATGAAAAAGACGAAAGTGACCGAAATTTATTTTTAACTATGTCAGAGTACGAGGGAAAAGCTCGTCAGCTTGGCTACCAGTTCATTGCAGGCATTGATGAAGTCGGAAGAGGTCCTTTAGCAGGTCCAGTCGTTAGCTCGGCTGTTATTTTACCTGAAGATTTTTATTTACCTGGATTAACGGATTCTAAGAAATTATCAGAGAAAAAAAGAGAAGAGTTTTTTCACTTTATAAATGAAAATGCTCTTGCCGTTGGGATCGGTATTATTTCATCAGAAGTGATTGATGAAGTGAATATTTATGAGGCGACAAAGCTTGCAATGACAGAGGCAATTAAAAACCTAACAATAAAGCCTGATTATTTATTGCTTGATGCGATGGAATTACAAGTTTCAATTCCGCAGCAGGCAATTATTAAAGGAGATGCAAAAAGTGTCTCCATCGCGGCCAGTTCATGTATTGCAAAAGTGACAAGAGACCGTATGATGCAAGATCTTGCTAAAGACTATCCAGAATATGGTTTTGATAAGCATATGGGTTACGGGACGAAAGCACATTTAGAGGCTTTATATAAATATGGCCCAATACAACAGCATCGAAAAAGTTTCGCACCGGTGAAAAACTTAGTATAGAAGTAGGGAGGGTGTTTAAATGGAACCGATTATGGCGATGAAAAACGTATTTAAACAAGTGGCACAAGAGATGATTAAAAATGATCAGACGCTGTCATTAAAAGAAAATGAAATCGTCATTGGAAAAGTGACAAAGCTTTTCCTCGACCAGAAGGCAATGATTCAAATCGGGCAGACAAAAATGGTTGCTCAGCTGGAAACTGCTTTAAACTCCTTGCAAAATTATTGGTTCGTTGTAAAGGGTACGGATGAAACAGGTGGTATCCAGCTAAAGGTATTAAAAGAAGCAGTAGGAGAAAAATTAACAGCCGTACAGCAGGCGAAAGACCTTCTCTCGCTTATGCAAATTCGTCCAACGAAAGAAAATATGATGCTTGTAACAGAGCTGATGAAACAAAACATTTCTTTTACAAAAGCAGAATTATCAGCGGCGCTCCAACTGCTAAAGTCGATACCGAGAATGGATCAGGAAAAGGCTGTTCAGGCAATTCTCTTTGCTTTAAATAAAAACTTGCCAATGACAGAAAGTGTCATTAAATCGCTTACTGCTGCTCAAAGCGAAGAAGCATTAAATAAAAACCTTCAGTCCCTGCATACTAATTTAAATTTAGAGCGAAGCGGGACAAAGACGATTACTGATTTGAAAAATAACCTTCTGGAAATCTTGCAAAAACCGCTTGAAAACTATAAGGAAAAAATAATTGCAGCATTAATGAAAGAAATGAATAATCCAAAAACAGCGAAACAAGATGTTCAAACCATCGTATCACTCATAAATAAACTTGCACAGCCGGGACAAAATCAATCTTCTATTTTAAATATGCTGCAAGAGGAGTTAGTGAAGATGGAATCAGCAGGGCAGAATAATGCCCAGACTGCGACGTTAACGAATAAAAGCAGTGGACAAGGAATAGTTAACCAACCGGCTCAAGGAGAGCAAATAAGGCTGCAAGCGGGCGTGATGCAGCCTAATGAGCAGTCACCATTACTAATAAATAAAAATATTCAACAGCAAGTGCAAAATCAGGTGGCTGGAGAGAGCCAGGTAAAACCACAAACGAGTTCATCTACAGCAGTGCAATCAAGTGAACAATCTCAAGTGCTAATGAACAAAAATAGTCAGCAAGCGCAAATAGAGTCTGTTCTTGTCCAACCAAGCAGGGAACAAGAAGCAAAAGTACAGGTAAATATAAATACAGGAAGCCAGATAAATGCAGCAAGCAATAAAAGCAATTCATTAGTGCAAAATCAGCTTGTCATTGTCCAATCTGATGGAGGGAATGAAGTAAAATCAGAAGCAACGCTTGCTAATATCCCTAAAGAACAGGCGATAAATGAGAGAGCATTACCAATGACAGCAAATCAAGCAGTAAATAATAGCAGTGAACAGTTTACAAAAGGAGAAATAACTCTGCTTCAACGTGTTATCAGTCAAATCCCTATTATAGAGACGAAGCAGGATGTTTTGCAGCTATTTACAGCTTTGGATGAAAAATTAGGACAGAAAGGGGAAATATCCCTTTTACAGCAGTTAAGTAAAGAAGGCTTTACGAAGGTAGAAGAAAATTTGAACGGACTTAAACAAATGTTAATAGCTGCGCAAAAAGATGTTCAGATTCCAGCTGTACGTGAACAAATTGATCAGCTTATTTTAAGATTGAATGGAAATACACTTCTTCATCAAGATAATGGTCCAACACAGCAAATCATTACACAAATTCCGTTAAACTTAGGTACACATGAAACAGATTTAACGATCCAGTGGAATGGACAAAAACGTGCTGATGGAACGATTGATCCTAACTACTGCCGAATTCTATTTTATCTTGAGTTATTGTATTTAGAGGAAGTAATGATTGATGTTCATATTCAGAACCGGATTTTAACAATATCTGTTTTAAATAATAATGAATATTTAGATGGATTAGTTAAAATGCAGACAGATAGTTTAAAAGAAAGTTTACTAGAAATGAACTATCAATTGTCTTCTATTAAAGTTCGTCCATTTACACAGGAAAAAGACGAAGAAAAAGTAAAATTAACAAGACCGCAAGTATATTCAAAAACTAATGGATACACTGGGGGAGTTGATATTACGATATGAAAGAGGACGTAAAGAAAAAGCGGGCTGTAGCTTTGACCTATGATAAAGAACTAACTCAGGCTCCAAAAGTGATTGCCAAAGGAAAAGGATATATAGCTGAAAATATAATTAAAGAAGCTACTAAAAATAATGTTCATATTCAGGAAGACCCATCCCTTGTCGAAGTATTATCAAAGCTTGAAATCCACCAGCAAATCCCTGAAGAATTATACGAAGCAGTTGCCGAAATATTCGCTTTTATTTATAGGATTGATAATATGACAGGAAAGAAAAAATAGGAAATCCAGCTAATCTTCAGGAGAGATGAAAAAATCCTCCTGAAGGAAGTTTCACTATAGCAATTTCCATGATATGCTAGACAATGTACAAACTATTTAATAAAATGAAAGCGCAGTCTATTTTTTCTTTTAGGGAGGATAAAAAATGAATATCCATGAGTATCAAGGGAAAGAACTGCTAAGAAAATACGGTGTTATGGTACCGAATGGACGCGTTGCTTTTTCGGCTGATGAAGCGGTAGAGGCTGCGAAACAATTAGGTACAGATGTAACAGTCGTAAAGGCACAGATACATGCTGGCGGACGTGGGAAAGCCGGTGGTGTAAAAGTGGCGAAAAATATAGAAGAAGTTCGTACATATGCTGAGGAGATTCTCGGTAAAACACTTATCACACATCAGACGGGGCCTGAAGGCAAGGAAGTAAAGCGCTTGCTTATTGAAGAAGGCTGCGATATTAAAAAAGAATATTATATTGGACTCGTTTTAGATCGTGCAACGAGCCGTATCGTCTTAATGGCATCTGAAGAGGGCGGTACTGAAATTGAAGAAGTAGCAGAGAAGACACCTGAAAAAATATTTAAAGAAACAATTGATCCTGCAATCGGTCTTCAAAGCTATCAAGCTCGTAGAATTGCATTTAATATTAATATTCCTCGAGAATTAATTAATAAAGCTGCAGCATTTATGCTAGGTTTATATAAAGTTTTTATAGAAAAAGATTGTTCCATTGCTGAAATTAACCCGCTAGTTGTAACTGGTGATGGAAATGTAATGGCCCTTGATGCCAAGTTGAATTTTGATTCCAATGCTTTATATCGCCATAAAGATATTTTAGAGTATCGTGATTTAGAAGAAGAGGATGAAAAGGAAATTGAAGCATCAAAATATGATTTAAGCTATATTTCATTAGATGGAAATATCGGCTGCATGGTTAACGGTGCAGGCCTTGCGATGGCAACGATGGATATTATTAAATTTTATGGTGGAGACCCGGCAAACTTCCTTGATGTTGGCGGCGGGGCAACAGCAGAAAAGGTAACAGAAGCATTTAAAATTATTTTATCTGACCAAAATGTTAAAGGGATTTTCGTTAATATTTTTGGAGGAATTATGAAATGTGATGTCATTGCAGAAGGTGTTGTCGAAGCGACAAAACAAGTCGGATTATCGATTCCCTTAGTCGTTCGACTCGAAGGAACGAATGTTGAGATTGGCAAAAAGATTTTAAATGAATCAGGCTTAAACATTACATCTGCTGAATCTATGGCAGATGGTGCTAAAAAAATCGTTTCATTAGTCGGTTAACGGAAAGGGAGGGGACGAATAAATGAGTGTATTTATTAACAAAGATACAAAAGTAATCGTACAAGGTATTACTGGTTCAACTGCATTATTCCATACGAAGCAAATGCTTGAGTACGGAACGAATATCGTTGGCGGAACATCGCCTGGTAAAGGTGGTACAGAGGTAGAAGGATTACCTGTTTTTAATACGGTCATTGATGCGGTACAAACAACAGGTGCGAACGCCTCTGTTATTTATGTACCCGCTCCTTTCGCTGCTGATGCGATTATTGAAGCGGTTGATGCAGAGCTTGATATCGTCATTTGTATTACAGAGCATATACCTGTTCTAGATATGGTAAAGGTAAAGCGCTATATGGAGGGAAAGAAGACACGTCTGGTCGGACCGAACTGTCCGGGAGTTATTACGCCTGATGAATGTAAAATCGGTATTATGCCTGGCTATATTCATAAGAAAGGCCATGTTGGTGTTGTTTCCCGTTCAGGTACTTTAACATATGAAGCTGTTCACCAGCTTACACAGGAAGGAATCGGCCAATCGACAGCAGTCGGTATTGGCGGTGATCCTGTAAATGGAACTAATTTCATTGACGTATTAAAAGCGTTCAATGAAGACGCGGAAACATACGCTGTCATTATGATCGGTGAAATTGGCGGTACAGCGGAAGAAGAGGCTGCTGAATGGGTAAAAGCAAATATGACAAAACCGGTTGTAGGCTTCATTGGCGGACAAACAGCGCCTCCAGGTAAACGGATGGGCCATGCCGGTGCGATCATTTCAGGCGGTAAAGGAACGGCAGAAGAAAAGATCAAAACGATGAATGCATGCGGAATTAAAGTAGCAGAAACACCATCTGTTATGGGTGAAACATTAATTTCTGTTTTAAAAGAAAAAGGGTTATATGATAAATGTAGAACACACTAATGATAAAAGAAGGAACAATGATTGTTCCTTCTTTTCTACTATTAAATATAAGGTGGATAAAATGGAAACGAAAAAACTTTTCATATTGGCACATTGTCGTGGAATGTCGAATCAGATTATTTTGAAACTTATTCAAATGGACCCCACATTGCAAATTATTGATGAGCTAAATGATCAGCATTGGAATCATTATTTTAAATTATCTAATGAAAAAATTAAGTCGTTCCATGCGGATTACGAGTCGATTGATGTGAATAAGCTATTAAAAAAATACGATGATGAAAAAATTTCTTTCCTTCCTTTAACAAATGTCCTTTATCCTAAATTATTAAAAAATATTGCAGATCCTCCACCTTTTTTATTTTGCAAAGGGGATCTAAGTCTTTTTCAATTAAAGAAAATAATTAGTATTGTTGGTACACGGACACCATCGAAAAATGGAATAGAAACTGTCGAAAAATTTATAAAGCCGCTTGTAAGAGAAGGCTGGATTATCGTAAGCGGACTGGCAAAAGGTATTGATACATTCGCGCATAAATTAACACTTGAAAACAATGGGAAAACGATTGCGGTAATCGGTGGTGGCTTTTATCATTTATATCCGAAAGAAAACTGGCGAATAGCCCGAGAAATTAGTGAAAAACATATTCTCCTCTCAGAATTTCCACCAGCAACTATTCCTCAAAAATGGCATTTCCCACTGAGAAATCGGATTATTAGCGGTCTCGGTTTAGGAACAATTATTATCCAAGCGAAAAAAAGAAGTGGTTCCCTCATTACAGCTCATCAGGCACTTGAGCAAAACCGTGAAGTTTTTGCTGTTCCCGGCTCTATTTTTGACGAAAATTATGCAGGGACAAATGAGCTTATCCAACAGGGAGCAAAATTAGTAACGACTGCAAATGATATAACAGAAGAATTTGATCAAATTATTTAAAAATATACGACAAAATTCTATCTGTTTAGTCAATTATTTAAGTGATTTCCTTTATAGAAATGAAAGAAAAATAAATTTACTGTTTGACAAAACGGATATGAATATTTAATAATAGTGGAGATTTACAAACGAATAAACAATTTTTACAAGTGAATAGGAAATGAAAAAGAGAGAGACCTCTTTAAGGAGGAAATAAAAGATGTCTGATTACTTAGTTATCGTTGAATCGCCTGCAAAAGCAAAGACGATTGAACGTTATTTAGGAAAAAAATATAAAGTGAAAGCGTCGATGGGACATGTTCGTGATTTACCGAAAAGTCAGATTGGCGTTGATGTAGAAAAGAATTTTGAACCGAAGTATATAACGATCCGAGGGAAAGGAAATGTCCTGAAGGAATTAAGAACAGCTGCAAAAAAAGCAAAGAAAGTATATCTGGCAGCCGATCCAGATCGTGAAGGGGAAGCGATTGCATGGCATTTGGCACATAGTTTAGATCTTGATGTGCATTCAGATTGCCGCGTTGTTTTTAATGAAATTACGAAAGATGCCATTAAAGAATCATTCAAACATCCTCGCGCGATCAATATGGATCTTGTTGATGCCCAGCAGGCACGCCGAATTCTTGACCGTTTAGTTGGTTATAAAATAAGCCCGATCCTTTGGAAAAAGGTGAAAAAGGGATTAAGCGCAGGAAGAGTGCAGTCTGTTGCTTTACGATTAATCATTGATAGAGAAAAAGAAATTAATGAATTTGTTCCTGAAGAATATTGGACAATCGAAAGCAGCTTTTTAAAAGGAAACCGTGAATTTGAAGGCTCATTTTACGGGATGGATGGTAAAAAGGTAGAATTAAAAACAGAAGAAGATGTACAGAACATATTAAAACATTTAGATGGAAATAATTTCACTGTACAAAATGTAACAAAAAAGGAACGCCGTAGAAATCCTGCCCTTCCTTTTACAACATCTACTTTACAGCAGGAAGCGGCTAGAAAATTGAACTTCAGGGCAAGGAAGACAATGATGATTGCCCAGCAGCTTTATGAAGGAATCGATTTAGGTGCTGATGGAACAGTCGGTCTCATTACATACATGAGAACGGATTCAACGAGGATTTCAGAAACGGCAGAAACGGAAGCAAAAGAATTTATTATTGAGAAATACGGTGAAGAATATACAGCGACTGTTAAAAGAGCGCCAAAAAATAATTCAAATGCACAAGATGCCCATGAAGCGATCCGTCCTACATCAGCAACGCGGGAACCAAATAGTTTAAAAGAGTTTCTAAGCAGGGACCAATTAAGACTTTACAAACTTATTTGGGAACGATTCGTAGCAAGTCAAATGGCACAGGCTATTCTTGATACGATGAGCGTTGATCTTAATAATAATGAAGTTATATTCCGTGCAACAGGCTCAAAAGTTAAGTTTTCCGGCTTTATGAAAGTGTATGTAGAAGGAAGCGATGATCAGGCGGAAGAGAAAAATAAAATGCTTCCAGATCTTGAAAACGGGGATGAGATATTTTCCAAAGATCTTGAACCTGCTCAGCATTTCACACAGCCTCCACCACGTTATACAGAGGCAAGGCTCGTAAAAACACTGGAAGAACTAGGTATTGGCCGCCCGTCGACATATGCTCCAACACTTGATACAATTCAAAGGCGCGGATATACTGCACTTGATAACAAGCGCTTCGTTCCGACAGAGCTTGGGGAAATTGTACTGGAGCTTGTAAGAGAATTTTTCCCGGAAATTATTAATGTGGAATTTACTGTGCAAATGGAAAATAGTCTCGATGAAGTCGAAGATGGCAACGTACAATGGGTGGAAATTCTTGATGATTTTTATAAAGACTTTGCAAAGAGAATTGAAAAAGCGGAAGTCGAAATGGAAAAGGTTGAAATAAAGGATGAACCAGCTGGGGAAGATTGTGAAGAATGCGGTCACCCGATGGTCTTTAAAATGGGCCGTTATGGAAAGTTCATGGCATGCTCTAATTTTCCAGACTGCCGTAATACGAAGCCGATTGTAAAAGAAATCGGTGTGAAATGTCCAAATTGTGAAAATGGAAATATTGTTGAACGAAAATCAAAAAAGCGCCGAATATTTTATGGCTGCGATCAGTTCCCGGAATGTGATTTCCTTTCTTGGGATAAGCCGATTGCAAGAGCGTGCCCGAAATGTGAAAGCGTGCTCGTAGAGAAGAAATTGAAAAAAGGTGTACAAGTTCAATGTATGAAATGTGATTACAAAGAGGAACCGCAAAGTTAGGTGAGCATATAAGCGCTCACCTTCTTTCACTTAGTTTTTTAAATATGGAGGAAAAGATAATGAACAATAGTACGATCGTAAATGTTATTGGAGCCGGCTTAGCGGGAAGTGAAGCGGCATGGCAGCTTGCAAAAAGAGGAATTCAAGTCCGTTTATATGAAATGAGACCTGTTAAACAAACACCTGCACATCATACTGATAAATTTGCTGAACTCGTATGCAGCAACTCATTGCGTGCAAATACGTTAACAAATGCGGTCGGTGTTCTAAAAGAAGAAATGAGAATGCTCGATTCTGTCATTATACGATCAGCCGATGACTGTGCGGTTCCAGCAGGCGGCGCACTTGCAGTTGACCGTCATGAGTTCGCTGATAAAGTAACAGACCGTGTGAAAAATCATCCGAATGTGACAGTTGTAAATGAGGAAGTAACAGAAATTCCGGAAGGGCCAACGATTATTGCAACAGGTCCGTTAACATCTCAAAGCTTATCAGAACAGTTAAAAACATTAACAGGTGAAGAATATTTATATTTCTACGATGCAGCAGCACCGATCATTGAAAAAGAAAGTATCGATATGGATAAAGTGTATTTAAAATCCCGCTATGATAAAGGGGAAGCAGCTTATTTAAACTGTCCGATGACAGAGGAAGAATTTGACCGTTTTTATGAAGCGCTTATTGCAGCTGAGACTGTTCCACTTAAAGAATTCGAGAAAGAAATTTTCTTTGAAGGATGCATGCCGATTGAAGTAATGGCAGGAAGAGGAAAGAAAACGATGCTGTTTGGACCGCTTAAGCCAGTTGGATTAGAAGATCCAAAAACAGGAAAAAGACCACATGCAGTCGTTCAGCTTCGACAAGATGATGCAGCGGGAACACTTTATAATCTTGTCGGTTTCCAAACACATTTAAAATGGGGTCCACAAAAAGAAGTGCTTTCTCTTATCCCGGGTTTAGAAAATGTAGAAATTGTTCGCTACGGTGTTATGCATCGAAATACTTTTATTAACTCACCAAATCTATTAAAACCGACATATCAGTATAAGGGCCGTGAAAATTTATTTTTTGCAGGACAAATGACAGGTGTGGAAGGATATGTAGAATCAGCAGCATCAGGACTTGTTGCCGGGATAAATGCAGCAAATCTTATTTTAGGAAAAGAGCTTATCGAATTTCCGCATGAAACAGCTATCGGAAGCATGTCACGTTATATTACAACGACGAACTCTAAAAACTTCCAGCCGATGAATGCGAATTTTGGTATTATCGCAGAGCTTCCAGAAAGAATTAGAAATAAAAAAGAACGCTACGAAGCACTCGCTAATAGAGCGCTTGAAACAATTCGAAAAATTTCGAGAGATATGTGATATCATTTGCAAGGGCTGCTGAATGTATGATAACATTTAGGAGCCCTTGTGAGGTGTTAAAATGGAGAAATTAAATAAATATTTAACGTTTTTCATCGAATATTTACAAATTGAAAAAAATTATTCACAGCTTACAATTGTAACATATGAAGCTGATATTAAAGATTTTTTTACTTTTATAAAAAAAGAGGCAATTGATACATTGCAGCAAGTAACATATACAGATATACGTTTATATTTAACAGAATTACATAAAAGAAGTTTTGCAAGGAAAACGATCTCTCGAAAAATTTCATCTTTAAGATCCTTTTATCATTTTCTTATGAGGGAAAAACATGTTGCCGAAAATCCATTTTCTCTCGTATCTTTACCGAAAAAAGAACAGAAAATTCCACAGTTTTTATTTGAAGAAGAGCTGGAAAAGCTATTCACAATATCAGATATTGCTACACCCCTCGGTCAAAGAAATCAGGCGATATTAGAAGTTTTATATGGAACAGGAATTCGTGTTAGTGAATGCTGTGGAATCCGTCTTGAAGACCTTGATTTTTCTGTTGGTACAGTTCTTGTTAATGGTAAGGGCGGGAAGCAAAGATATGTTCCTTTTGGCAGTTATGCACATGAAGCACTTGAACAATATATTGCTTCTGGCAGAGAAATATTGATGGCGAAATTAAAGCAGACAGAAAAGCATTCCTACCTTTTTGTTAATAATCGGGGTGGCGCTTTAACAGTTGGCGGTATTCAGTATATTTTAAATGAATTAATAAAAAAGACATCCACGATCGTTCATATTCATCCGCATATGTTCCGTCATACATTTGCGACACATTTATTAAATGAAGGTGCCGATATGAGAAGTGTACAAGAGCTGTTAGGGCATGAACATTTATCGTCTACACAAATATATACACATGTCACGAAAGATCACTTAAAGAGAATTTATATGACACACCATCCAAGAGCATAATTTTTGAAAACGATAAATAAAATTGTACATTTGAAAATATATGATAGAAAGATGATTATATTTTACGAGGAGGTTTCATAGTATGGGAGAGTTCCATGCGACAACGATATTTGCGATTAAGCATAATGGGAAATCAGCGATGGCAGGTGACGGACAAGTGACGTTCGGAAATGCTGTCGTGATGAAGCATACAGCCAAAAAGGTGCGTAAATTATTTAATGGCAAAGTGATCGCAGGTTTTGCAGGCTCTGTCGCTGACGCTTTTACATTATTTGAGCTTTTTGAAGGAAGGCTTGAAGAATATAATGGAAATCTTCAGCGTGCTGCTGTTGAGCTTGCAAAAGAGTGGCGCAGCGATAAAGTGTTAAGAAGATTAGAAGCGATGCTTATTGTCATGAATGAAACAGATCTTTTACTTATTTCAGGAACTGGTGAAGTAATTGAACCTGATGATGGAATTTTAGCAATTGGATCAGGTGGTAACTATGCTTTATCAGCTGGCAGAGCGTTAAAACGTTACGCTGGTGAAACGATGACGGCAAGAGAAATTGCAGAAGGCTCTTTAAAGATTGCTGGGGAAATATGCGTTTATACAAATGAAAATATTATCGTCGAAGAATTGTAAGGGGGATGTTATTTTGAGTACACAATTAACTCCAAAGCAAATTGTTGAACGATTAGACCAATATATAGTAGGGCAGACAGCTGCCAAAAAAGCAGTTGCAGTTGCGCTTCGTAACCGTTACAGAAGAAATTTATTGAATGAGAAGCTAAGAGATGAAGTAGTGCCGAAAAACATTTTAATGATTGGTCCGACAGGTGTTGGTAAAACAGAAATTGCAAGAAGAATTGCAAAGCTTGTTGGTGCTCCGTTTATTAAAGTGGAGGCGACAAAATTTACGGAAATCGGCTATGTCGGACGAGATGTTGAATCAATGGTAAGAGATTTAACAGAAACAGCAATCCGTCTTGTAAAAGAAGAGAAAATGAATGAAGTAAAAGGTACAGCTGAAGAAAATGCAAATAGGCGTTTAGTGGAATTGCTCGTTCCTGGTAAGAAGAAGCAAACAGCTTATAAAAATCCGCTTGAAATGCTCTTTGGTGGAAATGCTGCACAGGAGCAGCAGACAGAAACGACTGCTGAAGATATGAATATAGAAGAGCAGCGCCGAAAAACAGCGCATAAGCTTGCACTCGGTGAATTAGAAGATTATTATGTTGTTGTTGAAGTGGAAGAACAGCAGCCATCTATGTTTGACATGCTTCAAGGTTCGGGCATGGAGCAAATGGGAATGAATATGCAGGATGCGCTCGGCAGTTTAATGCCAAAGAAAAAGAAGAAGCGCAAGCTCACTGTAAAAGAAGCTCGTAAAGTGTTAACAAATGAAGAAGCGACAAAGCTTATTGATATGGATGAAGTGACAGCAGAAGCTGTTCACAGGGCTGAAAACTCAGGGATTATTTTTATTGATGAAATTGATAAGATTGCGAAGAAATCCCAAGGGTCTGGAGCAGATGTTTCAAGAGAAGGTGTACAAAGGGATATTTTACCGATCGTGGAAGGATCAACTGTTGTGACAAAATATGGTCCTGTTAAGACAGATCATGTTTTATTTATCGCAGCAGGTGCATTCCATATTGCAAAGCCTTCTGATTTAATTCCGGAACTGCAAGGAAGATTTCCAATCCGTGTAGAACTGACAAAGCTAAGTGTAGATGATTTTGTCCGCATTTTAGTGGAGCCGAATAATGCATTATTAAAGCAATATATTGCTCTGCTTGAGACAGAAGGTATACAATTGGAATTTTCTGACGATGCTATTTATAAACTTGCAGAGGTTGCATTTGAAGTGAATCAAGATACAGACAATATTGGTGCAAGACGATTACATACGATATTAGAGCGGCTTCTAGAGGATCTATCATTTGAAGCACCTGATATTAACCTGGATAAAATTGTTATAACACCGCAATATGTGGAAGAAAAGCTAAGTAAAATTGCAAAAAATAAAGATCTTAGCCAATTTATTTTATAAGAACAAGATCGGGAGGCAAGTCAATGGTTTTATTAGAAAGAACTCGTAAGATTAATGCAATGCTCCAAAGAGTAGCGGGGAAACCAGTTAATTTCGTAGAAATGGCTGAAAAATTAAGTGAAGTAATTAATGCGAATATTTTCGTTGTGAGCCGCCGCGGGAAGCTATTAGGGTTTGCTGTTAACCAGCAAATTGAAAATGACCGTATGAGGCAGATGTTAAAGGATCGTCAGTTCCCGACTGAATACACGAATAATTTGTTTAATATAGAAGAAACCTCTCCCAATCTAGATGTATATAGTGAATATACAGCATTTCCGATTGAGAATAGAGAGTTATTCAAAAATGGTTTAACAACAATTGTTCCGATCATTGGCGGAGGGGACCGGCTTGGTACATTAATTTTAGCGCGTGTAGACGAACAGTTTGAAGATGATGATCTTATTTTAGCTGAATATGGTGCAACGGTTGTCGGTATGGAAATTCTTCGTGAAAAGGCAGATGAAATTGAAGAAGAAGCGAGAAGCAAAGCTGTTGTTCAAATGGCGATCAGTTCTCTTTCTTACAGTGAGTTAGAAGCGATTGAGCATATTTTTGAAGAATTAAACGGTAATGAAGGCTTACTTGTTGCAAGTAAAATTGCTGACCGTGTTGGTATCACACGTTCGGTTATCGTAAATGCTCTGCGGAAATTAGAAAGCGCTGGTGTGATTGAATCACGCTCCCTCGGTATGAAAGGGACGTATATTAAAGTGCTGAATAATAAGTTTCTTATTGAGTTAGAAAAAATAAAAGCAAACTAACAGAAGAGTATTTTAATGGTGATATTTAAAAAGGCTTACCTAATTAATTTTAGGTAGGCCTTTTTCTGTGGAGGAGAAAGCTTGAGTAGTGTGAAAAAGAGAGAAGAATAGTTCGTTATCATCAGGAATTTTACTATTTTCATGAAGAAAAGGGAAAAATAGATAAGTAAATAAAGAAATATTTTAATACAAAAATCGACAAAATTCTCTCGTGGAAGCAGGTGTTTGTGTCGAAAAAAAGAGGAGTTTTATAGGTCTATACTCACAATCTAAACCTGAATAAGAGATTTTCGACAATAAAAACTATATTTCTACTTTTTAAGAAAAATAAAGATTATTGTCGTATAAAGAAAAAAGAGATAATTCCTAATTTATTATAAGACGAAAGTATGATACTTTATTTAATGTACTCATTCGTAAAAACCTAGAGAAAATGAAAAACAGAATAGTTTATAGGGATAATGTTCATTAAAAACATATAAATACCATTTTTTTAAGTCAAAAGTCATGATTATGAAGATGAAAGGTGATTATAGGGTATAAAAATACAGATAACGACTTTTTTTTACAGCAACTTCATAGACTTTAAGACTATTATTTCTTACAATAGCAGTATATTGAGAAAACGATAGTTAAATATAATACGAAAATAGATTTACTTTTGTGAGGGGAATACGGTGAAAATTTTTTCTAATACGATAAATTCATTAGAACAAGCTTTGAATCAGTCAGCAATTAGACAAAAAGTCATGTCTGATAATATAGCTAATGTCGATACACCAAATTATAAGGCGAAAGATGTAAGCTTTAGCAATATTCTTCAAAAAGAGATAGGAAATTTACAGGCATATCGTACGGATGAACGACATTTTGAATTTGGCAGTCATTCTAAAGAAAACTTTAAAGTGTTTACGAAATCACAAACAAGTTATCAGCAAAATGGAAATAATGTTGATATTGATCAGGAAATGGCTAATATGGCGAAAAACCAAATTCAATATAATGCACTGGTTGACCGGATTAGCAGTAAATTCAATTCATTAAAAACAGTTGTTAAGGGAGGGCGTTAGTAATGGCGATTTTTCAAAATATTAATATTTCAGCTTCCGCTCTTACAGCACAAAGGCTTAGGATGGATGTCATTTCATCTAATATGGCAAATATGGATACGACTAGAGCACAATATGTGGATGGACAGTGGCAGCCATACAGAAGAAAAATGGTCGTTACACAGCCGGAAGGAACGAACTTCGCTAATATGTTAAATCATGCACTTGGGAAACAAGCAAACGTCGGCGGAGGAGTGAAGGTGGCAGAAATAGTAGAGGATGAAACACCGTTTAAACTCGTTTATGATCCTGAACATCCTGATGCAAATGAAGAAGGATATGTGTCGCTTCCAAATGTCGATCCTCTAAAGGAAATGGTCGATCTAATGGGCAGTACACGTTCATATGAGGCAAATGTTACGGTGCTCAATGCATCAAAAGGAATGCTTATGAAAGCTTTAGAAATAGGAAAGTAAAGGTGAGTAGTAAATGATTAATAGAGTTGCACCTCTTAATATGCAAACGATACAGCCGCTTGGACAGAAAGAAGCTGTAAATGAAGTAAAAGCAAATAAAATATCTTTTGGAGAAATTTTAAAACAATCTATTAATGAAGTAAATGCATCACAAGCTATGTCGGATAAAATGACGGAAGCGCTTGCAGCTGGGGAAAATGTGGAACTGCATAATGTAATGATCACAGCTGAAAAAGCAAGTGTGACGTTAACAATAGCAACAGAAGTTCGAAATAAAGCGATTGAAGCATATCAAGAGATGATGAGAATGCAAGTTTAAATTGTTCTTATATTTTAAAGAACGGTTAGTGGTATCCATGTAAAATCAATATCATCATACCGGGGGAATTTACGCAAAATGAACGATAAGTTAGTACAACTAAAAAATACATTAGCTCAAATGTGGAGCAACCGGTCAAAGCTTCAAAAAGCTTTAATAATTGGCGGTGGTACATTATTTATCACCGCTATCATTTTGGTAGCTGTATTTGCCGGGAAAACGAAACTAGTTCCTTTATATAAGGATCTTTCGCCACAGGAGACAGGTCAAATAAAAGAGAACCTTGATGCAAGAGGGGTACAATCAGAAATTAGGAATAACGGAACAGCTATTCACGTACCAGAGGAAATGGTTGATACATTAAAAGTCGAATTGGCTGCTGAAGGCTTACCAGACAGTGGCGCTATTGATTACTCTTTTTTCGGTGAGAAATCAGGCTTTGGTATGACAGATAATGAATTTGATGTTATTAAATTAAAAGCAACACAAACCGAATTAGCTAATTTAATGAAAGGCATCGAAGGAGTAAAAGATGCAAAAGTAATGATTAATATGCCAAAAGAATCAGTGTTTGTCGGTGAACAAACAGAAGGTTCTTCTGCATCAGTTGTCTTAAATTTAGAACATACTTCCCAGTTAGATCAAAATAAGATCAATGCCTTATATCATCTTGTTGCCAAAAGTGTTCCAAATCTTTCTACAGATAATATCGTCATTATGGATCAAAACTTTAACTACTATGATTTAAATAAAGGCGGAAGTTCAGGAACAGTTGCAAGCTACTCTACACAGCATGAAGTTAAAGCGCAAATTGAACGTGATCTTCAAAGAGAAGTTCAAAAAATGTTAGGTACGATGATGGGACAGGATAAAGTCGTCGTTTCTGTTACAACAGATATTGATTTCACACAAGAACAAAGGGAAGAAAAACTTGTTACCCCTATTAATGAAGAGACAGGGGAAGGAATTGCTGTCAGTGTGGAAAGAATAACAGAAACTTATTCTGGTGAGGGCGCCCCAGTTGGAGGAGTTCCAGGAACAGCTGAAAACGATGTGACAACTTATCAAGCCGCTGGTGCCAATGGAAGCGGCGATTATGAAAAAATTGAAGAGCGTGTTAACAATGAGGTAAATCGAATTTCGAAACAAATCGTGGAAAGTCCGTATAAAGTCCGTGATATTGGAATTCAAGTAATGGTCGAGCCGCCGACTGCGGATGATCCAGCTTCATTACCACAGGATCGAGTAAACGATATTGAACAAATTTTATCAACGATTGTTAGAACTTCTATTGATAAAACAGCAGCTGAAGAGCTGACAGACCAGGCTATACAGGATAAAATTGTCGTTTCTGTTCAGCCGTTTGGTTCAAAAGAAGAAGCTCAGTCGCAGGAAACAGCAGTTATTCCTATGTGGATGTACATTGTTGGTGGTGCATTATTACTTATTATTATCATTCTAGTTATCTTATTAATTCGTAAAAAGAGAAATGAAGAAGAAGTGGAAGAGGAAGAAATTACTATCGATGAGCCAATCGTTCTCGATGATATAAATGAAGAAATAGAAACAGAAGCTACTGTTCGTAAGAAACAGCTTGAGCAAATGGCGAAAGAAAAACCAGAGGACTTTGCTAAATTACTACGATCATGGATTTCAGAAGACTAGGAGGTTTTATTTATGGCAAGAGCAAGTAAAGATGATACAAAATTAACCGGCAAACAAAAAGCTGCCATCCTCTTAATCTCGTTAGGACCTGATGTAGCGTCAAACGTGTATAAACATTTGTCTGAAGAAGAAATCGAAAAGCTTACCCTTGAAATATCAGGGGTAAGGCAAGTAGATTCATCTAAAAAAGAAGAAGTAATCGAAGAGTTTCATGATATTGCAATGGCGCAGGATTATATATCCCAAGGGGGTATTTCTTATGCGAAAGAAATTTTGGAAAAAGCTCTTGGTGCTGATAAAGCAACGAGTATTATCCACCGTTTAACATCATCATTACAAGTAAGGCCTTTTGATTTTGCAAGAAAAGCAGATCCAGGTCAAATTTTAAACTTTATTCAAAATGAACATCCGCAAACAATTGCATTAGTTTTATCTTATTTAGAACCAGCACAGTCTGGTCAAATTTTATCTGAGCTGCCGCAGGAGGTTCAGGCAGATATCGCAAGAAGGATTGCTATTATGGATAGTACATCACCTGAAATTATTAATGAGGTCGAGCAAATCCTTGAAAGAAAGCTTTCAGCGACAGTCACACAGGATTATACACAAACTGGTGGGGTCGAATCTGTTGTTGAAGTGCTGAATGGTGTAGACCGCAGTACAGAAAAAACAATTTTGGATGCACTTGCCATTCAAGATCCAGAGCTTGCTGAAGAAATTAAGAAGAGAATGTTTGTCTTTGAAGATATTGTCACGCTGGACAGCCGTGCAATTCAGCGTGTTATCCGTGATGTGGAAAACGACGATCTCATGCTTTCACTGAAAGTTGCGAGTGAAGAAGTTAAAGATATTGTATTTAAAAATATGTCAAAACGGATGGCGGATACATTTAAAGAGGAAATGGAATTTATGGGTCCTGTCCGTCTTCGTGATGTGGAAGAAGCACAATCACGAATTGTCGGTGTTATCCGTCGATTAGAAGAAGCTGGAGAAATTATCGTTGCCCGTGGTGGAGGGGATGATATCATTGTCTAGATTAATAAAATCGAGATTTACCAATGATCAGGAAAAGAAAGAAATTAAAATTCAAACGATCAATCTTCTCGTTGCTGGAGAAGAAAATAGTGAAGAGATTGGTCAGGAATTCTCCTATAGAGCAGCACAATTAATCGAATCCGCACAACATCAGGCAGAAGAAATGATTGGATCTGCACAAAATCAGCTTGCGGAAATTAGGTAGCAAATAGAAGAGGAACAAGCTTTATGGAATGAACAGCGTGAGTTACTGATCGAAGAGGCGAAACGAGAAGGGTATGCGGAAGGGATGGAAATTGGACGCGCGGAAGCACTGGCTGAACACCAAGGTTTGATTGACCATGCAAAGGGTATTATCGAACGTTCAGAAAAAGATTATATTGAAAAAATAGAATCTTCTGAAGAAATGATTTTACAGCTGTCAGTGAAAATAGCAGAGAAAATTATTCTTTCGCAGCTCGCTGAAGATCCAGTAATATTTTTAAATATTGTAAAGCAAGTATTAAAAGAAGTAAAAGAATATGAAAATATTAAAATTCATGTCCATCCATTAAACTATGAACTCGTTTTAAATCAAAAAAATGAACTGATGTCCATTTTAACGAGTGAAACAGATCTTTATATTTATGCAAATGATGAAGTAGAGGAAAATGGCTGTTATATTGAGTCACCGTATGGCCGAATTGATGCAAGTATTGATACACAGCTATTTGAATTAAAAAAGCAATTAATCGAGCTGCTCGGTGAGGGGTGACGTTCGTGAGTATAGCTAGTCTCATTCAACAAGTCGATATGCTAGATCCTTATAAGCGATATGGAAAAGTAAAAAGAGTTGTTGGTTTAATGATTGAATCAAGGGGTCCTGAAAGCTCTATTGGCGACCTTTGCTATATTTATACAGGCACGAAAAAAGAAAAAAAGATTCCAGCAGAAGTTGTTGGTTTTAAAGATGAAAATATACTGTTAATGCCGTTCCTTCAAGTAACAGATATTGCACCGGGAAGTGTTGTCGAGGCAACGAACGATACATTAAAAGTAAAAGTCGGCTCGAGCCTTATTGGAAAAACAATTGATGCATTCGGACATCCGCTCGATGAGATGAATCTTCCTAAAGGATTAACATATGTGCCGACAGATCAATCACCTCCAAATCCGATGAAAAGACCACCAATTGAAGAAAAAATTGAAGTTGGTGTGAGGATGATTGACAGTTTGCTCACTGTCGGCAAGGGACAGCGTGTTGGTATTTTTGCCGGAAGCGGTGTCGGGAAAAGTACATTAATGGGAATGATTGCACGCAATACGAATGCTGATCTGAACGTTATTGCCCTTATTGGGGAGCGTGGACGTGAAGTTCGTGAATTTATTGAACGCGATCTCGGCCCAGAAGGATTAAAGAGATCTATTGTTATCGTCGCGACGAGTGACCAGCCGGCATTGATGAGAATAAAAGCTGCCTACACAGCGACAGCAATTGCAGAATATTTTCGTGATAAAGGGCTTGATGTCATGTTCATGATGGATTCTGTTACACGGGTTGCGATGGCTCAGCGTGAAATTGGGCTTGCAATCGGGGAACCGCCAACGACAAAAGGATATACACCTTCTGTTTTTGCTATTTTGCCAAAGCTCCTTGAAAGAACGGGGACGAATGAATTCGGTACGATTACCGCGTTTTACACCGTTTTAGTGGATGGGGATGATATGAATGAACCGATCGCAGACACAGTGCGAGGGATTTTAGATGGTCATATCGTCTTAGACCGTGAGCTTGCAAATAAAGGGCAATTTCCAGCAATCAATGTATTGAAAAGTATAAGCCGTGTTATGAACAATATCGTAACGAGTGAGCACCGCGAATCTGCAACCAAGCTTCGAAATTTATTGTCAACATACATTAATTCAGAGGATTTAATTAATATTGGTGCATATAAAAGAGGTTCATCACGGGAAATTGATGAGGCAATCCGGTTTTATCCGAATATTATTTCCTTTTTAAAACAAGGTGTGGAACAGAAAATTTCGAGTGAACAAAGTGTTGCTACACTTCATCAATTGATAGAGAAAGGTGAGTTTTAATGGGCTATCAATTTCGCTTTCAAAAAGTACTGGATTTAAAAGAAAATGAAAAAGAAAGATCTTTATCTGAATACAATGAATCTGTTCATGAATTTGAACAGGTTGCTGAAAAATTGTACGACTGTTTAAAGAAAAAAGAAGTACTTGAATCAAATACACATGAAAAATTAAATAACGGGATGTCTGTTCAAGAAATTAGGCATTTTCAACAATTTGTTTCAAACTTGGAAAAAACAATTTTACATTATCAAAATCTTGTAGTAATTACGAGAAATAAAATGAATGAAAAGCAAGTACAGCTCATGGAAAAAAATATTGAAGTGAAGAAATATGAAAAAATGAAGAGTAAACACTTTGATGTTTATGCGAGTGAATTAAAAGAAAATGAGCAAAAAGAAATGGATGACCTTTCAATTCAAACATACATGTTTCGTGGAAATTAGGTGAAAAACAGATGGAAAACGAAGAAAAACGAACGAGTAAATTTCAAATGTTTTTATTTCTAATTTTTATTCCACTTATCTTTTTAATTATTATTGTATACTCTGTTTTAACTTTCGCAGGCTTTAGTCCAGTTGAGAAGACGATGAACTTTGCTAAAACAATTCCATACGTTGGTGATTATTTAAAGCCGAAAGAAGAAAAAGAAAAACAAACAGAAGAAGATAAACTGGTCAGTGTACAAGAAGGTTTTAAGAAAGAAAAGAAGAAATTGAAAGAAACGATTGAAAAACAGAAGGCAGACTTAAAGGTGTTAGAAACTGATGTAACAGCGAAAGAGACAGAGATTCAAAGATTAACACAGGAAGTTAGTTCACTGGAACAGCAGCTTGAAGCGGTAGAGGAAAAAGAGAAAAAGGCTAAAAACAAAGATATTGCTAAAGTGTACAGTGCAATGTCAAGTGGAAAAGCCGCGGAACTTATTCCTAACTTAAGTACCGATGAAGCGATGTACATACTCACTTCATTAAAAGATAAGCAAGTAACAGATATTTTATCAAAAATGTCAACAGAAGATGCAGTGAAGTATACGAAACTGTTAAATGAACAAAACGGACAATGATCAAAGGAGGTGAAAAAATGAATGTCGCAGTACTTATGCAAGCGATGAATGTCGGAACACCTGCTATACAAAGGGCTAATAATGAAGCGCCACCTGTGAGCAGTTTTAAAGATGTTCTAGCGCTTGAACAAAATAGCAGTCAGATGGATAATTCGGGACAAATTTCAGTTGGAATTGTTGAGGAAGAAGTTACAGTTGATCCAATGAAATTATTAACAGAAGATATTGAAGCAATTTTAGCAGCTCTTCCGATGGAAGATGGTATTTTCAAACAGCCGATTAGTGAGGAAGATTTACTACAGCTAAATTTCTTGCCCGAACCGCAACTGCAAGAAGTAGAAAACATCGTTAAAGGCTCTTACTCCCTCGATGAAATTATCGAAAAAATGAATGATGCTTCACCTTTAGCAGGAATTCTCTCATTATTGATTGGGATGGAGAAGCTTAGTGAGCAAACAGATGTTAATTTTAAAGAACCTTTATTGAAAATTAAACAAATGTTTGAAGAGACTGTTCCGACGTTATCAAATAATAAAACTAGTGAAAATATTACTATTACAAACTTCATTAAAGATTTGCAAGCTTTAGATGAAGCGGATTTTACAAAACTTGCTTCACATTTAACAGCAGTGAAACTAGCAGCAATGTATGAACAAAAGAGAGAAAATATACTCCCTCTTTTGAAAAACATAGACGATCTGCCTGATCATGTATCTCAATTTCTTAATAAAACCGCTGGCACGGCTTTAGAAAAAGAAGTTGTACAAGAGATCGTAACACATATTAAAACAGAGCTAAAATCTGGACAGCCAATTCAAAATATCCAAACAATTATTGAATCAGTTATTACAAAGTTTCAAACAGTTGAGCCACGTTCAGAAGTAAAAACGGAAATTACAATTTCATTAGATCAATTCGTAAATAAAGATCAGGCTTTGACCGTCATAAAAGAAAAAGTTGAACCACAAGTAAGACAGGAATTTACGAATCAATTATTAACTGCGATGAAAAACAGTCGATTTGGACAAACACCAAATGGAACAAATCGTCTCATTATTAAATTAAACCCCGAACATCTCGGCCAATTAACTATCAGGCTTACACAGCAAAATGGCGAGATGGTTGCAAGGATTATCGCATCAACACAATCAGCAAAAGACTTGCTTGAACATAGTGTAAACCAATTAAGACATGTCCTTCCGTCTGTCAGTGTTCAAATTGACCGGTTTGAGCTTTTAGCGGAAAATTACCGCGAGCAGCAGGGGAATAAAGAACGGAATGAACAGTCAGACGCACAATCTGGACAGAAGCAGAAGGATGATGAAACAGATGCTTCACAGTCTTTTAAAGAAGTATTTACGACACAAATAGGAAGTGAGGAGGTAGAGAGTGAGTAATAGTACAGCAATTAGTTCGGATTTATATCTTTCCAATAAAGTTGAAACGAGAAAAACAGGGAATTCAAGTCTCGGAAAAGATGAGTTTTTAAAAATTTTAATTGCTCAATTGCAAAATCAAGATCCATTAAAACCGATGGAAGATAAAGAGTTTATCGCCCAAATGGCTAGTTTCTCGTCTTTAGAACAGATGACAAACTTGAATAAAACGATGGAAAACTTTATTTTATCTCAATCGAGTAATGAAATGTTGAGATATTCAGAGATGATAGGGAAGAAAGTAGAATGGCGTGATATCGCTGCGGGCAGTGAATCAACGGTTGAAACAGGTTCAGGTATTGTAAAATCGATTAAGAGGAAAGACGGAATGATCGTTTTAGAACTTGATAATGGGAAAGAAATTATGAGTTATGCTGTTACAAAGATTGTTGATGCTGAAGCTAAGCCTGCTATAGAATCTAAACCAGAGTCAGAATCTAAACTTGAATCAGAAAATACATCAGAAACAGCATAAATAGGGGTGGGATCATGCCATATCGGATTACTCCAATTAACCACCATCCAATAGAATTACTTACTAACAGTAAGCCTAAGGTAACGGAAAAAACATCGTTTAAACAAATATTTCAAGAGATTAAAAACGAACATTTAAAGATCAGTAAACATGCTCAAGAGAGACTGTCAGAAAGAAAGATTGATATTTCAACAGAACAATGGAATTCAATCGAAGAAAAAGTGCAAGAAGCCCATAAAAAAGGTGTCAATGATTCTCTAGTACTTATAAACGATGCAGCACTTATTATAAGTGCTAAAAACAATACTGTTATTACAGCAATGAATCTTGACGAAGCAAAATCACAAATTTTCACAAATATAAACGGAACAATCATTATGGACTGAAAAGGCTGGACCAATTGGAGGCTAAGCGTTGTTGAATGAAGGAAACAACAAAGTCCGATAAAAAGGGAGAGAAATAAATGTTACGTTCAATGTATGCAGGAATAAGCGGGATGAAAAACTTTCAGACGAAGTTAGATGTGATTGGAAATAATATTGCCAATGTGAATACTTATGGATTTAAAAAAGGACGTGTTACTTTTAAAGATATGATCAGTCAGCAAATTGCGGGTGCAGCAGCTGCGACAGGTAACCGAGGAGGAGTGAATGCTCAGCAGGTTGGTTTAGGTTCGCAACTTTCTTCAATTGATACAATTCATACAACGGGAGCAACACAAACAACTGCACGTACATTAGATCTCGCTTTATCAGGTGATGGCTTTTTTCCAGTAGCAACAATTTCTGATTTAGCAAGGGTTGGTATCGATCGTGGTAATCAAATTGGTGATAATAAAATTTCAGGTTCCATTGATCGTGCTATGAGCTTGAATTATACAAGAGCAGGGAACTTTTATTTAGATGATCGAGGATATTTAGTGACAGCTGATGGAATGTATTTAGTTGGAGAAACTGGGGAGAAAACAATACCGACTGACGCTGCAAGAACAAAAGGAAATGCAGCGCTTAGTGTAATTACTGGCTTCGAAGGTCAATTTAAAACAATTAGTGACGAACTCAGTGTTTTTACTAAAAAAGCTAATTCTTTATTAACGGCATTTCAAAACTATGCTGATGCTTATAAAGTATTACAAGCTTCAGCAAATCCAGCAGATACTACTTCAAAAGAGTATAAGGCAATGGATAATGCACAAAAGGCATTGAAAACTGTCTACGATGATTTTAATACAACTGCTGGTACTTTTAAGACAACTATTACCAACTTTAATACGGCGATTGGGCCCTTAAACACAGGGATTAATACCTTTAATACAACTGCTCCAATTGTTGATATTATTAGTCAAGTTAGTACACTTACGGATAAATTAACTACTCAAGGTACACATTATCCTGCTGCTAGTGGTGCTGTTACTACTACTAATACGCCTTTAACTACTGAAATTGATACAATGAAAACATTAATAGATGAAGTTTCAAATTTTACAATGGAGGTAGGGAAAATTGGTCAAGGTGTTGTTCAATTTGAAACAGCGGCAGAGGATTTAGACAAACCACAATGGACAAATAGTTTAAGTGGAGAAGCTGGATTAATACAAATCCCGCTCGATGCACAAAGTTTCTCAATTGGTCCAGATGGTACAGTATCATTTGTAAATAGAAAAGGCCAATTAAATGTTGCTGGACAAATCCGTATTGCTAACTTTGCAAATGCAGGTGGACTTGAAAAGGTTGGTGGAAACTTATTCCGTGAATCAGTTAGCTCTGGTTCAGTTGATAAAAATAACAATGGTATCCAACTTGATGAATTATTTGCTCCAGGCAGTGATGGAGCTGCTACAATTGTTGCTGGATCTCTTGAAATGTCCAACGTCGACCTATCCGAAGAATTCACAGAAATGATCGTCGCACAGCGTGGATTCCAATCAAACACAAAATTATCACAACGTCAGATGAAATTTTACAAGAGTTAATGGGCTTAAAACGATAATTCGTTTAAGGAGGTAGCCGTTACCTCATAATGGTTTGACCCCATAAATTTCACTTATGGGGTCTGACATTTCTGTTAAAAGGGCGGTGCAAAACAAAATGATCCAATTAACAAAACTAAATGGAAAAACATTTTCCCTAAATGCGATTTATATTGAGCAGCTGGAGTCATTTCCTGATACGACTATTACATTATCAAATGGGAATAAGTTCGTTGTGAAGGAGTCAGAGAGTGTAGTAAGGTCAAGAATTATCGAGTTTTACAATGTGATTAATGTTCTATCCGTTAAAAAGGGTCCGGAGGTACTGGAAGATGAATAAGAAGCTGTTAAGTATTATGCTTATTATCCTTATTTCCATTACGTTAATAGGAGTAATTGCTTATTTTGTCGTAATGAAAGTAGCAAATGGAGAAAGCGAAGCTAGTAAGGAGCCGACGATTGACGAAGTCGTGGAGGCATCTGTAGACATCCCGGAAATTACAACAAATCTTGCAACTAATCATATCGTTCGTCTTTCATTTAAAATAGAAACAGACTCGAAAAAAGCGAAAGAAGAGCTTGAAAAACGAGAATTTCAAGTGAAAGATATTATTATAGCTGAGCTTGGCAATATGACGGTTGAGCAGTTAGAGGGCAAAGAGGGCATTCAGAAATTTAAAGAAACGATTAAAAATGATGTGAATGAACTAATGCATGAGGGCAAGGTAATAAAGGTCTACACAACATCCTATATTCTTCAATAATAATTAATTTTTTCTGTTTAGGAGGTGAAGACTTTGGCAGGTGAAGTACTATCTCAAAGTGAGATTGATGCCTTGCTTTCAGCCATTTCGACTGGAGAAATGGATGCTGATGAGCTAAAGAAAGAAGAAGCAGAGCGAAAAGTAAAAGTATATGATTTTAAACGGGCGCTTCGTTTTTCAAAAGATCAAATTCGAAGTTTAACGAGGATTCACGAAAACTTTGCGAGGCTTTTAACGACTTATTATTCTGCACAGCTTAGAACATATACGCAAATAACGGTCGCATCGGTCGACCAACTGCCATATGAAGAATTCATTCGCTCCGTGCCGAAGATGACAGTGTTAAATGTGTTTGAACTTAATCCATTAGAGGGCAGAGTGCTAATGGAAATAAATCCGAATATCGCTTATGCAATGATGGATCGGGTAATGGGTGGAATTGGATCAAGTTACAATAAAATTGACAATTTGACAGAAATTGAACAAAATATTATGTCTGGACTTTTTGAAAAATCGCTTGAAAACTATCAAGAGGCATGGAATACAATTGTTGATGTAGAAGCAAATATGACCGATTTTGAAGTAAACCCGCAATTTCTACAAATGGTATCACCTAATGAAACAATTGTCTTAATTTCATTTAATACGCAAATAGGCGAAGTTAGCGGAATGATTAATTTATGTATTCCACATGTTGTCCTTGAACCGATTATACCGAAATTATCCGTGCATTACTGGATGCAATCAGAACGAAAAGAACCAAAGCAGGCTGAAATGGAGGCTCTGCAAAAACAGATTCGTCTCGCTCAATTACCAATAATTGCGGAACTGGGAGCATCTGAGATTTCGATTCAGGATTTCCTTCATTTACAAAAAGGGGATGTCATTCAATTAGATAGAACCATCGACCAGCCATTAGTAGTAAAAATAGGCGATAGACAGAAATTTACTGGACAGCCTGGAAGGATGAATAAAAAAATAGCAGTTCAAATTATTGACCAATTAGTGAGAGGTGACGAAGATGGTGAGTAATGATATGTTATCGCAAGATGAAATCGATGCTCTTTTAAATGGTGGTCCAAAGAGCGATGAACCGGTTAATGATGCAGATAATGAAGTGAAAGATGTAGAAAATGAAGTGAAGATGGAAGACTATTTTAGTGAAATTGAGCAAGATGCGATTGGAGAAATAGGGAATATTTCATTCGGAAGCTCAGCAACGGCATTGTCCACATTATTAAATCAAAAAGTAGAAATTACGACACCGACTGTTGCACTCATTCAGAAATCGGAGTTAGTAAGTGATTTTCCAGACCCATATGTGGCGATTGAAGTAAATTACACGATTGGTTTCTCAGGAAGTAATTTGTTAGTAATCAAACAGAGTGATGCAGCAATCATCGCTGACTTAATGATGGGTGGAGATGGAACGAACCCTAGTGATATGCTGGGAGAAATTCAAGTAAGTGCTGTGCAGGAAGCGATGAACCAAATGATGGGTTCTGCTGCAACATCGATGTCAACTGTTTTTAATAAGAAGGTTGATATCTCACCTCCAACTGTTGAACTGATTGAGTTTGAACCAGGTGCACCGCCAGAGGCAAATATATTCATTCAAGTTTCCTTCAGATTGAAGATTGGTACATTAATAGATTCTAATATTATGCAGCTTTTACCAGTCCATTTTGCGAGAGAGCTAGTAGATGAATTGATGAATCCGCCACAAGCAGCCGCGGAAGAAGCAGTACAGGAAATGGTACAGGAAGCAGTTGAAACACAGCCAGTGAGTGAGGCACCTGCAGAAAAAAGAATAGGGAAAGCAGTTCAATCTGCACCGCAAGAGCAGTATACAGTTCAATCTGAACCAGTACAAGCTGAACAGCCAGCTTACACAAGACCAGCTCCAGTGAAAACTCAGCCAGTTGTTGATGTGAAACCAGCCGAGTTTGCAGCTTTTGAACCAGTAGAACTTGCACAGCATGAAGCACAGAATCTTGATATGCTGTTAGATATTCCGTTAAAGGTAACGGTTGAGCTTGGGAGAACGAAGCGTTCTGTTAAAGAAATATTAGAAATTTCCTCCGGCTCTATTATTGAACTGGACAAGCTTGCGGGTGAACCTGTTGACATCCTCGTTAATAATAAAATTATTGCAAAAGGGGAAGTCGTTGTTATTGATGAAAGCTTCGGTGTTCGTGTAACAGAAATAGGAAGCCAGGTAGAAAGATTAAATCAACTTAGATAATTTATAAGAGGAGTGGGGAGAATTATGGCACATAAAATTTTAATTGTAGACGATGCAGCATTTATGAGAATGATGATTAAGGATATTTTAACGAAAAACGGCTATGATGTTGTCGGAGAAGCGGCTGACGGTGCTCAAGCAGTTGAAAAGTATAAAGAACTTCAGCCAGATCTAGTAACGATGGATATTACAATGCCTGAGATGGATGGAATCGCGGCATTAAAAGCAATTAAAGAAATCAATCCGAATGCAAGAGTTATTATGTGTTCAGCGATGGGACAGCAAGCGATGGTTATTGATGCTATTCAAGCAGGAGCAAAAGATTTTATCGTGAAGCCATTCCAAGCTGATCGTGTACTAGAAGCAGTCGGAAAAACTTTAAGCTAAAAGGTGGCATCTTACATTGATGCGAAAAAAACTCATCTTGTCTTTATTTCTTTTTTCCGTTTATATGATCGCTCCGGTTGGTACAAATTTTGTATCAGCGGAGCAAACGGATAAAAGTGTGTACGACATAATAAGTGAACAAAGTGAAAAAAAAGAAACAGAAAAGGGTAATGAAGTAAAGGAAGAAAACAAAGCAACAGATGAAAATAAGTCAACGAATAAATCACTGTCCATTACTTTTATGGATGTTTTTAAACTGATAATTGCATTAGCATTTGTCATCTTTCTTATTTATTTCCTATTAAAGTTTGTGACGAAAAGAAATCGTTTTTTTCAGCAGGCGAAATATGTTGAGAATATCGGCGGAACAAGCTTAGGGACAAATAAATCTATTCAATTGGTGAGATTAGGAGATAAAGTACTCATTCTCGGGGTAGGAGAATCTATAACATTAATAAAAGAGATTGATAATGAGGAAGAGAGCAAGAGAATTATCGAAGAATATGAGAGTAAATTTGAGCAAATGACAGAGCCGAAGGATTTACTTCAGAAACTATCCAATAAGCTGGTGAAAAGAAATATACCTATTCCTGAACAAAGGGGAAAGAAATCGTTTTCATCAACATTTAAAGAACAATTGACACAAATAAAAAACGAGCGAAGTGCAGAGATTGAGGATGTAAAGGGAAAGGGTAAACGAAACGATGAATGAATTTATGGAATTTTTTAATGCGAGTGATCCGGGAAGTGTGAGTACATCCGTTAAACTGCTATTATTATTAACGGTACTTTCTATTGCTCCTAGTATTTTAATTTTAATGACATGTTTTACACGAATCATTATCGTGCTTTCATTCGTTCGAACTTCTCTTGCTACCCAGCAAATGCCTCCGAACCAAGTGTTAATCGGTATTTCTCTTTTCCTTACTTTCTTTATTATGGCTCCGACATTTCAGCAAGTAAATGAACAGGCATTAACACCTTTATTTAATGAAGAAATTAATTTAGAAGAGGCGTATACGCGTGCAGCTCTTCCATTTAAAGAGTTTATGAGTAAACATACACGTGAAAAAGACCTTGCATTATTTTTAAACTATGCAAATCTTGAAAAGCCAAAAACAATTGAAGATATTCCACTAACGGCATTAGTACCAGCATATGCGATAAGTGAAATAAAGACAGCTTTCCAGATAGGATTTATGATCTTTATTCCTTTTCTAGTCATTGATATGGTCGTAGCAAGTGTCCTGATGTCGATGGGGATGATGATGCTTCCGCCGGTTATGATTTCCTTACCGTTTAAAATTTTATTATTTGTTCTTGTAGACGGTTGGTATTTAGTCATTAAATCATTATTACAAAGCTTTTAGAATGGGTGAAAAAAATGAGTTCAGAGTTCATTATTTCTTTGGCAGAAAAAGCAGTTTATACCATATTAATCATTTGTGGGCCGTTATTATTACTAGCATTAGTCGTCGGTCTTGCGGTAAGTATTTTCCAGGCGACCACGCAAATTCAAGAGCAAACTTTAGCATTTGTTCCGAAAATAATCGCTGTTTTAGTCGGCTTAATCTTTTTCGGTCCATGGATGTTATCAACACTTCTATCCTATGCTAAAGATATTTTCGGAAATTTAGATCGTTTTATAGGATAAAGATGGCTATATTTGAAAATTTCCCTGCCTTTTTGCTCATTTTTGTAAGAATCGCTTCTTTTTTCGTAACACTACCATTATTTTCTTATAGAACGATGCCAAATATATTGAAAATTGGACTTTCTTTTTTTCTCGCTTGGATTACTTTTTTTGCTATTAATGCACCCGTACTAGAAATTAACGGTCAATATTTTATGTTAATTATAAAAGAAGCATTAGTAGGATTATTAGTAGGTTTCATTGCCTATGTCATTATGTCCGCTATTCAAATTGCCGGAGGATTTATCGATTTTCAAATGGGATTTGCGATGGCAAACGTCATTGATCCGCAAACAGGTGCACAATCACCGATAATGGGTCAATTTTTATATACATTTGCTCTATTGTTAATGCTTGGTTTAAATGCGCATCATCTATTAATTGACGGTATTTATTACAGTTATCAATTCGTCCCGCTTGGCGAGCTTTCATTCGGACTTGGGCAAGAGAGTACGACTGAATTCGTCGTTAAAATTTTCAATGCGATGTTTATCGTTGCTTTTCAAATGGCTATTCCAGTTGTCGGCTCTTTATTTTTAGTCGATATTGCCCTTGGTATTGTTGCTAGAACTGTTCCACAGTTTAATATTTTCGTCGTCGGTTTACCGATTAAAATCGTCGTTAGTTTTATTATGTTGTTTCTCGTCATGGGAGCTTTGTTTGGAATTATGCAAAAAATAATTGAAATGATGATTCGGACGATGCGAAGTCTTTTAGAGTTGCTCGGGGGTATGTAATAGATGGACATGCTTACACTAGATTTGCAGTTTTTTGCAGGGGAAAAAACAGAGAAAGCGACACCGAGAAAAAGGCAGGAATCACGTAAAAAAGGACAAGTAGCAAAAAGTCAGGATGTGAATACCGCCGTTTCTTTACTAACTGTTTTTTTATCTTTTCTTTTTATTGGTACGTTCATGAGAGAGAGAATTATGAATTTACTTACTGGCATAATTCAGGACTTTATGCTGCTCGATTTGACCGTCAATAGTGTTCAAAAGCTTTTTACGACATTGGCATATGAAACAGTGTTCATTTTAGCACCGATCATGGCTATTGCGCTTCTTGCTGGGATAATCGGGAATTATTTACAGGTTGGTTTTCTTTTTGCACCAGAGGCAATTCAAATGAAGCTGGAAAAATTAAATCCGATTCAAGGATTTAAGCGGATTTTTTCCGTTCGTGCATTAGTAGAATTTCTTAAATCAATGCTTAAAATTTCATTTATCGGATTAGTTGCTTTTGCCGTTTTATGGTTTGATATGGATAAAATTTTGCGTTTATCTCATTTAACTGTCGAGCAGTCATTTGCATATATCGGCTCACTCGTATTGAAAATGGGTTTATTCGCGGCAGCGGCGCTTCTTTTCTTATCATTACTTGATTATTTATATCAAAAGTATGATTTTGAAAAAAATATTCGAATGTCAAAGCAAGACATTAAAGATGAATATAAGAAAACAGAAGGTGACCCGCTTATAAAATCGAAAATTAAGCAAAAGCAGCGTGAAGTCGCAATGAGGCGTATGATGCAAGATGTGCCGACAGCAGATGTTGTCATAACGAATCCGACTCACTTTGCAATTGCTCTTAAATATGATGACGATAAAATGGATGCGCCAATCGTTGTTGCTAAAGGTGTGGACTTTGTTGCCCAAAAAATCAGAGAAGTTGCGAAAGCAAACGATGTCATTATGGTAGAAAATCGTCCGCTTGCCCGGGCACTTTATGATCAGGTTGAAATCGGTCGTGTCGTTCCCGAAGAGTTTTTTAAAGCTGTCGCAGAAATACTTGCTTACGTATACAGACTAAAGCACAAAGTGTAAGGAGAGAAAAAAATGTCGTTTAGGGATTTGTCTGTTTTAATAGCTGTTATTTTAATTATCGCTATGTTAATTATTCCTTTTCCAGGATGGATGCTTAGCGTTTTGATCATTATTAATATTTCTCTTTCCTTACTTGTTATTTTAACTTCAATGAATATGAAGGAACCGTTGGAATTCTCGATCTTTCCTTCTTTAATACTATTATTAACATTATTCAGATTAGCATTAAACGTATCGACAACGAGAGCAATTCTAGCAGAAGGTGATGCAGGAAGAGTAGTTGAAACATTCGGAACGTTCGTAACCGGTGGAAATGTGTTAGTTGGACTTGTTGTATTCCTTATTTTAATTGTTATTCAATTCATCGTTATTACGAAAGGTTCTGAACGTGTGTCAGAAGTTGCGGCACGTTTTACATTAGATGCGATGCCTGGTAAGCAAATGAGTATTGATGCAGACTTAAATGCGGGAATGATTTCAGAAGAGCAAGCACGGGAAAGACGTGAGAAAGTTTCGAAAGAGGCGGATTTCTATGGTGCAATGGATGGTGCGAGTAAATTCGTAAAAGGTGATGCAATCGCCGGAATCATTATGGTGCTAATTAATATATTATTTGGAATCATAATAGGAGTGGTACAAAAAGGCCTAGGCTTTTCAGAAGCGGTCTCCCATTATACGACACTGACAGTCGGGGACGGAATCGTCAGCCAAATACCAGCGCTTTTAATTTCGACGGCTACTGGTATCGTTGTGACACGTGCGGCGTCAGATGGGAATCTTGGTCAGGATATTACATCTCAATTATTCGCTTTTCCAAAAATGTTATACGTTGCAGCAGGGACTATTTTTCTTTTAGGTCTTTTTACACCGATCGGTCTGCTGCTTACATTACCGATAGCAGCTTTACTTGCATTTGGCGGATATATGATTTCAAGAACACAGCAAAAGCAGGATGAACTGGAGGAAGTTCTTGAGGAAGAGATAGAAATGGATGAAATGAAAAGTCCTGAAAATGTTGTTGGCTTATTAAATATTGATCCGATCGAATTTGAATTCGGATACGGGCTTATTCCATTAGCTGACACGAACCAGGGTGGAGATTTACTTGACCGGATCGTGATGATCAGAAGGCAGCTTGCAATTGAGCTCGGTTTGGTTATTCCTGTTGTAAGGATTCGAGATAATATTCAGCTGCAGCCGAATGAATACCGTCTTAAAGTAAAGGGAAATGAAATGGCGAGTGGAGAAATTCTTCTTGATCATTATTTAGTAATGGCACCGGGTATTGAAGAAGAGGATTCCATTGAGGGTATTAATACAATTGAACCATCTTTCGGCCTCCCTGCAAAATGGATTACAGAAGATAAGAAAGATCAGGCGGAAATGTTCGGCTATACGGTTGTTGACCCGCCGAGTGTTGTTTCTACCCATATTACAGAAGTGATTAAGCAGTATGCACATGAATTATTAGGCAGACAGGAAACGAAACAATTGATTGATCATTTAAGAGATTCGTATCCAATTCTTGTTGAAGAAGTAACACCGACACCGCTCTCTATTGGTGATATACAAAAGGTTTTAGCAAAATTATTAAAAGAAAAAGTGTCAATACGAAACTTGCCTGTTGTGTTTGAAACATTAGCTGATTTCGGAAAAATGACGACAGATCCTGAAGTGCTTACTGAATATGTAAGACAAGCATTAGCAAAGCAGATTACGAGTCAGTTTGCTGAGCCAGGAGAAACATTGAAAGTAGTAACCATGTCTGGAAAAGTCGAAAAAGCAGTAGCTGAAGGTGTTCAGCAAACAGAGCATGGTAATTATCTCTCCCTTGACCCTGATATGTCACAAATGATTATCGAAGCGGTCGCAAATGAAGTGGAACAGCTTTCATTACAAGGGCAGGCACCGATTTTACTATGTTCACCGGCAATTAGAATGTATGTACGTCAATTAACAGAACGGTATTTCCCACAGCTTCCGGTATTAAGCTATAACGAGCTGGAAGCAAATGTAGAAGTTCAAAGTGTTGGGGTGGTGAATGTCTAATGAGAATGAAAAAATATATTGCACCTACTATGCAAGATGCGATGAAAAGAATTCGGTCAGAACTTGGAAATGAAGCGGTTATTTTAAATTCGAAAGTGATTCACACCGGCGGCTTTCTCGGTCTTTTTATGAAAAAAAAGATCGAAGTTATTGCCGCGCTTGATCCTGATGTACCAGCACCTTCATCAAAGAAAAAAGAGCCTTCCAAAGTGCAGGTTGAAAAGAAACAAAAAGAACAGCCGGTTAAACCGAAAGAAATCGATCAGAATGTTGCAAAGGAACTACAGGAATTAAAAGGGATGGTTCAATCGATATCATCGGCAGAGCAGAGCAAATTTTATCCGGAAGGATTACAAAAGATAAATGAATTATTCATTCAAAAAGATATAAGCCAGTCCCTTCGCGGAGAGATTTTATCTTCACTTCTCGTAAACTACTACGAGGCAGTACATAATCGTTCGGAAGAAGTGCTGCTTCAGAAGGCGAAGGATCTTCTTTTAGAAAAAATATCTCCGCTTGAGTTTGGTGGGATTACTTATGGGAAAAAATATATTAATGTAGTTGGTCCAACAGGTGTTGGAAAAACGACGACATTAGCAAAGCTTGCTGCTGAGTGCATGCTTCAAAAAGAGAAGACAGTCGCATTTATTACGACTGATACGTTCAGAATTGCAGCAATTGACCAGCTCAAAACATATGCGAAAATTTTAGATGCACCGATTGAAGTATGTTATACAGTCGAGGATTTCAGGGCTGCTAAAGCAAATTTAGCAGCATATGATTATATTTTCATAGATACAGCGGGCAGGAATTTCTTGAATTCTGAGTATGTTAATGATTTGAAGGAAATTGTTGATTTTAATCATGAAATAGAAACATATCTCGTATTGGCAGCAACAGCAAAACTGCCTGATATGCTTAAAATTTTCGAACAGTTTTCAATTATTAATATTAATAAGCTTATCATTACAAAACTCGATGAAACGAGTTCTCTAGGCTCACTGCTCAGTTTAATGCTGGATACGAAAAAAGGGATCGCTTATACAACACACGGTCAGAACGTACCTGATGATATAAAGGCGGCATCCAAAGATCAACTATTAGATGAAATATTGGAGCTATAAATAATGGCACATGATCAAGCAGAACACCTCAGAAAAAAATTAAAGCAGCGCTACGAAAAGAAAAATGCCTATTCAATTGCTGTTATGAGCGGGAAAGGCGGAGTTGGAAAATCCAATTTTTCTTTAAACTTCGCTTTAGCTCTTAAACAGCAAAATCAAAGTGTTCTCCTATTTGATCTTGATATAGGTATGGGAAATATTGATATTTTAGTAGGCGGCGGTTCTAAATATACAATTGTTGATTTCTTTGAAAGAAATATCCCGCTTTATGAAATTATTTCGATTGGTCCAGAAGGACTCGCATATATTTCAGGTGGCACTGGTCTTTCTTCTCTTTTTCAACTTGATGAACAAAAGTTTAAGCTCTTTATCGACGAATTAGAGAAGGTTTTTTCAGAATATGATTTTGTTATTTTTGATATGGGAGCAGGGATAACAGAAGACAGTTTGAAATTTATTCTTTCTGTTGATGAAATCTTCGTTATCGTAACTCCTGAACCGACAGCAATTACAGATGCTTATGCAGCAATTAAATATATTTGTATTAATAATGAAACAATTCCTTTTTCTATTATAGTAAATCGAACGACGGGTACGAAGATTACAAATTTAACATTCAGTCGATTATCGAATACAATTCGACAATTTTTAAAAAGAAATGCTCCATTACTCGGTGAGATTCCAGATGATGCGATGATTACGAATGCTGTCTTAGAACAAGTGCCTTTTTTACTATATCAGCCTAAATCGCCGGGAAGTAAAGCAATAGTTAAACTAGCAAATCACTTTTTAAGAGATCGCTTAAAAATAAAATTAACTGCCACTCCATCAAGTACACAAGCATTCGTTAATAAATTTAAGAAGATTTTCATGAAAGGCAGGTAAAGCGAATGGATAAAATAACTGTGCTCGTTGTCGATGACTCAGCTTTTATGAGGAAGTTAATTTGTGACTTTCTTTCGGAAGAGGAAGAGTTTGAAGTTATAGGAACTGCTCGTAACGGTTTTGATGCAATAAAGAAAATTGAGCAATTTGACCCATCTGTCGTTACGATGGATGTTGAAATGCCTATAATGAACGGAATTGAAGCATTAAAAGAAATTATGCAGAGATTTCCTCGTCCTGTCATTATGTTATCAAGTACGACGAAAGAAGGGGCAGAGAATACGATCCATTCGCTGCAGCTTGGAGCGTTTGACTTTATTACAAAGCCATCAGGAGCGATCTCGCTTGACCTTTATAAAGTAAAGGAAGAAATAAAGAAAAAAGTAAGGGCAGCAAAGAGGGCTAATCTCGGAAATAATGAACAAATAAAAAAGACTATAAAAAAATTGTCAACTTATAGTAAAATAGATGTAGTACGTGAGAAAAGACCTATAGTACAGACCGGGGATACGAGTAAACAGAAGGCTTTTATATGTATTGGAACTTCAACTGGCGGACCTCGTGCCTTGCAGCAAGTAATACCAGATTTTCCGAGTGATTTAAATGCACCGATTTTTATCGTCCAGCATATGCCGGCAGGATTTACAAAATCACTTGCAACAAGGCTTGATACACTGTCAAATATTCATGTGAAAGAGGCAGAGGATGGGGAAATCGTCAAAAACGGTGTCGCTTATATAGCACCGGGCGGTTTTCATTTAAAAGTAGTGAAAGTCGGTATGACACTTGCTATTAAACTTGATCAATCTCCGTTAAGAAATGGGCATCGCCCGTCTGTTGATGTGATGTTCGAATCAGTAAGTGAACTGTCAGATTATAAAAAGATTGCTGTCGTTATGACTGGAATGGGATCTGATGGGGCAAAAGGACTGACTGAAATTAAAACTGCTGGAAATGTAAAGGTTATTGCCGAATCAGAAGAGACTTCCGTCGTATTTGGAATGCCAAAAGCAGCCGTTCGAACGAATTTAGTTGATACAGTTGAAAATTTAGAAAATATTACAAAAACTGTGCTGAAATTTTTACAGAGATAATGAAGGACTTATTTTAGATGAAACAAAGTAATCAATAGACAATAACAGATGGTTACAGAGATTCATTTAGTTAATTTGGGGGGATACGGTATGGAAGTGAACCAGTACTTGGAAATATTTATTGAAGAAAGTAAAGAGCATCTTCAAGCATGTAATGAAAAACTATTAGATCTTGAGAAAAACCCCGCAGATCTTTCTATTGTAAATGATATTTTTCGTTCTGCACATACATTAAAAGGTATGAGCGCGACGATGGGGTACGAAGATTTAGCAAATTTAACACATCAGATGGAAAATGTTTTAGATGCGATCCGAAACGAGAAACTTACTGTTTCACCATCCATTTTAGATGTTGTTTTTGCTGCTGTTGATGATTTGGAAGAAATGGTTTTTTCAATTGCTGGCGGAGGAGACGGAAAAAGAGATGTTTCTACAGTTGTGGAACAATTGAAAAAAATCGAAAAAGGGGAAGCATTCGGTGCGGAAGAAGCGAAAAGCAATGATGAAAAGGCACCTGCTTCCAGCCAATCTGAACAGCAATATGATGATTTCGAGCATACAGTTATGCAGCAATCAAAGGAAAAAGGGTATAACTGCTATGAAGTGAAAGTTATTTTAAATGATAATTGCTTATTAAAAGCAGCACGTGTTTTCATGGTATTTGAAATTTTAGAACAAGTGGGCGAAGTTATTAAAGCTGTTCCTTCTGTTGAGTTATTAGAGGAGGAAAAATTCGATTCACAGTTCTATGTCACGTTCATAACAAAGGAAAGTGCAAGTGATATTGAAAACCGTATTATGAAAGTGTCAGAAGTGGAGCTTGTTGATGTAAACGAGATTAATTTAGATACATTGAAGAAAAAAGAACATTTCCAAGAAGCTGCGGCTACAGTCGAGGTGGAGGAAAAACCGCAGGAGAAAGAAAAAACGGTCCGAAAAGCTGCGAAGCAATCTTCTGCAAATAGCTCAAAAACAATCCGTGTAAATATTGAGCGTCTCGATATTTTAATGAATCTGTTTGAAGAGCTTGTCATTGACAGAGGAAGATTAGAGCAGATTTCAAAAGAGCTAAATAACAGCGAGCTTGATGATACTGTAGAAAGAATGACACGTATTTCGGGTGATCTTCAAAACATTATTCTTAATATGCGAATGGTGCCTGTTGAAACAGTGTTTAACCGTTTCCCAAGAATGATCCGTCAATTAGCGAAAGATTTAAATAAAAAAATTAATTTAGAAATTATCGGAGCGGAAACGGAATTAGACCGTACAGTTATTGATGAAATTGGTGATCCTCTCGTCCATCTTCTTAGAAATGCGATTGACCATGGGATTGAGCTGCCGGAGAAACGTCTTGAAAAAGGAAAGCCTGAAGAAGGAAATGTCGTTTTAAAAGCATACCATAGCGGAAATCATGTATTTATTGAAATTGAAGATGATGGTGCTGGAATAAACCGTCAAAAAGTATTGCAAAAGGCAATCGACCGGGGCATTGTAACTGAACAATCTGCACCATTACTTACAGATAAACAAGTGTACGAGCTGATTTTAGCTTCCGGATTTTCAACAGCAGAAACAATTTCTGACGTTTCAGGACGCGGAGTAGGTCTTGATGTTGTAAAAAGCACGATTGAATCGCTCGGAGGAACGATTACAATTGATGCAAAAGAAGGAAAAGGATCATTATTCTCTATCCAACTACCATTAACATTATCGATTATTTCGGTTTTATTAGTAGAATTAGAGAAAGAGAAATTTGCAATTCCATTATCATCTATTATTGAAACAGCAGTCATAAAGAAAGTTGATATATTACATGCTCATAATCAAAAGGTTATTGATTTTAGAGGTAAAATTGTTCCATTAGTTTTCTTAAAGGAAATTTTTGAAGTACCGACAGCTGCTGAAGTTGAAGAGCTGATCTCCATCGTCATCGTCCGAAAAGGCGATAAAATGGCAGCTTTAGTCGTTGACTCCTTTATCGGTCAACAAGAGATTGTCCTTAAATCGCTAGGAAACTATCTAAATACAGTATTTGCTATTTCTGGTGCGACTATTCTTGGTGATGGACAAGTTGCTTTAATTGTTGATTGTAATTCATTAATTAAGTAAAGGGAGTGTATTCATAATGAGCGATATAACTACAACAGATGTAAAGGTTATTGTTTTTCAATTGAAGGATGAGGAATATGGAATTCCAGTACACCTTGTTCGTTCCATTGAAAAAATCGAGCACATTACACGTGTACCTAAAACAGCGCCATTTATTAAAGGTGTTGTTAATATGAGAGGTGTCGTTACACCGATCGTTGAACTTAGAAAAAGATTTCAGATTGAAGAAGTAGAGTATACAGAGAGTACAAGAATTATTATCGTTTCCGTAAAAGACATTGATGTTGGACTTATCGTTGACTCTGCAAACGATGTTATTGATATTGAAAGAGATCTTATTGAACCGCCGCCGGAAGTTGTTGATACGATTGAGGCAGAGTATATAAAAGGTGTCGCAAAAGTAGGAAGAAGACTTATTATGATGATTGATCTAGAAACTGTATTAAATCCGGAAGAGGTAAGTGTTTAAAGCAGTTGTTCACTAAATAACACACAGGGGTAAAACAATGGATTTCTTACAAAAAATTTCACATGTACATTTAGATGTTTTACGCGAAGTTGGGAACATAGGAGCGGGACATTCGGCTACTGCTTTATCAAAGCTTTTAAATAAAAAAATTGATATGACTGTGCCGAATGTAAAACTTGCCTCATTTACTGAGTTAACAGAATGGATAGGCGGTCCCGATGTCGTAATTGCAAGTGTTTTTTTAAGGATTGAAGGGGACGTGCCTGGTTCATTATTCTTCGTTTTAGATGTGAAACAGGCAGAGAGATTTATTCAGCAGTTAATTGGTGACCGTCAGTATTCCTTGGCGGATTTAGATAATCAGGAGTTGGGGTTTTCCGCTTTTCTAGAACTGGGAAATATTTTAACAGGATCTTATCTTTCCTCCTTATCTGATCTCACAAATTTAAATCTATATCCATCAGTCCCTTCTATGTCTATTGATATGTTTGGTGCGGTTATCAGCTACGGATTAATTGAGCTTTCAAAAGTAAGTGATTATTGCATTATTATTGATACAGCAATCATTGAGGAAGATGAGCCGGATACGACTGTTAAAGGGCATTTCTTTTTATTACCTGACCCGGATAGTTTTTCAGTTTTATTTAAAGCTTTAGGGGTCAATGCCAATGATTGAACAGAGAGATGTTATAAAAGTAGGAATAGCTGAATTAAAAGCAGTAAAAGCACCAAAATGTATTAGAACATCAGGGCTCGGTTCGTGTGTTGGTCTCATTATTTTTGATAAATACAGTGAAGTGGCAGGACTTGCACATATTATGCTGCCAGATTCGACCATTGTAAAAGGCGGGGACATTAATAGATCAAAGTATGCGGATACAGCTGTGAGCGATTTAGTAAAATCAATTATTACGATTGGAGGAAAACAGCGTTCTTTACGGGCAAAAATGGCTGGGGGAGCGCAAATGTTTCACTTCCATTCCCAAAATGAAATGATGCGAATAGGACCGCGTAATGTAGACGCAATAAAAAAACAATTGAAGGTTTTAAGTATCCCGCTAATCAGTGAGGATGTAGGGGGAAATAACGGTCGAACAATTGAGTTTGATCCAGTCACTTGTGATCTTGTTATTCGGACTGTTAATGAAGGAGTCAGGAAAATTTAACGATCGCTTTTGGAGAAAAACATGCTTTAGGGGGACTTCTTATGGAAAATACAATTTCAACAGAAGAACAATCGGTTTGGAAAAAGTGGACAACATCAAGAGATAAAGAAGCAGGCGATATCCTTATTAAACGTTATATGCCGCTTGTCACATACCATGTTCAACGGATTGCTGTAGGATTGCCCAAAACAGTCAGCAAGGACGATCTCATTAGCTTAGGGATGTTTGGTTTATACGATGCTTTGAAAAAATTTGATCCTAATCGTGATTTGAAATTTGATACGTACGCTTCATTTCGGGTAAGAGGAGCGATTATCGATGGATTGCGAAAAGAAGACTGGCTTCCCCGCAGTTCAAGAGAAAAGGCGAAAAAAGTAGAAGTAGCCATTGAAAAATTAGAGCAGAAATATTTGCGTAATGTATCTTCAACTGAAGTAGCCAAAGAGCTGGGTATCCCTGAAGATGAGGTTGTAAATGTTGTAAATGAAGGGTTTTTTGCAAATATATTATCGATTGATGATTATTTGCATGATCATGAAGACGGTGATAATATTGGCATCATTATTAAGGATGAAAAGCAGGAGACTCCGGAAGAAAGAATTCTTAAAGATGAATTAATCGGGCAGCTTACAGATGTTATTACAGAATTAAATGAAAAGGAACAACTAGTTATCAGTTTATTTTATAAAGAGGAATTGACACTTACGGAGATTGGACAAGTGATGGGCTTATCAACATCGCGTATATCTCAAATCCATTCAAGGGCTTTATTCAGGTTGAGAAAAATCCTTGAAAATATTGTTCATTAATTTAAACGGAGATTGGCTTATGTAAAGATAAGTATCTTTTCCATTAAGAGTTCCAGCACTCATAGTTATAAAGAGGAACTTCTGTCTATTATCTTTCCCTTTTAGATGGGAGTCTTGCCTGCCTATTAAAGAGCGGGATAAATGAAGGTGAAAAAAGAGAGGTAGTATATGACACCGATTCTATTAGTTTTAAGTTTAATTTTACATGTCATTACGTTTTATTTTCTAATTTTACTTTCGACTAAATACAGTTCGATGAAAGAAATTGCTTCTAATCAAGAGCGGCTGTTCGAAGAGACCGAACAGGCACTTTCAACATATTTAATTGAAATTAAAGAGGAAAATGAAAAGCTCATTAAGGAATTAAAAAATGGGAAAGAAGCTTTTGTTAAACGATCTGAACCGATACGAGAAGCAATAAATGAACGGAAGCATGAAAGCGCGGCGGAGGCAGAGCTTACAGAGGATGAACTGCCACCTCATTTACAGCAGTTAATCATACAAAATGATAGGCTCGAAATTAGTAAAGATTCAGCTGCTTTAGAAAAGAAAATCGTTCCCCTTTCTTTTGAAGCAGAAGTGATTGAACTTTATGAAAATGGACATACTGTTGAACAAATTGCGAAAAAGTTTAAAAAAGGCAAAACAGAAATTGAACTTCTATTGAAATTTAAGCAAAAGTAGTCATTTGTAACTTGATTGTCGGTTTTTATTATGTTATATTAATTTTCGGTGTTAATACACACGTTCATAGATTTAAGCATTGGTGCTGTTTGAATTTTTTCACATGACAGTGATGTTTGAAGATGATATGAGCGGAGGAGAAAAAACCATTAGGAGGAAACAAACATGTCAGTAATTTCTATGAAACAATTGCTTGAAGCTGGTGTTCACTTCGGTCACCAAACACGCCGTTGGAACCCAAAAATGAAACGTTACATTTTCACAGAGCGTAACGGTATCTACATTATCGATCTTCAAAAAACAGTGAAGAAAGTGGAAGAAGCTTATAACTTCACTAAAGGTCTTGCTGCTGAAGGCGGTACAGTACTATTCGTTGGTACGAAAAAACAAGCACAAGAATCTGTTAAAGAAGAAGCAGAACGTTCAGGTATGTACTATGTAAACCAACGCTGGTTAGGTGGTACATTAACGAACTTTGAAACAATCCAAAAACGTATTAAACGTCTAAAAGACATTGAAAAAATGCAAGAAGATGGAACTTTTGAAGTTCTACCTAAAAAAGAAGTTGTTCAACTTAAAAAAGAATTAGAACGTCTTGAAAAATTCTTAGGTGGAATTAAAGATATGAAGCAACTTCCAGATGCTTTATTCATTATCGACCCACGCAAAGAGCGTATTGCTGTTGCAGAAGCTCGTAAATTAAACATTCCAATCGTTGGTATTGTTGATACAAACTGTGATCCAGACGAAATTGATCACGTTATCCCTGCAAATGATGACGCAATCCGTGCTGTTAAACTTCTTACTGGTAAAATTGCTGATGCAATTTTAGAAGCAAAACAAGGGGAAGAAACAGCTGCTACTGAAACAACTACTGCTTAAGAAGAGTGAAAGGTGATAAGAGGGAGCTGCCTTTTATCACCTTTTTTAAAAAGTGATTTTAAAATTTACATAATCATATATGAAATGATTAAAGGAGGAATATCGTAATGGCAGTTACTGCACAAATGGTAAAAGAATTACGTGAAAAAACAGGCGCTGGAATGATGGATTGTAAAAAGGCGTTAACAGAAACAAATGGTGATATGGATAAAGCGATCGACTTCCTTCGCGAAAAAGGGATTGCTAAAGCTGCTAAAAAAGCAGACCGCATCGCTGCTGAAGGTTCAACTGTAGCAAAAGTAGAAGGTAATGAAGCAGTTGTTTTAGAAGTAAATTCTGAAACAGACTTCGTTGCAAAAAATGAAGGATTCAAAGAATTAACAGAAGGCTTAGCTTCACATCTTTTAGCGAAAAAACCTGCTAACTTAGAAGAAGCATTAGCACAGGAAATCGAAGCTGGTGTAACTGTTGAAGAATACATCAATGCTGCTATCGCAAAAATCGGTGAGAAAATTTCTTTACGCCGTTTCACAATCTTAACAAAAACTGATAACGATGCATTTGGTGCATATTTACATATGGGCGGACGTATCGGTGTTCTTACACTATTAGAAGGTACAACAGACGCAGAAGCTGCTAAAGATGTTGCAATGCACGTTGCTGCTGTTAACCCTAAATATGTGTCACGTGACGAAGTTTCTCAAGAAGAAGCAGATCATGAGCGCGAAATTTTAACACAGCAAGCATTAAATGAAGGTAAACCAGAAAACATCGTAGCGAAAATGGTAGAAGGCCGTTTAAGCAAATACTTTGAAGACATTTGCTTAAATGATCAAAGCTTCGTTAAAAACCCTGATTTAAAAGTGAAACAATTCGTTGAATCAAAAGGCGGAATTGTAAAAACATTTATTCGTTACGAAGTTGGAGAAGGTATCGAGAAACGTCAAGATAACTTCGCTGAAGAAGTAATGAACCAAGTGAAAAAATAATTAGCATTTAATTAAATTTAACTTATTCAATAGAAAAGGGAACACTTTCGTCGTGTTCCCTCTTTTTGAGAAGCAATGAAAGAAACTTCATTGGCTTTCTTGCACCAGTGGAGATGATGAATAAATAGGAGGTTATGATGAGCATTCCAAAATATAATCGAATTGTACTAAAATTAAGTGGTGAGGCACTTGCGGGTGATAACGGATTTGGAATTAACCCGACAGTGATCCAATCTGTTGCAAAACAAGTGAAAGAAATTGCTGAACTGGATGTTGAAGTTGCCGTTGTTGTTGGCGGCGGAAATATTTGGAGAGGTAAAATCGGCAGTGAGATGGGAATGGACCGAGCGACTGCTGACTATATGGGAATGCTTGCAACCGTTATGAACTCTCTCGCTTTGCAAGACAGTTTAGAAACATTAGGCATTCAAACAAGAGTACAGACATCCATTGAAATGAGACAGGTTGCAGAGCCCTACATAAGAAGAAAAGCAATTCGCCACTTAGAGAAGAAAAGAGTCGTTATTTTTGCTGCTGGTACTGGTAACCCTTACTTCTCAACAGATACGACAGCAGCACTTAGAGCGGCTGAAATTGAAGCTGACGTCATTTTAATGGCGAAAAACAATGTTGACGGTGTTTATAACGCAGATCCGAGAAAAGATGAAAATGCAACTAAGTATGATCATTTATCTTATTTAGATGTTATTAAAGAGGGTCTGGAAGTGATGGATTCAACAGCATCTTCATTATGTATGGATAATGATATTCCATTAATTGTTTTCTCTATTATGGAAGAAGGCAATATTAAAAGAGCTGTTTTAGGAGAAAATATCGGAACGATTGTGAGGGGAAAATAATTATGAGTAATCAAGTTATTAGCACAACGAAAGAAAAAATGGAGAAAGCAGTTGCTGCATATGGCCGTGAACTTGCTACTGTCAGAGCAGGCCGCGCAAGCGCATCTTTATTAGATAAAATTACTGTTGACTATTACGGTGCACCGACACCTGTTAACCAAATGGCTTCTATTAGCACTCCAGAAGCACGTCTTCTTGTGATCCAACCTTATGATAAAACGATTATCGGTGATATTGAAAAAGCTATTTTAAAATCAGATTTAGGCTTAACACCAACGAGTGACGGTTCAATTATTCGTCTTTCTGTTCCTGCACTTACAGAAGAAAGAAGAAAAGAGCTTGTGAAGTTAGTAAAAAAATACGGTGAAGAAGCAAAAATTGCTGTACGTAACGTTCGTCGTGACGGCAATGATGATTTGAAGAAATTAGAGAAAAATGGCGACATTACAGAGGATGAATTAAGAGGTTTAACGGATGATATTCAAAAGTTAACAGATAAGTTCATCGAGAATGTGGACAGCCTTACGAAAGATAAAGAAAAAGAAATCATGGAAGTTTAATAAAAAAATATGTACAATAGATAATGTATGAAAGACCCTCTATCGTTTACAGGGGGTTTTTTTGTTAATACTGTTAACAACTGAGCAGTATATAGAGATGATGAATTATCGGGTGATGGAGGAATCTCATGCTCAATCTATTAAAGAGATGGAATGGTAAAAATACACCTTCCATAGACAGGAAAGATTTAAAGGAAGAAATTAAAAAAGGTGAAATACCTTATCATGTTGCAATCATTATGGATGGTAATGGACGCTGGGCAAAAAAGCGTGCACTGCCGCGAATTGCTGGCCATCATGAAGGTATGAAAGTCGTAAGGAAAATTACAAAGCTTGCCAATGAATTAGGAATTGGTGCATTAACTCTTTATGCATTTTCTACTGAAAATTGGAAGCGGCCAAAAACAGAAGTTGATTATTTAATGAAACTTCCGCAAGAATTTTTAATGACTTATTTACCGGAATTAATCGAAGAAAATGTTCAAGTTCGAATTATTGGCGAAAAGGAGAGGCTTCCGCGCCATACACTTGGGGCAATTGAACAAGCGGTTAAAGATACGGAAAACAATGATGGATTAATTTTGAATTTTGCACTAAATTATGGAAGTCGCTCAGAAATTATTCAGGCTGTCCAGCATATTGCTGCTGATGTCAAAAGCGGCAAGATGGAGGAAGATGAAATTGATGAGACCACTTTTTCCAGCTATTTGATGACAGGAGCATTAAAAGACCCGGACTTGCTCATTAGGACGAGTGGTGAAATTAGATTAAGCAATTTTATGCTTTGGCAGCTTGCTTATACAGAGTTTTGGTTTACAGAAGTACTCTGGCCTGATTTTAATGAAAATCATATGCTGGAAGCTTTAAAAGCTTATCAACAAAGAGGACGCAGATTTGGCGGCGTATAGAAGGTGATGAAAAGAGAATGAAGCAAAGAATCATAACAGGAGTCGTAGCAGCAGCTGTATTTCTTCCTTTCGTTATGTATGGAAATTTACCGTTTACGATCTTCGTTTACGTATTAGGTGTCATTGCTCTTAAGGAATTATTAAGAATGAAGAAAATTCATTTATTATCTGTTCCAGGTTTTATTAGTTTGTTATTATTAACAATTCTACTAATACCGAGTAAATATATGACAATGTTAGGTGATTTAAATTTATCAAAAGTGGAAATTGCTCTTTTAAGTCTTTTGTTATTTTTAACATATACAGTCGTGACTAAGAATAAATTTACTTTTGATGATGTCGGTTTTTCTATTCTTTCTACAATGTACATCGGTGTCGGTTTTTATTATTTAATTGAGACGAGAACAGAAGGGATAGAATACATCTTTTATGCATTATTTTTAATATGGGTAACGGACTCTGGTGCCTACTTTGTCGGACGCTCTTTGGGTAAGAGAAAGCTTTGGCCCGAAATCAGTCCGAATAAAACGGTAGAAGGGGCTATTGGCGGGATTATTTGTGCCATTGTTTTTGCATGGATATATCGCATATTTACAGATTTGCCAATGACTTTTATTGAAATGACAATTATTACTGCTTTATTATCGGCTTTTGGACAAATTGGTGATTTAGTTGAGTCAGCTTTAAAGCGTCATTATCAAATTAAAGATTCAGGTACAATTTTACCAGGCCATGGCGGTATTTTAGATCGTTTTGACAGTCTTTTATTCGTCTTGCCGATCTTACATTTATTGCTTTTATTATTTAAGTAGTGATTGAGGGTGTCTTAGTGAAGAAAATAAGCTTATTAGGAGCGACGGGTTCAATTGGTGAGCAAACGTTGGATGTTATAAACAGCTACCGTGAGCGATTTGAACTCATTGCGATTTCCTTTGGCAGCAATATAGAGTATGGACGGAAAATTATTCAGCAATTTAAACCGAAATTCGTCGCTGTTAAAGAGAAAAAAACTTGTGAACAGTTGAAACTTGAATTTTTAAATGAAGGCATTACATTTTCTTACGGAGAAGAAGCTTTAATGGAAGCGGCTATGCTGGAAGAAGTGGAAATCGTCGTCAATGCGCTCGTTGGAAATGTTGGATTAGTACCAACACTAAAAGCGATTGAAGCGGGAAAAAAAGTGGCAATAGCGAACAAAGAACCGCTCGTTACTGCTGGTCATCTTTTAACAGAACATGCAAGGCGCTACAACGTTCCGCTTCTGCCGGTAGACAGCGAACATTCAGCGATCTTTCAATGTCTGCAAGGAGAAAACCCAAAAACAATTGAGAGACTGATTTTAACCGCATCTGGAGGAAGCTTCAGGGATAAAAGAAGAGATGAGCTCGACGGGGTAACTATTGAAGAAGCGTTAAGCCACCCGAACTGGTCAATGGGAGCTAAAATTACGATTGATTCAGCGACGATGATGAATAAAGGCTTTGAAGTAATTGAGGCACATTGGCTTTTTGATATACCTTATGAAAAAATTGATGTATTATTACATAAGGAAAGTATTATACATTCTTTAGTTGAATTTCAGGATACGAGTGTGATCGCACAGCTTGGAACTCCAGATATGCGTGTGCCTATTCAATATGCATTAACATATCCGAACAGGCTTCCTTTAACGAACACAAAGCAGTTAAAATTATGGGAAATCGGCCAATTACATTTTGCAAAAGTGGATTTTAACCGTTATCGTGCGTTAAAATATGCATATGATGCAGGAAAAATTGGTGGAACGATGCCGACTGTTCTTAATGCGGCAAATGAAGTTTGTGTGGAAGCCTTTTTAGCAAATCAAATAACATTTTTGCAAATTGAGGAATTGATTGAAAAATCACTTTCAAGACATGATGTTTTGCCACATCCAAGTCTGGAAGTTATTCAAGAGGTAGATATCGAAACGCGCCAGTTTGTTAAAAACTTAATTTCTTAAAGGTGGTCATACTTATGAACACGGTAATAGCGTTTATTTTGATTTTCGGTTCGCTTGTTTTTTTCCATGAACTAGGTCATCTTGTTTTGGCGAAAAGAGCAGGTATTTTATGCCGTGAATTTGCAATCGGTTTTGGACCGAAACTTTTGTCTTTTAAAAAGGATGAGACAGTTTATACGATCAGACTTTTGCCGATCGGCGGATTCGTTCGTATGGCAGGAGAAGATCCGGAAGTAGTGGAAGTAAAGCCGGGTTTTAATATCGGCCTTCTTTTTAATCGTGAAAATAAAGTGGAGAAAATTATTTTAAATAATAAAGAAAAATATCCACAGGCTAAAATTATTGAAGTGGAACATGCTGACTTAGAGCATGAAATGGTAATCACAGGTTTTGTTCATGGGGAAGAAGAGGAATCATTACAAAGGTTTGAAGTAAGTGAGGAGTCTTATTTCGTTTCAGACGGACAAGAACTGCAAATTGCGCCGTATAATCGCCAATTTGCTTCAAAAACATTAGGTCAAAGGGCAGCTGCAATTATTGCAGGTCCTGCGATGAACTTCATTTTAGCATTTTTCCTTTTAATCGCTTTAGGTTTTATTCAAGGTGCTCCAGTTAATGAATCAAGACTTGGAGAGTTAACGACCGACAGTGCTGCAACAAAAGCGGGATTAGTAGAAGGGGACTATATCCAGTCCATCAGTGGGCAAGAAACGAGTACATGGAGTGATGTTGTTAGCATTATTCGTGCAAATCCTGAAAAGGAACTGACATTTGTCGTTACGCGCGGAGACAAGACATTTGAAACAACGGTTGTACCTGCTGCAGTAAAAGAAGACGGGGAAACATTCGGCAGACTGGGGGCATACAGCCCTGTTGATAAATCATTTTTCGGCTCCATTAAATACGGATTTGTCGAAACATTTGTATGGTCAAAAGAGATTTTAGTTAATTTCGGTAAACTTATTACAGGCCAGTTTTCAATTGATGCACTTTCAGGTCCTGTCGGTATTTACGATATAACAGATAAAGTTGCTGAATCAGGAACGATTAATTTATTGCGCTGGGCAGCACTTTTAAGCATTAACTTAGGGATTGTGAATTTATTGCCAATTCCAGCTCTTGACGGCGGAAGATTACTATTTTTCCTTATTGAAGCTTTAAGAGGAAAACCAATTGACCGTCATAAAGAAGGACTCGTCCACTTAATCGGCTTTGCATTATTAATGCTTTTAATGCTTGTCGTTACATGGAACGATATTCAAAGACTATTTTTGTGAGGAAAATTGAGGTGCGCTAAAAATGAAACAAAGTATAGCATTTATTCCGACTCTTAGAGAAGTTCCATCTGATGCGGAAGTGAAAAGCCACCAGCTCATGCTTAGAGCCGGTTTTATTAGACAAAATGCAAGCGGTGTTTACAGCTATTTGCCGCTTGCTAAAAAAGTGTTAGAAAAAATCGAGAAAATTATTAGAGAAGAACTTGAAAAAGCAGGTGCGGTTGAACTTCTAATGCCAGCCCTTCAGCCTGCGGAACTTTGGCAGGAGTCGAGCCGCTGGTATTCATATGGACCTGAGTTAATGCGTATGAACGACCGCCATGGCCGTGAATTTGCTTTAGGAGCAACACATGAAGAGATGATTACGAGCCTGGTTCGTGATGAAATAAAATCATATAAACGTCTGCCTTTAACTTTATATCAAATCCAAACAAAATACCGTGACGAAAAAAGACCTCGCTTCGGTGTGCTGCGTGGAAGAGAGTTTATTATGAAAGATGCGTATTCTTTTCATGCAACAAAGGAAAGCCTTGATGAAGTATATGATAAACTTTTTACAGCATATCAAAATATCTTTACACGCTGTGGGTTAAACTTCCGTGCTGTTATTGCAGACTCAGGAGCAATGGGTGGGAAAGATACACATGAATTTATGGTATTATCTGATATTGGCGAAGACACAATCGCATACTCAGATACGTCACAATATGCAGCAAATATTGAAATGGCGCCAGTTGTTAATCAATATGAGAAAAGTAATGAGCCTTTAGCTGAACTTAGAAAAGTCGAAACTCCAAATCAGAAAACGATTGAAGAAGTTTCCGGTTTCTTAAAAACAGACAAGGAAAAATGTATTAAATCACTTTTATTTAAAGTTGATGATGAATTTAAACTTATCCTTGTTCGTGGCGATCACGAAGTAAATGATATTAAAGTGAAGAATTTATTGGAGGCTTCATCAGCAGAGCTTGCAACACATGAGGAAACAGAAGAAATAATCGGATGCGTACCGGGATTTATTGGTCCTGTCCATGTTTCTGAAAAGGTAGAAGTAATTGCAGATAATGCAGTTGCGGCAATTGTAAATGGTGTTTGCGGGGCGAATGAAGAAAATATTCACTATGTAAATGTAAATATGGACCGGGACGTAAAAATTTCTCAGTATGCTGATATTCGCTTTATTGAAGAAGGCGATCTTTCACCGGATGGAGAAGGAATCATTAAGTTTGCGCGGGGTATTGAAGTTGGACATGTCTTTAAGCTTGGAACGAGATATTCAGAAGCAATGGGTGCAACATTCCTTGATGAGAACGGCCGCTCACAACCAATGATTATGGGCTGTTACGGCATCGGTGTTTCAAGAGCAGTTTCTGCCATTATCGAGCAGCATCATGATGAAAATGGTATCGTTTGGCCAGAGCAAGTATCGCCATTCCAAGTACATGTCATCCCTGTTAATGTGAAAAATGAAGAGCAAAAAACATTAGGTACGGAGCTTTATGAACAGTTGAAAGAGGCTGGTTATGAAGTTCTGCTCGACGATCGTGAGGAACGTGCCGGTGTGAAATTTGCTGATTCGGATTTAATTGGTTTACCAGTCCGCATTACAGTTGGTAAAAAAGCTGCTGAAGGTATTGTTGAAGTGAAAGTTAGAAAAACAGGCGAGAGCTTTGAAATTGCTGTTGCAGAACTTCAGACAAAGCTTTCAGAAATGTTTGTTAAGTGAAAAAGCAGCTCATTTCATGGTATGATTAATTAGACAAAATGAGGTTGCCTATGATAGGGTCTGACTTCTCTTAGAGAAAAATCATCTTAGAGAGTCCGGCCCTTTTTTTGAAGAAAGGAGAGGGGAAATGAGTATTGCAAATATGAAGCTTGAAAAGTTTCAACTTCTGCTCCAGCAAATTAATCTGACGGAAAATGAAGTCGTTGATTATTTTCGCAATGGGTCAATCGCAAAGCTTATCGTTCATAAGAAAGAGAAGAAATGGCATTTTCAATTTCAATTTGAAAAAATTCTTCCATATGAAGTATTGCAATTATTTACGATGAGATTAAAGCAGGCATTTTCCCATATTGCTAATGTTACCTTTTCGATTGAAGTATCGGATCACGTATTTGATGAGAAATTAGTGCAAGATTACTGGTCGATATGTATTGAAGAATTAGATGGAATTGCACCGCCGATTTTATCTTTATTACATGAGCAGCGCCCACAAGTTCGAGGTGTGAAACTTCTTATAAAAACGAGAAATGATACAGAAGCTGCTTCTATTAAGAAAAAGTATGCACCGATGATTCAGGAAAGCTACCAGCAGTTTGGCTTTCCGCTCCTGCAGCTTGACACGGAAGTAAATATTTCTGAAGAAGAAATTCAGAAATTCCAACAGCAAAAAGAGCAGGAAGATAAAGAAAGAGTCATTCTCGCTATGACAGAAATGGAAAAACGCGAGAAGGAAAGTGATCAGATCCAAGTTACAGGCCCGCTTACGATCGGTTATACGATTAAAGGAGACGAAGAAATCCGTACGCTCGCTTCGATAGAAGATGAAGAAAGAAGAGCCGTTGTTCAAGGATATGTATTTGATGCAGAAGCAAAAGAGCTCAGAAGCGGGAGAACACTTTTAACCTTTAAAATTACGGACTATACGAGTTCCATTATCGTTAAGATGTTTGCCCGTGATAAGGAAGATGCTGCCCTTCTTGCAGCAGTAAAAAAAGGTATGTGGCTAAAAGTGAGAGGAAGCGTTCAAAACGATACATTCGTTCGTGATCTCGTCATGATCGCAAATGATATAAATGAGGTAAAAGCAAAAGGGCGCGAAGATAAAGCACCTGAAGATGAAAAACGTGTAGAGCTTCATCTTCATTCGCCAATGAGCCAAATGGATGCAGTCACTTCGATAAGCAAATATGTTGAACAGGCGAAAAAATGGGGCCATAAAGCAATCGCTCTTACCGATCACGCTGTCGCGCAGTCTTTCCCTGAAGCATATTCGGCGGGGAAAAAGAACGGAGTAAAAATCATTTACGGTATTGAAGCGAACTTAGTAGATGATGGTGTGCCGATTGCCTATAATGAAGACCATAGAAATTTAGTAGAAGCGACATATGTCGTCTTTGACGTAGAAACGACCGGTTTATCTGCTGTTTACGATACGATTATTGAGCTTGCGGCGGTGAAGGTTCGCGGCGGAGAAATTATCGATCGTTTTGAATCATTCGCAAATCCGCATCACCCACTTTCAGCGAAAACGATTGAATTAACGGGGATAACAGATGACATGGTAAGAGATGCACCCAATGTCGATGCTGTCCTGCAAAAATTTAAAGAGTGGATCGGAAATGATGTATTAGTTGCACATAATGCAAGCTTTGATATGGGATTTTTAAATGTCGGTTATAAAAATTTGCTGAAAACAGGAAAAGCGGAAAATCCTGTTATCGATACATTGGAATTGGGACGATTTTTATATCCAGAATTAAAAAATCACCGTTTAAACACATTATGTAAAAGATTCGATATTGAACTGACTCAGCATCACCGTGCGATATATGATGCGGAAGCAACCGGATATTTATTAATTAAAATGCTAAAGGATGCTGCTGAAAAAGGGATCGAGTTTCATGATGAATTGAATGATAATATGGGAAGCGGTAATGCATATCAAAGATCAAGACCGTATCATGCGATATTAATTGCTCAAAACGATGTTGGACTTAAAAACTTATTTAAGCTTGTCTCCCTTTCCCATCTAAACTATTTTTACAGAGTTCCACGTATCCCGCGTTCACAGCTGAAGAAATTCAGAGAAGGGATTTTAATCGGCTCTGCCTGTGACAAAGGGGAAGTATTTGAAGGAATGATGCAAAAATCTCCTGAAGAAGTCGAAGATATTGCAGCATTCTATGATTATTTTGAAGTCCAGCCGCTTGATGTGTATAAACATTTAATCGAGCTTGACTATATTAAAAACGTCGATGCATTAAAAGAAATTATTAATAATATTATTAAACTTGGTGAAAAACTGGAAAAGCCTGTCGTCGCTACAGGAAATGCACATTATTTAAATCCTGAAGACTATATTTACAGAAAGATTCTCGTTCGTTCACAAGGCGGGGCAAATCCTTTAAACCGATATGAACTGCCGAAAGTTCATTTCAGAACGACAGATGAAATGCTTGACTGCTTCTCATTTTTAGGGGAAGAGAAGGCGAAGGAAATCGTCGTAACGAATACAAATATGATTGCTGACATGATCGGCGAAGTAAAACCGATTAAGGACGATCTTTATACACCGAAAATTGAAGGTGCTGAGGAAGAAATTCGGGAAATGAGCTATAACCGTGCAAGAAACATCTACGGAGAACAATTGCCGGAGATTGTGGAAGCGAGACTTGAGAAAGAATTAAAAAGTATTATCGGCCATGGTTTTGCTGTTATTTATTTAATTTCTCATAAGCTGGTAAAAAAATCATTGGATGACGGCTACTTAGTAGGTTCACGTGGTTCTGTCGGTTCTTCATTAGTTGCAACGATGACCGATATTACAGAAGTAAATCCGCTTCCGCCGCATTATGTGTGTCCTAATTGCCAGCATTCTGAATTTTTCAACGATGGTTCTGTCGGTTCAGGATTCGATTTACCGAATAAAGACTGCACAGAATGTGGCGAGAAATATAATAAAGACGGCCATGATATTCCGTTTGAAACATTCCTTGGCTTTAAAGGAGATAAAGTTCCGGATATCGATCTCAATTTCTCCGGAGAATATCAGCCGCATGCACATAACTATACGAAAATCCTATTTGGTGAGGAATATGTGTATCGTGCCGGAACGATCGGTACGGTTGCTGAAAAGACGGCTTACGGTTATGTAAAGGGCTATGCAAATGATAATAATTTAATTATTCGCGGTGCTGAAGTTGATAGGCTTGTTCAAGGTTGTACTGGTGTAAAAAGAACGACTGGACAGCATCCCGGTGGAATTATTGTTGTTCCTGATTATATGGATATTTATGATTTCTCACCGATTCAGTTCCCTGCCGATGCGACAGATTCTGAATGGAAAACGACTCATTTTGACTTCCATTCGATCCATGATAATTTATTAAAACTTGATATACTCGGACACGATGATCCGACTGTTATTCGTATGCTGCAAGATTTGAGCGGAATCGATCCAAAAACAATTCCGACTGATGATCCTGAAGTAATGAAAATTTTTAGTGGAACAGAAACACTCGGTGTAACACAAGAGGAAATTATGTGTAAAACCGGAACGCTCGGTATTCCTGAATTTGGAACGAGATTCGTCCGCCAAATGTTAGAAGATACGAAGCCGACAACATTTTCTGAGCTCGTTCAAATTTCGGGGCTTTCCCACGGAACAGACGTATGGTTAGGTAATGCACAGGAGCTGATTCATAATAAAACATGTACATTAAGTGAAGTAATCGGGTGTCGTGACGATATTATGGTTTATTTAATTTATCAGGGATTAGACCCGTCATTTGCCTTTAAAATTATGGAATCTGTTCGTAAAGGAAAGGGCCTTACAGAAGAAATGGAAGCGGAAATGAATGATAAAGGTGTACCGAAATGGTATATCGAATCATGTCTTAAAATAAAATATATGTTCCCGAAGGCGCATGCTGCTGCATATGTTTTAATGGCAGTAAGAATTGCTTATTTCAAAGTACATCATCCGCTTTTATACTATGCTGCGTACTTCACAGTGCGTGCAGATGATTTTGATGTTGATGCGATGGTTGCAGGCTCGAATGCCATAAAAGCAAAAATTGATGAAATTAATCAAAAAGGACTGGAAGCATCAACGAAAGAGAAAAACCTTTTAACTGTTATGGAAATTTGTTTGGAAATGTGTGCAAGAGGGTTCTTCTTCCAAAAGGTTGATTTATATCGTTCAAGTGCCAATGAATTTATTATTGATGGAAATACATTAATTCCGCCGTTTAATTCTATTCCGGGACTTGGAACGAATGCTGCCTTTAATATTGTAAAAGCGAGAGAAGATGGAGAGTTTTTATCAAAAGAGGACTTGCAGAAGCGTGGTAAAGTATCAAAAACAGTAATCGAATACCTTGATAATCAAGGATGTTTAGAAGATCTGCCAGATCAAAATCAGCTGTCATTTTTCTAAAAAATACGAGTTACACAAGAGGACAACTTTTAACGAGTTGTCCTTTTTTGTTATAGAGATGTTGAATAATCGGTATTTTTAATCTTTTACACATAAATATCTCTTAATTGAATGAGGAGATAAGTTTGCATAAACTAGCCGGTTATGTTATGCTTCTAATGAAAACACTGACGATAAGCAGAGGAAAAGAGTGGGGAAACCCACTCTTTCGTATTGTAGTAGTTTTTAAAGGCTTAGATTTCATGTATATTCGCGAATGTTTATTTGTGTTTGTACGAACTTAAACTTTAATCCCCTGCTTATTTAAAAGCAGGGTTTTTCAGCACATAAGTGCTTTAGTTATTTTGGCTTTTCGTTCACAAGGAGGAAATTATGAGCAAAAAAGTGACGGAAATCGTTGAACAATTAGTCCAACCGATTGTTGAACAAATGAATTTAGAATTAATACATATTGAATATGTAAAAGAAGGAAAGAACTGGTTTCTTCGCGTTTTTATTGATTCAGAATCAGGCGTTGATATTGAAGAATGTGGAATAGTAAGTGAGAGATTGAGCGAAAAACTTGATGAATTAGATCCGATTACACATAATTACTTTTTAGAAGTGTCTTCTCCAGGTGCAGAAAGACCGTTAAAAAAAGAAGCAGATTTTACGAAAGCGATCGGCAAAAATGTCCATATTAAAACATATGAGCCGATTGATGATGAAAAACTGTTTGAAGGTGTGCTAACAGATTTTAATGGTGAAGTCGTAACGATTACAATTACTATTAAGACAAGGAAGAAAACAATCCAAATTCCTTATGAGAAGGTAGCGAGTGCAAGATTAGCTGTATCATTTAATTAGTCCTAATATGAGTAGTTTTGTTTTTTCACACTTCACACTTGTTTCTTCAAAAGGGTTAAATCAAAATCGAAGCTGCTTTCATTTATGTAAAAATTGCTTATTTATTTAAGGGGGAAGTCGTTAACATGAGTAGTGAACTGTTAGATGCCTTAACAATATTAGAAAAGGAAAAAGGTGTCAGTAAAGAAATTATTATTGAAGCAATCGAAGCTGCTTTAATCTCTGCTTATAAACGTAATTTTAGCCAAGCGCAAAATGTCCGTGTGGATTTAAACCGGGAAACGGGAACGATGCGTGTATTCGCAAGAAAAGATGTCGTTGATGAAGTATATGATTCCCGCCTTGAGCTTTCAATTGAGGAAGCGAAAAGCATTAATCCAAATTATCAAGTAAATGATGTTATTGAAATCGAAGTAACACCAAAAGATTTCGGACGAATTGCCGCACAAACTGCAAAGCAAGTCGTTACACAACGTGTACGCGAAGCTGAGCGTGGAGTTATCTATAGTGAATTTATTGATCGTGAAGAAGATATTATGACTGGTATCGTACAAAGAATCGATTCAAAATTCATTTATGTAAGCCTAGGAAAAATTGAAGCACTTCTTCCAGTAAGTGAACAAATGCCGAATGAACAGTATAAACCGCATGATCGTATTAAAGTGTTCATTACAAAGGTGGAAAAGACGACAAAGGGTCCGCAAATTTATGTTTCCCGCAGTCATCCAGGCCTTTTAAAACGTTTATTTGAAATAGAAGTTCCTGAAATTTATGACGGTACGGTTGAAATTAAATCTGTTTCAAGAGAAGCCGGTGACCGCTCGAAAATTTCTGTTCATTCTGATAATGCTGAAGTAGATCCGGTCGGCTCTTGCGTTGGACCTAAAGGACAGCGTGTTCAAGCGATCGTTAATGAACTGAAGGGTGAAAAAATTGATATCGTTCGCTGGTCGGAAGACCCAGTTGAATTTGTCGCAAATGCACTTAGCCCATCGAAAGTAATGGAAGTAATCGTCAATGAAGAAGAAAAAGCGACGACGGTTATTGTGCCGGATTATCAATTATCACTTGCGATTGGTAAAAGAGGTCAAAATGCGAGACTTGCTGCGAAGTTAACAGGCTGGAAAATCGATATCAAGAGTGAGACAGATGCTAAAAATGCAGGGATTTTTGAAGCAGCGGAGCCGATGCATTTCGATGAAGATGATATCGATGAACCGCTTCTGAAATTTGATGCAGATGATGTAACTGAGTAAGAGGTGAATTCATATGAATAACCGTAAAGTACCACTGCGCAAATGTGTTGTGACAGGTGAAATGAAGCCGAAAAAAGAGCTCGTTCGCATCGTTCGTACGAAAGAAGGGGAAGTCTCCATTGATTTAACCGGGAAAAAAAATGGGCGCGGTGCTTATCTTACGTTAGATGAACAATGTATTATTCAGGCGAAAAAGAAAAATATTTTAGCTACTCAGCTTAAAGCGAGTCTTGAAGATGAGCTTTATGAGGAACTCATACAGCTGGCCAAGAAGGAGAAACAGTAATATTGATGAATGATCAAAAGTGGATGTCCTTATTAGGTCTGGCAAATCGAGCGCGAAAAATTGTTTCAGGGGAAGAACTTGTTGTAAAAGAAGTAAGGCAGCAAAAAGTCAAACTCGTTCTCCTATCTCAAGATGCATCCAATAATACGGCAAAGAAAGTAACTGATAAATGCAAGTCATATCATGTGCCAGTCGTAACGGTTCAAGATCGTTATATATTAGGGAAAGCGATCGGAAAAGATGCAAGAGTAGTTGTAGCTGTTACAGATTTAGGCTTTGCGACAAAGCTTAAAACGTTGCTCGATTAATATTCTTGGAGGTGAACGTATGACAAAAATGCGAGTATATGAATATGCAAAACAACATAATCTTTCAAGCAAAATGATCATATCGGCATTACAAGAAATAAATATTGACGTAAATAATCATATGTCAACGATTGATAAAGATACGATGATGAAATTGGACGGTAAATTCAATGTAAATAAACAACAAAAAATAGAGAATCCTAATCAGGAACGGTCAGAACAAAAAGAAAAGCAAAAAGTAGAACAAATTAGACCGAGATCAGGAGAAAAAGAGGTAACTGTGACTAAACAAACGAATAACCAACAACCAACAAAGAAAAATGATAAAAAACAACAAGGTGCCAACAGACCAGTTAATAAAAATAACAACAATAATAATAAAAATCGCAAAAATAATAAAGGACCGGGCGTAAAGCAGGTTCCACAGCAACAGCCGAAAAAAGAATTGCCGAGTAAAATTACTTTTACTGGGAGTTTAACAGTAGGGGAATTAGCGGGTAAATTAGGGAAAGAACCATCAGAAATTATTAAAAAACTTCTTCTGCTTGGTGTTATGGCGACAATTAATCAGGATCTTGACAAAGATACAATTGAATTAATTGCTTCAGAATATGGTGTGGAAGTAGAAGAAGAAATTGTGTTTGAAGTAACAGAATTTGAGAAATATGAAGAAGAGGACCGTGAAGAAGATCAACAAATCCGTCCTGCTGTCGTTACAATTATGGGCCACGTTGACCACGGAAAAACAACTCTTCTAGACTCAATTCGTAATACGAAAGTGACAGCTGGTGAAGCCGGCGGGATTACACAGCATATTGGTGCATATCAAATCGTTGCGAATGATAAAAAAATTACGTTCCTTGATACACCTGGACATGCGGCATTTACAACGATGCGTGCCCGTGGTGCACAAGTAACAGATATTACGATTTTAGTTGTTGCAGCCGATGATGGTGTTATGCCACAAACGGTGGAGGCAATTAACCATGCAAAAGCAGCAGAAGTACCAATTATCGTCGCTGTTAATAAAATCGATAAACCGTCAGCAAATCCTGACCGCGTGATGCAGGAACTGACAGAGCATGGTCTTGTTCCTGAAGATTGGGGCGGTGAAACGATTTTCGTTCCAGTTTCTGCTCTTCAAGGAGAAGGAATCGATGATCTTTTAGAAATGATCTTACTCGTAAGTGAAGTGGAAGAGTTAAAAGCAAATCCGAAACGCCGTGCAACAGGTACTGTTATCGAAGCACAGCTTGATAAAGGACGCGGTTCTGTCGCAACATTATTAGTGCAGAACGGAACACTTCGTGTCGGTGATCCGATTGTTGTAGGTCATGCTTATGGACGTGTTCGTGCGATGGTAAATGATCTTGGCCGCCGTGTGAAAGAAGCAGGACCATCAACACCGGTTGAAATAACTGGATTAAGTGATGTTCCACAGGCTGGGGACCAGTTCATGGTATTCGGTGATGAAAAACAGGCACGCCAAGTTGGGGAAGCGAGAGCACAAAAGCAAATTGATGAGCAAAGAAGCAGTGGCTCAAAATTAAGCTTAGATGATTTATTTGAGCAAATTAAACAAGGTGAAATTAAAGATATTAATCTTATTGTAAAAGCAGATGTACAAGGTACTGTTGAGGCATTGTCAGCATCCCTTCAAAAGATTGAAGTTGAAGGTGTACGAGTAAAAATTATTCACTCTGGAGTAGGTGCGATCACAGAGTACGATATTATGCTTGCGGCAGCATCAAACGCAATCGTTATCGGATTTAATGTTCGTCCTGATAACAATGCAAGAAGTGCGGCAGATGCAGAAAAAATTGATATTCGCTTACACCGTATCATCTATAAAGCAATTGAAGAAATCGAAGCGGCAATGAAAGGTATGCTTGATCCTGAATATGAAGAAAAAGTAATCGGTCAAGCAGAAGTCCGTCAAACGTATAAAGTATCGAAAATCGGTACAATTGCCGGAAGTTATGTAACAGAAGGTAAAATAACACGTGACAGCGGCGTCCGCCTTATCCGTGACGGCATCGTTATTTTTGAAGGTGAAATTGATGCATTAAGACGATTCAAAGACGATGTAAAAGAAGTAGCAAGAAACTATGAATGCGGAATTACAATTAAAAACTTTAATGATATTAAAGAAGGCGATGTTATCGAGGCATTCATCATGCAGGAAATTGAACGCAAATGATCGGCTCTGTAGACTGTGAATATATAATCTATGACGCGGGGTCGCTAAAAGAGAAAAGAGCAGTCTTACAAAGGATTATGACGCGTGCAAAACAAAAGTACAATATTTCAATTTCAGAAATCGGCTTTCAAGATACATGGCAGCGGACAAAAATCGGTATCGTTGCCATTACCTCTTCGAAAATGGCAACAGAAAGAGAGTTAAATAATGTTTTAAAATTTATTGACTCTTTTCCTGAAATTGAGCGGACACAGTCTGTGTTCGAGTGGTTTTGAAAAATGAGGTGATAGTATGAGTTTAAGGTCCAACCGTGTCGGCGAGCAAATGAAGAAAGAATTAAGTGAAATTATCGGCCGTAAAATAAAAGATCCGCGTATCGGTTTTGTAACAGTAACAGATGTAGAGGTATCTGGTGACTTACAGATCGCAAAAGTGTATATTTCTGTTTTAGGCAATGAAGAGCAGAGAGAGAATACATTAAAAGGTCTTTCAAAAGCAAAAGGGTTTATCCGTTCAGAAATCGGCAAACGGATCCGTTTAAGAAAAACTCCTGAAATACAGTTCGAATTTGATGAATCGATTGATTACGGCAATCGAATTGAAACATTAATAAATGAACTAAATGTTCAGGACCGTCACGAAGATTAAAGAAAAGGATAGACATTTGTCTATCCTTTTTTAAGGAATAAGCGAAGGAGAAATGTCTGTGGAAGGTGTTTTATTATTACATAAGCCAATCGGCATGACTTCACATGATTGTGTTGCAAAGATGAGAAAGCTGGCAAGAACGAAAAAGATTGGGCATACAGGAACGCTTGATCCTGATGTATCAGGAGTATTGCCCCTTTGTATTGGCAGGGCAACGAAGATTGTGGAATATTTAACAGCGGAATCAAAGACATATGAAGCGGAAGTAACGCTTGGTTTTTCAACAACGACAGAAGATGCTTCTGGTGAAATTGTCTCTGAAAAAGCTGTGGACCGCGAGATACTTGCTGAGGAAGTGTTAAACGTTTTTTCAAACATGACAGGAGAAAGAGAGCAAACTCCTCCGATGTACTCCGCAATTAAAATAAATGGGAAAAAATTATACGAATACGCTCGTGCCGGTATTGAAATAGAAAGACCGACTAGGAAAATTACAATTCACGAGCTCATACTGTTAAGCGGGATTAATCAGGATGATAAAACAGTAAAATTTCGTTTTCGTGTCACGTGCTCGAAAGGCACGTATGTTCGGACATTAGCTGTTATGATTGGCGAACAGCTGGGATTTCCTGCACATATGTCCCATTTAATACGGACAAAATCAGGAGACTTCAGTTTGGAACAGTGTTTAACATTTTCAGAAGTAGAGCAGCTGGTGGAAGATGATCGTTTAGCAGAGTCACTTATTTCCATAGGAGAGGCATTGAAATATTTGCCGAAATGTATTATCCATGATAATCTAGCAGAGAAAGTGAAGAATGGTGCTGTGCTTCCATTACCAGAACAGTTTGTACATCTGCATTCGGGCGAACCGCTCATCATTTATGATGAAAATGATACATGCCTGGCGATTTATACAAAACATCCGGAGAAAATGCACTTAATGAAGCCGATAAAAGTCATTAAAAATGACTTTGTCTAAATACATGTTCTAAAGAAGAAAAAGGTGAAGTTACCCGTGAAAATAATTACACTTTCATATCCCCATCCATATGAAACATCCGATTTTGAAAGAATGGTATTAGCGTTAGGCTATTTTGATGGTCTTCATAAAGGACATCAAATGGTTATTAACAAGGCAAAGGAAATTGCAGCGGAAAAAGGATTAAAAAGTGCTGTTATGACTTTTGATCCCCATCCATCTGTTATTTTGAAAAAAGCCGATCAGCAGGCAGCTGCTATTATTACGTTGGATGAAAAGATCCGTCTCTTAGAAGAAATGGATATTGACGTATTAATTATTGTGAAGTTTACAGAACAGTTTGCAGCTTTAAGACCGCAGGAATTTGTTGATGAGTTTATTATCGGACTGAATGTAGAGCATGTCGTTGCAGGCTTCGATTTTACATATGGGCATATGGGCAAAGGAACGATGGAAACACTTCCTTTTCACTCGCGCAATGAATTTCTGCAGACGACGGTTGAAAAACAGACGGACCATGACCGTAAAATTAGCTCCACATTAATTAGAGAAGTATTAAGAAGCGGGGATGTGTCCTACGCAATGTGCTTGCTTGGAAGACCGCATTATGTAAAAGGCACTGTCATTCATGGAGATAAAAGAGGAAGAACAATCGGTTTTCCAACAGCAAATGTAGATGTCGATGAATCATATATTGTACCGCCGACAGGTGTGTATGCTGTTAAGATTGTGATTGATGGAACAGAGTATGAGGCTGTATGCAATATTGGATATAAGCCGACATTTAAGGAAGAAAGAGCAGTAAAACCAAGTATTGAAGTTCATATTTTTCAATTTGATTATGAAATTTATGGAAAAGAAGTCATTATTTCCTGGTATAAGCGAATAAGAAGTGAACAAAAGTTCCATAATGTAGAAGAGCTTATTTCACAAATTGGAAAAGATAAAGATGCAGCAGAGCAATACTTTATCGAAAATAATAAATAAAAAATCTTGCTTTTTTCATGTAAAAATAGTATTCTAATTGTTGTAACTAAAAACCATTGCTTGGCTTTGCGATTCACCAACGCTTGCTCGGTAATTGGGGCTTTTAACATAAGGAGGTGAATAGGATGGCTATCACACAAGAACGTAAAAATGAAATTATCGCGGACTTCAGAACACATGATTCTGATACTGGTTCTCCAGAAGTTCAAATTGCTGTCCTTACTGAGGAAATCAATACATTAAACGAACACTTACGCGTTCACAAAAAAGATCATCATTCACGTCGAGGTCTTTTAAAAATGGTAGGTAAGCGTCGTAACTTATTAACTTACTTACGTAATAAAGACGTAACTCGTTATCGTGAGTTAATCAACAGACTTGGTTTACGTCGTTAATTAGAAAAGCGGGATAATTCCCGCTTTTTTATCGTATTAAAAAGAGAACTTATTAGAAAAAATAGATCATTTTTTCTTTACATAGGGTAACAACATTGATATGTTGAAATTAATTGGTTCATACTATTTACATAGAAGTAAATTTTATCATTGTGTTTTGAGAGGAGTTTTTAATTTTTATGGAACAAGGCAAACAAATTTTCTCCATGGACTGGGCTGGCCGTAAGCTTTCTGTTGAAATTGGTCAACTTGCAAAGCAAGCAAACGGTGCAGTAATGGTTCGTTACGGAGATACTGCAGTATTAAGTACAGCAACAGCTTCAAAGGAGCCAAAGCCTTTAGACTTTTTCCCGCTCACTGTTAACTATGAAGAGCGTTTATATGCTGTTGGTAAAATCCCTGGTGGTTTTATTAAAAGAGAAGGCCGTCCAAGTGAGAAAGCAATCTTAGCAAGCCGTCTAATTGACAGACCGATTCGTCCGCTATTTGCTGACGGTTTCAGAAATGAAGTTCAAGTTATCAGTATCGTCATGAGTGTGGATCAGAACTGTTCATCAGAAATGGCCGCAATGTTCGGTTCATCACTTGCACTTACTGTTTCTGATATTCCATTTGAAGGACCGATCGCAGGTGTAATCGTCGGAAGAATTAATAATGAATATGTTATTAACCCGACTGTGGAAGAATTAGAAAAAAGTGATATTCATTTAACGGTAGCTGGTACAAAAGATGCAATTAACATGGTTGAAGCTGGTGCAGATGAAGTACCGGAAGAAACGATGCTTGAAGCGATTATGTATGGGCATGAAGCGATTAAGGAATTAATTGCGTTCCAAGAGGAAATCGCAGGAAAAGTTGGAAAAGAAAAACTGAGTATCGAATTATACGAGCTTGATAAAGAGCTGGAACAAGAGATCCGCAATACAGCTGAAAAAGATTTACTGGCTGCAATTCAAGTGCAAGAAAAGCATGCAAGAGAAGCTGCGATTAATGAAGTGAAGCAGGCTGTCGTTGCGAAATATGAAGAAGCAGAAGCTGCTGAAGAAGTAATGAAGCAAGTAAAACAAATTTTATCAAAACTCGTAAAAGAGGAAGTTCGCCGCCTTATTACAGAAGAAAAAGTTCGACCTGATGGCCGTAAGCCTGAGGAAATCCGTCCTTTATCATCTGAAGTAGGACTTCTTGCACGTACACACGGTTCTGGTTTATTCACACGTGGACAAACCCAGGCACTCAGCATTTGTACACTTGGTGCATTAGGTGATGTGCAGATTTTAGATGGACTTGGCATTGAAGAATCAAAACGTTTCATGCATCATTATAATTTCCCGTCATTCAGTGTCGGTGAAACAGGACCAATGCGCGGACCTGGCCGCCGTGAAATCGGTCATGGTGCATTAGGTGAGAGAGCGCTTGAGCCGGTTATTCCATCTGAGAAAGATTTCCCGTACACAGTTCGTCTAGTATCTGAAGTTCTGGAATCAAATGGTTCTACATCACAGGCAAGTATTTGTGCAAGTACACTTGCGATGATGGATGCTGGGGTACCGATTAAAGCACCGGTTGCAGGTATTGCAATGGGTCTTGTAAAAACTGGGGAACATTACACAGTGCTTACAGACATTCAGGGAATGGAAGACCATTTAGGTGATATGGACTTTAAAGTAGCTGGTACAGAAAAAGGTGTAACAGCTCTGCAAATGGATATTAAAATTGAAGGACTATCACGCCAGATTTTAGAAGAAGCATTACAGCAGGCAAAAGCCGGCCGGATGGAAATTTTACAATCAATGCTTCAAACAATCAGCGAGTCAAGAACAGAGTTATCTAGATACGCTCCAAAGATCTTAACAATGACGATCAATCCGGATAAAATCAGGGACGTTATTGGACCGAGCGGAAAACAGATTAATAAAATTATCGAGGAAACAGGCGTTAAAATCGATATTGAACAAGATGGTACAGTGTTCATCTCCTCTGTTGACCAAGCAATGAACGAAAAAGCGAAGAAAATTATTGAAGATCTAGTTCGTGAAGTTGTCGTTGGCCAAATGTATTTAGGTAAAGTAAAACGAATTGAAAAATTCGGATGCTTCGTTGAAATATTTACTGGAAAAGACGGACTTGTGCATATTTCTGAACTTGCTGAGGAACGTGTCGGCAAAGTGGAAGATGTCGTTGCAATCGGTGATGAAATTCTTGTAAAAGTAACAGAAATCGATAAGCAGGGCCGTGTTAATCTTTCCAGAAAAGCTGTTCTTAAAGAGCAGAAAGAAAAAGAAGAACAAAATTCATAATAAATCTATGATAAAGCAGCTTCTATGTGTTAAAGCGTAATTCGTATTATTATTAGATGAAACGGAGCTAGGGGAAACCCAGCTTCTTTTATTAACTTAACTACATGAATAACTTTATATCAAAGTTCTACCTTGTCCCTTTCCTACATATTTTTTACTAAAAAGGGGGAAGGATAGAATGAAGCGGAAAGTTATTCAAATTACCGGTTTTATTATTATGCTGTCACTTAGCATCGGATTCTTTCAAAATCCGTATACTAATTCATATGTAGATGATATGAAGCAAACGAGCGTGATGGTCGCAAATTATCAAAATGATTTATATCAAGAAATTATTGATAAAAAAATAGAACATGAAATTGCTGCCCAAGATGCTCAAATACATAAAATTTGGAAAGCGATACCCGGATATAATGGAATTGAGGTAGATGTCGATAAATCATATGAAAAGATGAAGAAAAAAGGGATTTTTAATGAAAATCTTCTTATCTACCGGCAAATAAAGCCGAAAGTTCATCTATCTGATTTACCGCCTGAACCAATTTACCGAGGTCATCCTGATAAGCCGATGGTTTCATTTGCCATTAATGTCGCCTGGGGAAATGAATATATTCCAAATATGCTTACAACTTTAAACAAGCATCATGTGAAAGCAACTTTCTTTCTTGAAGGCAGATGGGCGAAGGAAAACCCTGAGATGGCAAAAATGATCGTCGATGCGGGTCATGAAATTGGTAATCATTCGTACAGACATCCTGATATGAGTAAAATTACATCAGCAAGTATCAGGGAAGAGCTTGCAAAAACCAATGATGTCATTAAGGCAACGACAGAGCAGAAAGTTACTCTATTTGCTCCGCCAAGCGGGAGTTTCCGTAAAGAGGTCGTTGATATTGCAGCGGAAATGGATATGAAAACGATTTTATGGACAGTTGATACAGTAGACTGGCAAAAGCCTCAGCCGCATGTACTCATTGAACGGGTCGTTAGTAAGGTCCATAACGGGGCAATTGTTTTAATGCATCCGACTGATCCGACTGATAAATCTTTAGAAAAATTGATTTTATTAATAAAAGAAAAAGGTTATTCTTTTGGTTCAGTATCCATGCTTTTAGATGAGGAAAGACTGAATATAAATCTTAGAAAAGAGTCAAAAGAATGAATTATTATCATTTGAAGGCTGCTTGACAACTAGGAGGAAATAGTTTGATCAAAAAATATACTTGTCAAAATGGAGTAAGAATAGTTTTAGAAAACATACCGACAGTAAGATCAGTTGCAATTGGAATTTGGATTGGCACAGGTTCTAGAAATGAGAACAAAGAAAATAATGGAATCTCCCATTTCTTAGAGCATATGTTTTTTAAAGGTACAAAAACGAGGACAGCTCGTGAAATTGCTGAATCTTTTGATAGTATTGGTGGTCAAGTGAATGCATTTACATCAAAAGAATATACTTGCTACTATGCAAAAGTTCTTGATGACCATGCGAATTACGCACTAGATGTGCTTGCAGATATGTTCTTTCATTCTACATTTGATGAAGAAGAATTAAAAAAAGAGAAGAATGTCGTCTATGAAGAAATTAAAATGTATGAAGATACACCAGACGATATCGTTCACGATATGCTAAGCAGGGCAACATACGGCGATCACCCGCTAGGTTACCCGATTTTAGGAACAGAAAAAACATTAGAAACATTTAATGGTGATTCTTTAAGAGAGTATATGAGTAATAATTACACTCCTGAAAATGTCGTTGTTTCTGTAGCGGGTAATATTACAGAGAAGTTTATTTCTGATATTGAAAAGTTATTCGGTTCCTTTGAAACGAAAGGGAAAGAACAGACTTCTGAAAAACCAGTATTTATGAATGATAAGCTTGCACGTAAAAAAGAAACGGAACAAGCACATTTATGTATCGGTTTTAACGGTTTGGAAGTAGGGCACGAAGATATTTATGATCTTATCGTCCTGAATAATATATTAGGCGGCAGTATGAGTTCAAGGCTTTTCCAAGATGTGAGAGAGCAAAAAGGTCTTGCTTACTCCGTATTCTCCTATCATTCATCATATGAAGATAACGGGATGCTGACGATCTACGGAGGAACAGGTGCTAATCAGCTGGATGTTCTCTTTGAAACAGTTCAGGAAACACTTGCGAAGTTTAAAGGAGAAGGCATTACAGCAAAAGAGTTAGCAAACAGTAAAGAGCAAATGAAGGGCAGCCTTATGCTGAGCCTTGAAAGCACAAACAGCAGGATGAGCCGAAACGGTAAAAATGAACTTTTACTTGGTATTCACCGCTCATTGGATGATATTATTGAAAAAGTTAATCGAGTAAATGAAGAAAGTGTTCATACTTTAGCAGAAGCAATTTTCAATGATAATTACTCTGCTGCTGTTATTAGTCCAGAAGGAAAACTGCCTGCAGAACTTAATTAATTCGTACTTGCTAACAATCATTATAATTGTTAGCATTTTTTATTGTCTTCTTTCAATATGATAGTACAAAGGAGGAGGTCAATATGAGGCTTAGCGAGTTAAGTGGAAAAGAAATTGTTGATGTTAAACAAGCGGAACGTTTAGGAGTTTTAGGGCAGACAGATCTTGAAATAAATGAACAGACGGGGCAAATAACTACTCTTATTATTCCTTCATTAAAATGGTTTGGCTTAAGGAAGCAAGGAGAAGAAGTGAGAGTACCGTGGCAGCATATTAAAAAAATTGGAACAGAGATGATTATTTTAGAAATTCCTGATGAGAATATCGGCGATGACGACGTTTAAGACTAACCAATCTGGTTAGTCTTTTTTCATTTAAAGGAGTATTCACCTCTAGGTAATGATTTACATAGTATGTGGCAGTAAGATATTTAACTAATTAAAACGAACGTTGCAATCAGCTCAAAAAAAAGAAGGTGAATTTACAGCATGTTAACTGAATTGAACATAGCTGTCATTGGAGGAGATGCCAGGCAGTTAGAAGTGATAAGAAAACTGACAGAACTTGATGCGAAATTATTTCTCGTCGGTTTCGATCAGTTAGATCATGGCTTTGCCGGAGCTAATAAAGTGAAGCTGGATGAAATTTCATTGGAACAGCTTGATGCGATTATTTTACCTGTTCCGGGAACTGACCTGAATGGAAATGTGGAAACTGTGTTTTCTAATGAAACAGTCCTCTTAACGGATGAAGTTCTTTTAAAAACACCTGAACATTGTGTTATATATTCAGGTATTACGAATGATTATTTATCTAAAATCGTTGATAAAGCAAATCGAAAACTCGTTCAGCTGTTCGAGAGGGATGATGTTGCTATTTATAATTCCATTCCAACGGTTGAAGGAACGATCATGATGGTTATTCAGCATACAGATATAACGATTCATGGTTCAACTATAGCTGTTTTAGGTCTTGGCCGTGTCGGCATGAGTGTTGCAAGAACATTTTCAGCACTTGGAGCAAAGGTAAAAGTAGGTGCAAGAAAAACCGCAGATTTAGCACGAATTACAGAAATGGGATTGAAACCATTTCTATTAAAAGATATTGAAGAAGAAGTAACAGATTTGCATGTGTGCATTAACACGATTCCGCATATGATTCTCACGGCGAAAGTAATTTCAAGAATGCCGGCAAATACATTAATTGTTGATTTAGCATCAAAGCCTGGTGGAACCGATTTCCGTTATGCGGAAAAAAGGGGAGTGAAGGCATTGCTTGCACCGGGACTTCCTGGAATTGTCGCCCCAAGAACAGCAGGTCAAATTATTGCGAATGTATTATCACAAATCCTCGTTGAAGTTTTAGACAAACGAAAGGAGTCATCATCATGAGTTTAAAAGGAAAACGAATCGGTTTTGGATTAACTGGGTCACATTGTACGTATGACGCGGTGTTTCCACAAATAGAAAAATTAGTGGAAGAAGGCGTAGAAGTATTACCGGTTGTTTCACATACTGTTCAATCAACGACGACTAGATTCGGTGAAGGGGCAGAGTGGATTAAGAAAATTGAAGAAGCAACTGGCAATAAAGTAATTGATTCGATTGTGAAGGCTGAGCCATTAGGACCGAAAATTCCATTAGACTGCATGATTATTGCACCGCTTACTGGAAATACAATGAGTAAATTTGCAAATGCCATGACAGACTCTCCTGTTTTAATGGCAGCAAAAGCAACATTAAGAAATCAAAAACCAGTCGTTCTGGGAATTTCAACGAATGATGCGTTAGGATTAAATGGAGCCAATTTAATGAGATTAATGGCAACGAAAAATATTTATTTTATTCCTTTCGGGCAGGATGCACCAGATAAAAAGCCGAATTCCATGGTTGCACAAATGACACTTTTACAGGCAACAGTGGAGGCAGCGCTGGAAAATAAACAATATCAGCCTGTTATTATTGAAAAATATAAATATGAACAGTAAAATTGAATGAATTTTTAGACCAATTAACTTGTTTATGTGATACAATAATACGTAAAAGATTTTGTTTGTATATCAACATAGGATATACGTGGGAGGAGTTATAACAATGAACGCAAAAGGTTATCATGTAGCAGTAGTTGGAGCAACAGGTGCAGTAGGAGAGCAAATGCTTCAAACTTTAGAAAAACGTAATTTTCCAATTTCAAAATTAACACTATTATCTTCAGCACGTTCAGCAGGAACGAAGCTGACATTTAAAGGTGAAGAATATATAGTTCAAGAAGCAACACCTGAAAGCTTTGAAGGCGTACAAATCGCTTTATTCAGTGCTGGAGGCAGTGTATCATTAAAATTTGCGCCAGAAGCTGTAAAACGCGGCGCAATCGTTATTGATAATACAAGCGCATACCGTATGGATGAGAATACTCCGCTTGTTGTTCCGGAAGTAAATGAAGACGATCTTAAAAAACATAACGGAATTATTGCAAATCCGAACTGTTCAACAATTCAAATGGTTGTTGCTCTTGAGCCGCTTCGTGAGAAATACGGCTTAAATAAAGTAATCGTTTCAACATACCAAGCGGTTTCAGGTGCAGGTGTTCAAGCAATTAATGAATTAAAAGAGCAAGCGAAAGCACTTTTAGAAGGGGAAGAAATCAACCCTCAGATCTTACCGGTTGGAAGCGATGAAAAGCATTATCAAATCGCATTTAATGCAATTCCGCAAATCGATAAGTTCCAAGACAATGGTTATACTTTCGAAGAAATGAAAATGATTAATGAAACAAAGAAAATTATGCATTTACCAGAGCTAGAAGTTGCAGCTACTTGTGTTAGATTACCGGTAGCGACTGGTCACTCTGAATCTGTTTACGTTGAAATCGGTGCAGACGATGTATCGGCTGAAGAAATGAAAAACTTATTAAATGATTTTGAAGGTGTTACGCTTCAAGACGATCCATCACAGCAAATTTATCCAATGCCAGCTGACTGTGTCGGCAAAAATGACGTATTCGTTGGACGTATCCGTAAAGATTTAGACCGTCCAAACGGCTTCCATATGTGGGTTGTTTCAGACAATCTATTAAAAGGTGCTGCATGGAACTCTGTTCAAATTGCTGAAAGCTTAATTAAATTAAACTTAGTTTAAGTTTTAAAAAGAAGAGAGTATGGTTTTTTTAGCCCAGCTCTCTTCTCTCACGTATGAACATGAGGTGTTTCTATGAAAATTATCGTTCAAAAATTTGGTGGCACATCCGTAAAAAATGAACAAGGTAGAAGTATGGCATTAAAACATATAAAAGAAACTGTTCATGAAGGCTATAAGGTTGTCGTTGTTGTTTCTGCAATGGGCAGAAATGGTGATCCCTATGCGACGGATACGCTTTTAAACTTAATTTATGGAGATGTTCATAATATATCTAATCGCGAACAAGATATGCTTTTATCATGCGGTGAAATCATCTCCGCTGTTGTTTTTACAAGCATGTTAAATGAAAATGGTTTAAAAGCAGCTGCTTTAAATGGAAAACAAGCAGGTTTTATTACGAACAATGAGCATACGAACGCAAAAATAATTGATATGAAATGTGACAGATTAAGTTCGATGCTTGAGGAAAAAGACGTTGTCGTTGTCGCAGGTTTTCAAGGGGCACATTCCGAAAATGGCGATATAACGACGATTGGGCGAGGTGGAAGTGACACATCGGCAGCAGCGCTCGGCGCAGCACTGAAAGCTGAATATGTCGATATTTTTACAGATGTGGAAGGTGTCATGACAGCTGATCCAAAAATTGTAGAAAATGCAAAACCTCTTTCTGTTGTCACATATACGGAAATTTGCAATCTTGCTTATCAAGGAGCGAAAGTCATTCATCCAAGAGCCGTAGAGATCGCAATGCAGGCAAAAGTTCCAATTCGAATAAGATCCACATACTCAAATTCTTCCGGTACATTAGTAACGGCAGATTCTAGTGTTCATGAACGATTAATTACAGGAATAACCCATGTTACAGGTGTAACACAAATAAGAGTGTCTGCAAAAGAAGGACAATATAATGTGCAGCGAGAAGTATTTAAAGCGATGGCAAATGCTAATATAAGTGTCGACTTTTTCAATATCACGCCAAAAGGTGTCGTCTATACAGTGACAGAACAAGTAACAGATCTTGCGGTTACTATTTTAGGGGAATTTGGATATGATCCGGTTGTGAAGAGAAACTGTGCAAAAGTATCGACAGTTGGCGCCGGAATTAGCGGTGTTCCCGGGGTTACGTCGAAAATTGTAACAGCTCTGTCAGAACAAGGTATCCAGATCTTGCAATCGGCTGACAGCCATACGACAATATGGGTGCTCGTGAAAGAAGAAGATACGGAAATAGCAGTTAATGCTTTACACGAAGCTTTTAATCTAGCAAAATGAAAGAGAATAATAATGTTCGCGCATAATTATATAGCATTAGGAGTGAGATAGTTAATGAGTCAGTTTGGAAAAATTTCGACTGCAATGGTGACCCCATTTGATAAAAACGGAAATATTGACTTTCAAAAAACAACAAAGCTGATTGATTATTTAATTAGCAATGGGTCTGATTCTTTAGTCGTTGCTGGGACAACAGGAGAATCAGCAACGTTAACTTCAGAAGAGAAGCTTGCATTATTTAAACATACGGTAAAAGAAGTAAACGGACGCGTACCTGTTATTGCGGGTACTGGCAGCAACAATACAAAAGCGTCGATTGAACTAACGGAGAAAGCAGAAGAAGTTGGCGTCGATGCAATTTTACTCGTTTCACCTTATTATAATAAACCGAGCCAAGAGGGCTTATACCAGCATTTTAAAGCGATCGCAGAAAGTACAAAACTGCCTGTTATGCTTTATAATATTCCAGGTCGTACAGCTGTTAATATGTCTGTTGATACGATCGTGCGTTTATCTGAAATTTCGAATATTACCGCTGTGAAAGAAGCGAGCGGCAATATTGATGCAATGAGTGAAATTATTGAGAAAACTCGTGATGAGTTTGAATTATATTCAGGTGATGACGGTTTAACTTTACCGGTAATGGCAATTGGCGGAGTTGGAGTTGTTTCTGTTTCTTCTCATGTTCTCGGTAATGAAATGCAGGAAATGATTTCATTATTTGAGAGTGGAGATCTTGCTTCAGCTGCGAAGAAACATCGTCAGCTGTTACCTGTAATGAAGCAGATGTTTTCTGCACCAAATCCAACACCAGTAAAAACTGCTTTACAAGTAAAAGGACTTGATGTTGGACCAGTTAGACTGCCGCTTGTTCCGTTAACAGAGGCAGAACGCACTAATATATTAGATGTAATGAATAATTTTTCGAAATAAATATATTGCTGACCATCAGTGGGAAATATTAAAATTCCCGCTGATGGAAAATAAATCTCCTCAAAATTAATCCATTTCTTAAAATATCGGCTATTTTTCCGCATTTACATATAATCTACATGAATTTCCCTTGTATTCCATTTCTTCCATCAGTTATAATATTCCTAAGTGATATTGGACGGGTACATATTAAGGAAAGATAAAATACATTTAGCTTCCTTATAAATTATCGGGAATAATGGGCAGCAAGACCCGACTTCAAGGAAGTAATAGAGAAGAGCCTAAGTCGGGTATAAACTATCTAAAAACCCCGATTGGTTCATGCTAACCATCAGCAAGGGATATCACGAAAATCCTCACTGATGGGAGTTTCACTTTACAACAGCATTATTAAACATGAGTGCAAAGATATGTATAGCAATCTGATCAATTGAAAAGATTTCATACAATCTTTTAACAATATATAAAAAGAACAATAGGTAAAAAACGATGACAATCAGGGACTTAAATTAAAGGAGGTGCAACCCCTGATTACTTAAACTAACCAAGTAATGGACGTGTCTCCTTTCCTGATTGTGAGACAACTATATAGTTTTATTAGTTTTTAGTAATCAGGATTACATTGAACATTGAAAAGACAGAGAGTATTAAACTTATCGCCTTAGGGGGCGTTGGAGAAATCGGTAAAAACATGTTCGTGGTAGAAATTAATAAAGATATTTTCGTTGTAGATGCAGGATTAATGTACCCGGAGCGAGGAATGCTCGGCATAGATGTCGTTATACCAGACATTACGTATTTAAAGGAAAATATCAATCGGGTAAAAGGAATCTTCTTAACACATGGTCATGATGAGAATATCGGCGGGATCAGCTATCTTCTCCATCATTTAAATATTCCGATTTACGGAACAAAGCTTACATTAGCGCTTGTTAGTGAAAAGCTTAGAGAGCATGGAATGAAGCAGACGGTTATGGTAAAAGAAGTTTATCCTTCCTCTGTATTAACATTTGATTCCACAACGATCACATTTTTTAGAACAAATCACAGCATACCGGATTCGGTTGGAATTGCATTTCAAACGACAATGGGTGCGATTGTGCATACAGGTGATTTTAAATTTGATCAAACACCGGTTGGAAATCAATTCAGTGACATTGCAAAAATGTCCGAAATTGGGCAAAAAGGTGTTCTATGTTTAATGTCAGACAGTATAAATGCGGAAAAACAGGGTTATTCCGGGTCAGAAGCAATTGTCGGTGAAGAAATTGCAGATGTTATATACAATGCTCCAGGGCGGGTCATTATTGCTGTATTTGCATCAAATTTTAATCGTATTCAACAAATTATTGATGCAGCTGCAAAAAATAGCCGCAAGCTTGTAATTGTCGGGAAAAATATGAAAAATACGATTAATTTAGCAATTAAGCTTGGCTATATTTCAGTGGAAGAAGATTTCTTGATTTCTGTTAATGACATGGATAAGTATTCTCCACATGAAATTGCTGTTTTAACGACGAGCAACAAGGGGAATCCGCTTGCTGTTCTTGCAAAAATGGCAAAGCAAGCGAACAAGCATGTCAATGTAAATGAAGATGATACTGTATTAATTGCAGCGACACCAATTCCAGGACATGAATTAGCTTTCTCTAAAACGATTGATTTAATATGCAGAGCAGGAGCAAATGTTGTATTTGAAGAACGTGCGGTACATGTGTCAGGACATGGGAATCAAGAAGAGTTAAAATTAATGTTAAATATTATGAAACCAAAATATTTTATCCCTGTTCAAGGTGAATTTAAAATGCAAAAGGCACATGCTAAACTTGCAGCAGAAGTTGGAATTGCTAATGATCATATTTTCCTCGTTGACAAAGGTGATGTTATCGAGTTTAAAGAAAAGGAAGTAAGCACAAGCGGGAAAGTTCCTGCAGGTAATATATTAATTGACGGACTCGGTATCGGGGATGTCGGTAATATTGTATTAAGAGACAGACGGCTTCTTTCACAAGACGGTATTTTAATTGTCGTTGTTACATTGGATAAACGTAAGAAACAAATTTTATCCGGGCCAGAAATTATTTCCCGAGGCTTTGTATATGTTCGTGAGTCGGAAGGATTAATTGTAAAGGCAACCGACATTGTAAAAAATATTATCGAACGATCAATGGAAGAACATGTGATTGAATGGTCATCATTGAAATTAAACATACGTGAGGCATTAAATCAGTATCTTTTTGAACAAACGAAAAGAAAACCGATGATTTTGCCGATTATTATGGAGCAGTAAGTAAGAAAGGAGACGGCGATCGTCTCTTTTTTTAATTCCAAATTTTTAAGGTAATGAGTAAAAGGTCTTCCTTTCGAATGAAATATAAAGCGTAGTAAATACTACAATAAGACTCGTTTGAAAGGAAGGATTTTAAATGACAGATCATAGACATTATACAAATGATGAAATAAACGAAAATGAAGCTGCACCAGATAAACAAGAAGCGAAGGAAGGTTCGCTTATTGAGAAGATTCAGCAATTAGGACAAACGAATGTACCACAAATGGCACAAGATTCAAAAATTCATTGTTTAACGATTATCGGACAAATTGAAGGACATTTGCAGCTGCCCCCACAAAATAAAACAACAAAATATGAGCATGTCATTCCGCAAATTGTTGCCATTGAACAAAATCCAAATATTGAAGGACTGCTTATTATTTTAAACACTGTTGGAGGAGATGTAGAGGCGGGACTTGCAATTGCTGAGATGCTGGCATCATTATCTAAGCCGTCTGTATCAATTGTATTAGGGGGAGGACATTCCATCGGTGTACCGATTGCTGTTGCTTCCAATTATTCTTTTATCGCGGGTACAGCAACGATGACGATTCATCCAGTACGCTTGACGGGCCTTGTAATTGGGGTGCCGCAAACATTTGAATACTTGGATAAAATGCAGGACAGAGTTATTAATTTCGTTACAAGCCATTCCGGAATAAGCGAGGAAAAATTTAAAGAGCTTATGTTCTCAAAAGGGAATCTAACGAGAGATATCGGAACAAATGTCGTTGGGAAGGATGCTGTTGAATACGGATTGATCGATGAAGTCGGGGGCGTTGGTCAGGCGATTAAAAAGTTGAATGAGCTTATTGAACAAAATGGTAAGAAAGATGGGGTATTGCAATGATTCTTTATACGATGATGCCGGAAGAAATGGTTTTTCCAACTTTAGAATCAGAGTTTGGGAAGCAATCAATTGTTCAAGTAAATGATATGGAGCTTTTAGTAAGACAGACTGATACATCCGACTATGAAATATTACGAATATTAAGCAGTAACCCAAATCATTTTTTAAATGGGCAATATTGCCCAGGGCAAAAAATATCTGCACATCTCGTATGTGGCTCACAATAAAAGGATGTAGTATGATATAATGAAGCAAAGATGATTAGCAGCCAATTTCGGCTGCTTTCTACATTTATACATAGGTGATATAGATGCCAAAAACAAAACAACAGAAAAAGAAGGAAGACTGGAAGCAAATATTAAAGTTTGAGCTGATAGGAATAAGTTTATTGGCAATTTCTTTTATTGCAATTGCAAAACTTGGTTTCGTCGGCAATACACTTGTACATTTTGCCCGCTTTTTTACCGGTGAATGGTATATGCTCCTTTTAATCGGGCTGCTCATTTCCTCTCTCTTTTTAATTTGGAAAAGGAAACTGCCCCCATTTATTACGAGAAAGATGCTCGGCGTATATTGTGTTACTGCCGCTTTATTGCTGCTCAGTCATGTAACGCTGTTCAAAATGCTTTCGAACAATGGAACGTTCGCATCGCCAAGTGTTATTTCTAATACACTGGAAATATTTTGGATGGATGTAGAAGGAAAAGCACAGACACCTGATTTGGGTGGAGGAATGATTGGAGCGATTCTTTTTGCAGTTTCTTATTATTTATTCGCTGAAGCCGGTTCTCGAATTATTGCATTCGTTACTATCATTATCGGCATTCTTCTCATTACGGGAAGGTCTTTACAAGGTACTGTAGCGAAAATATTAGGACCAATCGGTCTCTTCATTAGAAATCAGACAATTGGTTTTTTTCAGGACATGAAAAATGTCGGTACGTCTATTGTGAAATCAGGCGAAGAAAAAAAAGAAAGACGCAAGCAGGCCAAGCGTGAACGTGATGAACAGAGACAAGAGGAAGAAGATGATCTAGAGGCTGCTGCAGTTGAACCTGAACCGATTAATATTTCCAGTTTTGCAGATGAAGAAGAACCTCCTGAACAAGAGATAATTATTAATACGATGGATGATGGCAAACAAGCTCAGCCTGAAGAAGAAATAGCAGAAAAGCAGAAGCAACCAGAAAAAGAAGAACCACCGCTTGCTCCAATAACATTTGTGGAAGTAGAAAATAAAGATTATAAATTGCCGTCGATTAACCTTTTAGCAAAACCGAAGCATAATGGACAGCTGCAAGATAAGAAGAACTTGAAAGAAAATGGAAAGAAGCTTGAGCAGACCTTCCAAAGTTTCGGTGTAAAAGCGAAAGTTACTCAAGTTCATTTAGGACCAGCTGTTACAAAATATGAAGTATATCCCGATGTTGGTGTAAAGGTAAGTAAAATTGTTAACTTAAGTGATGATTTAGCACTTGCACTTGCAGCGAAGGATATTCGGATTGAGGCGCCGATCCCTGGGAAATCAGCAGTTGGTATCGAAGTCCCGAATGCTGAAATTGCAATGGTATCATTGCGTGAAGTACTGGAATCAAAAGCAAATGCGAGACCTGAGGCAAAACTGCTTATCGGCTTGGGACGCGATATCGGCGGAGATGCTGTTCTTGCTGAATTAAATAAAATGCCGCATCTATTAGTTGCAGGATCAACAGGGAGCGGTAAAAGTGTGTGTATTAATGGGATTATTACGAGTATTCTAATGAGAGCAAAACCTCATGAAGTAAAACTGATGATGATTGATCCGAAAATGGTAGAGCTTAATATGTATAACGGAATACCACATTTACTCGCACCGGTTGTAACAGATGCGAAAAAAGCTTCACAGGCACTTAAAAAAGTCGTGAATGAAATGGAGCGCCGTTATGAGCTCTTTTCCCATTCAGGAACGAGAAACATTGAAGGGTATAATGATATCATCAGGAAAATGAATCAAACGGAAGAGGCGAAGCAGCCTGAGCTTCCTTATATCGTCGTTATCGTCGATGAGCTTGCTGACTTAATGATGGTCGCCTCTTCAGATGTGGAAGATTCGATTACAAGATTATCACAAATGGCCCGAGCGGCCGGTATTCATCTGATTATTGCCACACAAAGGCCATCAGTCGATGTTATTACAGGAGTCATCAAAGCGAATATACCATCAAGGATTGCCTTTAGTGTTTCCTCCCAGACGGATTCCAGAACGATTTTAGATATGGGAGGAGCGGAGAAATTACTCGGACGGGGAGATATGCTCTTCCTTCCAGTCGGTGCATCTAAACCTGTAAGGGTGCAGGGAGCATTTTTATCTGATGATGAAGTGGAAAAAGTAGTTGATTTCGTCATTGCTCAGCAAAAAGCACAATACCAGGAAGAAATGATGCCAAGTGATACACCTGAAGTTATGGAAGAGGTAAATGATGATTTATATGACGAGGCGGTAAAACTTGTTGTTGATATGCAAACAGCATCTGTTTCCATGCTTCAAAGACGTTTTCGTATCGGTTATACGAGAGCAGCCAGATTAATTGATGCAATGGAAGATAGAGGTGTCGTCGGCCCTTATGAAGGCAGTAAACCCCGTGAGGTGCTTCTATCGAAAGAACAGCATGAGGATGTTATTTCATAGTGAAAAAGGGGCGTAGTCGTCCCTTTTTTCATTACAAAAAATACAGAGCCGGGCTTCATTGAATGAATGTCTGTTTTCTACAAAAAATAAATTATCTATTTATCCGAGCTTTAAAGGGCAGTAGGACTCCTGATAATTCAAGGAAGTGTAAAGGTCTGAACAATAGAATACATGCTAAATTAGCCACTTCATGTGAGTAACGTATGTATGACATGCCTCGGACGGGTCTTAGTGGGGGATGAAAAACCTTCTCTACTGATAGAATTTTCACTTTATTTATATAATAAAAAGTGATATAGTATTTTATTAAAATAACATGTATAACATCAGATGTCTGATTTCTAATTATAATTCGGAATAATGGAGGTTTGCAGATGACGATAAAGTCAGATAATCGGCTTCTATACTTGCAAGTAATTGAACGAATAAAAAAGGATATTGAAAAAGGTGTGTACCGGGAAAGAGAAAAGTTACCATCTGAATTTGAATTAGCAAAAGATTTAGGAATTAGCCGGGCAACACTTCGGGAAGCACTTCGCATCCTTGAAGAGGAAAACGTTATCATTAGAAGACATGGTGTTGGTACATTCGTCAATTCAAAGCCGGTATTTAATTCAGGGATTGAACAGTTAAACAGTGTGACTGCGATGATTGAGCAAGCTAATTTGAAGCCTGGAACGATCTTTTTATCATCCTCGATCACAGATGCTTCTGATGAAGATTTGAAGCGTTTTAATCTTGATGAAGAAGATGAAGAGATCTTTTTGCTTGAGCGGGTTCGTACAGCGAACTGTGAGCCTATCGTTTACTGTATTGATAAGATTCCTCGATTTTTATTACCTGAAACATTTGATCATGAACAGGAGTCTCTTTTTAACTTAATACAGGAAGAAGCGGGAAGATACATAAGCTATGCGATCACCCATATTGAGCCAATCGGTTATCACGAAAAAGTTTCTCCTATTCTTCAATGTGATCCGGAAACAGCATTATTATTACTAAAACAGATGCAATATGATGAAAATGATGTGCCAGTTCTTTATTCATTGAATTATTTTAGAGCCGATCAATTCAATTTTCACGTCGTCAGAAAAAGATTATAAAATAAAAAACAAAAAGTCTGTTCTATAGATTATTAGACAATCTATAAGACAGGCTTTTTGTTTTTAAAGGTAAGGCTATCTATTTTGCTCATTTATTGAAGGAGCTATAATGTCGATTCGATTCGTCCATATGATGCCATTATAATTTTCGGGAAGTCGTTTTAAGTCCTCTTTTGAATCAAAACCTTCTGACCAGCCGCCATCTCCTGCTACAATAACTACTCGTGCATCAGCATTGTTCATCCGGTTTATGAACTTATTTGGCCAGCCCCATATGAAAGAACTGAATTTTTCCGGAAGATGGATTTGTGTATTTTCACAAGAAGAAGGAACATACCCTGTCCATCCCAGAGCAATATAAGGAAGCATACAGCTTTTCATCGTATCCATCGACATAACGCGGATTTTAGGGAGCTGTTCTTTTAACACTTTGATCGCTTCGTTTCCACCATAAACAGTTAATTGGTTTAGGCGTTCTTTTGGAAAGGAGGAAAGATATTCGGCAAGCTGCTCTCCTTCCTTTTTCTCATTTCCTTTTATATGAATAAGAAAGCTTTCTTTTGGAAAATGAGATAATACTTCGTTTAATGAAGGCATGAGCCCGACACCTTTGCCACGAAAAGGATATGTTTGTCCATTATCAGAAGTGTAGCCGTATCCTATATCTAATTGTTTTAATTGTTCCATTGTATGTCCCCTGGTGACACCTTTACCATCCGTTCTGCATTCTAAAGTCCAATCGTGGAAAACAGCAAACTGTCCATCTGTTGTTGGCTGGATATCAAATTCCACAATATCCGCTCCTGCTTTGAAGGCTGCTTCCATTGACGGAATTGTATTCTCCAAGTATGGATGTTCTGATTTATAAATTATTTTAGCAGTACAAGTATCATTACCGACACTTTCCATAGGAAATGGTTGAGCCATCCCTCTATGTGCGAGTAATAATGGAGTTTCATCGTTATCCTTAGTAAACAGGGAGCTGTTATTCACATACATGAAAGCTATTAAAATAAATAAGAATATAAATATCTTTTTTATATTTCTCTTAAATTTCTTCATATTTCCTCCGATGAAGTTTATTTAATTGATGGATTATCTCAATCTCTGTATAGAAACAGTAATCTTTGGACTGCATACTGAATTATAGCAAATATAATACTATTTTTCAGACTTTCCAAGCTGGAAAGCAAGCTATTTTAGGACGGGAGAAAAGCGGAATTGAACAGGACTAGCTATTCAATCTTTCTCTATCATTAAAAAGAGATCCATGTTCTTACATAGCAGGATATTGTTAGTGCATAGTAGAATATTGTTATTATGTGGAAAGGAGAGAAAGGGGGGAGAGAACAGATGAAGGTGCATAAAGCTTGTAAATTCCGTTTGTACCTCACAAATGACTAGGTAATGATAATCAACAAAACTATCGAGGGCTGCCGCTATGTTTTTTTAATCAGACATTAGGAGAGTATAATGTCAAGAATGTCTATCGGTAGATCGTACAGGAAATAGATCAAAATGGGCAGCTCAATAAAAAAGAATGGAAATCAGAATAGTTTCATGTGATTCAGGTACAAAAAGAGTGAACTATTTGGAAAAAGAACTCTATTGGCTGAAAGAAGTAGACTTACTGCTCTTCAAGACCTAGGAAAAGAGTTTAAAAGATATTATCAAAGGGAAAAAGGGAAAGCGAAATATAAAAGCAAAAAGAATGAGATTTAGTTTTATACCTCTAGATGTAGTTATACGAAAACAGGTCCAGCAATCGAAGAAAAAACAGCAGTTTTTTATGTTCGTCAATGGAAATGTTCGTACAATGCTATTTATCATCAGAATGGAAACGCTACCAATAATATTCTTCAGGAAGCAAAACGATTTCTAACCGCTGGACAGAGGGGGCTGGCCTAATGGCTGCCTTACAGAATATTTAAGGTACATTCTTTTGAACAAAAAATTCAAAAGGATGTAGGAAAACGTACAGCTCAGGCATTTTTGTCTTGCTGCTTTAGCTGTGTGAGTGTCGAATAAAAGACGGGCATAAAAAACATAATAACTAGCAATAGGTAAATTTACTAAAACAAGGTTTTTATTAAAAAGGGGGTCATTATGTTGAAGAAGAAAAATATTTTTTTCGTCATGTTTATTTTACTGCTCTCTACTATTTTAACGGCTTGTGGCGGCGGAGGAGGAAAGAATGAGGAAGGAAATGAAGGGAAGAAAGACGATCAATTCACTGTTGCAATGGTAACGGATGTAGGTGGTGTAGATGATAAATCGTTTAACCAGTCTGCTTGGGAAGGGCTGCAGGCATTTGGTAAAGCTAACGGTTTGGAAAAGGGAAGCAATGGATATGATTACTTACAGTCAAAAAGTGACGCGGACTATGCAACAAATTTAAATACATTAGCCCGCAAAGATTTTGATTTAATTTATGGAATCGGTTATTTGCTTCAGTCAGCTGTTGATGAAGTGGCACAGCAGCAAAAAGATACTCATTTTGCAATCGTTGACAGTGTCGTGGAACAGCCGAATGTGGCGAGCATTACATTTAAAGAACATGAAGGCTCTTTTTTAGTCGGTGTTGTAGCGGGTCTGACGACAAAAACGAATAAAGTCGGCTTTGTCGGCGGTGTGGAAGGCGATCTTATTAAAAAATTCCAAGTCGGTTTTGAACAAGGTGTAAAGGCTGTAAATCCGAAAGCGAAAGTAGATGTTCAATACGCTGGAGCTTTTGATGCTGCTGATAAAGGAAAACAAATTGCTTCAAGTATGTACGGCTCTGGCGCAGACATTATTTACCATGCTGCTGGTGCAACAGGTAATGGTGTATTTTCGGAAGCGATTGATTTGAAAGTGGAAGATCCTAACCGAGATATTTGGGTAATCGGTGTTGACCGTGACCAGCATGAAGAAGGAAATGGAAAAACAAAAGACGGTAAAGAATTTAACGTGACACTCACTTCTATGGTAAAGCGGGTAGATGTTGCTGTCCAGGATCTTTCTGAAAGAGCGAAGAAAGGTGATTTCCCTGGCGGTGAAGTAATTGAATATGGAATCGAAGAAGATGCAATAAGTATTGCGACGTCTGATGGACATTTATCAGAGGAAGTAAAAGGAAAAGTCCAGGAATATACGGATAAAATTAATAAAGGTGAAATTAAAGTATCAGCAAAATAAAGGGGATTTTCAGTCAGCGGGGGCTTTTACAAGCCCTCTGCTGATCGTTAGCAGCGCTCTGCCACTCACTAAAGGTAAACCTCTTCAAAATAGAGCGAGGAGCTTTACCTTTAGTGATTTAGTTTCATTCTAAATCATAGGAAGGAGTGAATGAGATGGAATATGTGATTGAAATGTTGAACATCCGTAAAGAATTCCCCGGTATTGTTGCAAATGATAATATTACGCTGCAATTAAAAAAAGGGGAGATCCACGCTCTTTTAGGTGAAAATGGCGCAGGAAAATCGACATTAATGAATGTGCTGTTCGGCTTATATAAACCGGAGAAAGGTGAAATTAAAGTAAGTGGGAAACAGGTAAACATTTCGAATCCGAATATTGCAAATGAATTAGGGATTGGAATGGTTCATCAGCATTTCATGCTCGTTGATACATTTACAGTAACAGAAAATATTATATTAGGAACAGAACCGACAAAAGGCGGAACAATTAATATTCGTGATGCAGAAAAAAGAGTGAAAGAAATTTCTGAAAAATATCATTTAGCTGTGGATCCTTCAGCAAAGATTTCAGAAATATCTGTCGGTATGCAGCAACGTGTGGAAATATTAAAAACATTGTACCGTGGTGCTGATATTTTAATTTTTGATGAACCTACAGCAGTTCTGACACCACAGGAAATAAAAGAGCTAATTCAAATTTTCAAAACACTGATCAATGAAGGAAAATCAATTATTTTAATTACCCATAAATTAAAAGAGATTATGGAAGTTTGCGATCGTGTTACTGTTATTCGTAAAGGAAAAGGAATTGGAACGGTCGATGTTCAGGAAACGAATGAAAATGAACTCGCCTCGCTCATGGTCGGCAGGGAAGTAACATTTAAAACAGAAAAAGCAGCTGCAAACCCAAAACATGAAGTGCTTAAAATTGAAAACCTCGTTGTAAAAGACAGCAGAAATATCACTGCTGTTGATCATCTGAATTTATCGATTCGTGCAGGCGAGATCGTCGGAATCGCAGGTGTTGATGGAAACGGACAAACAGAGCTAATAGAAGCTGTCACAGGGCTTAGAAAGGCGGAATCAGGCTCTATAAAATTAAATGATAAAGAAATAATAAACTTAAGTCCGAGAAAAGTAACAGAAACAGGAATTGGACATATACCACAGGACCGTCATAAACACGGGCTCGTCTTAGATTTCCCAATTGGGGAAAATATGGTGCTGCAAACATATTATAAACATCCTTATTCTAATAAAACTGTTTTAAATTTTAAAACAATTTATGAAAAAGCGAAAAAATTAATTGAAGAGTTTGATGTCCGTACTCCGAGCATTACGACATTGGCACGTGCTCTTTCAGGTGGAAATCAGCAGAAGGCGATTATCGGCAGAGAAGTTGACCGTGATCCTGATTTATTAATAGCGGCACAGCCGACGAGAGGACTCGATGTTGGGGCAATTGAATTTATTCATCGTCGTCTTATCGAACAAAGGGACAAGGGGAAGGCAGTTCTTCTTCTTTCATTCGAGCTTGACGAAATTATGAATGTAAGCGACCGGATTGCTGTCATTTATGAAGGGAAAATCAACGATATCGTTTTACCTCAGGAAACATCGGAACAGGAATTAGGATTATTAATGGCTGGAAGCAAACGCCGGGAAGCTGGTGCAGGATTATGAATCAGACTCGCTATATGAATATATTCGTACCTGTTGTCGCTGTTCTTTTAGGTTTGCTGAGCGGAGCTGTCATTATGTTGATTAGCGGTTATGACCCGATTGCAGGCTACAGTGCCTTATTATCCGGAATTTTCGGTGAAACATATTATCTTGGTGAGACAGTCAGACAATTAACACCATATATTTTGACAGGTCTTGCTGTTGCGTTTGCTTTTCGGACAGGTTTATTTAATATCGGTGTGGAAGGCCAAGTGCTTGTAGGATGGTTAGCCGCTGTTTGGGTCGGTGTGGCATTTGAATTGCCGAAATTCATACATCTGCCCTTATCAATTTTAGCAGCAGGTTTGGCTGGAGCATTATGGGCTTTTGTACCAGGGTATTTAAAAGCAAGATTTAGAGTTCATGAAGTAATCGTATCTATTATGATGAATTATATTGCTTTGCATGTGACAAATGCTCTTATCCGTTTCGTTCTTACAGATAATGCTGATAAAACACAAAATATTTATCCTAGCGCATCGCTCCGTTCTGAATTCTTTTCATCTGTAACCGATTATTCAAGAATGCATAATGGGATATTTCTTGCGATTATTGCAGCGATTGTTATGTGGTTTTTACTTGAACGGACGACGAAAGGATTTGAACTCCGTGCTGTTGGCTTTAACCAGCATGCTGCACATTATTCAGGGATGAATGTGAAACAGAATATTATTTTATCAATGGTTATTTCCGGAGTTTTTGCGGGTGTTGCTGGTGCAATGGAAGGTCTTGGGACGTTTCAATTTGTCTCTATAAAAAATGCTTTCACTGGTATCGGCTTTGATGGAATTGCCGTTGCTCTTATCGGAGGAAATACTGCAATTGGTATTATTTTTGCTGCTATTCTGTTTGGAGGATTACAAGTAGGCGGTTTAAACATGCCATCTGAGGCCGGTGTTCCGACGGAGCTTGTGGAGATTGTAATCGCTCTCATAATTTTCTTCGTTGCCTCCAGCTATATTATTCGAATCTTGCTATTTCGACTTAAGAAGGAGGAGAAAAAATGAGTGTTTTACAAATGTTGAATATTATTATCCCAACTGCTCTATTTGTCGCTGCGCCACTCATTTTCACTGCATTAGGCGGAGTATTCAGTGAACGGTCCGGTGTTGTAAATATCGGTTTGGAAGGCCTGATGATTATCGGTGCATTTGCCGGAATATTATTTAATCTTACATTCGCTGATGTGTTTGGAAATATGACACCATGGCTTTCTATTTTGGCTGGATTAGTTGCGGGTGCGCTGCTATCTGTTCTTCATGCGGTTGCTTCGATTACATTTAAGGCAGATCAGACAGTAAGCGGTGTTGCAATTAACTTTCTCGCTGCGGGATTAGCGATCTTTTTAGTAAAACTCCTATATGACAAGGGTCAGACAGATAGAATCCAAATAAGCTTTAATAAATTCAATGTTCCCATTTTAAGTGATATTCCAATCATTGGGAAGATGTTTTTCCAAGGGGGATATATTACATCCTATATTGCGATTATTGTTGCATTTATTGTCTTTTTTATCTTGTATAAAACACCGTTTGGACTGAGAATCCGTTCCGTTGGTGAGCATCCGATGGCAGCCGATACGATGGGAATCAACGTTGTGAAGATGAGATATATTGGTGTTATTTTAAGCGGAGCATTTGCAGGCGTGGGCGGCGCTGTCTATGCAATGATTATTTCAAGGGATTTCAGTCATGCGACAATTAGCGGGCAGGGATTTATGGCACTTGCTGCCGTCATTTTTGGTAAATGGCATCCATTGGGTGCAATGGGGGCAGCGCTTTTTTTCGGACTTGCTCAAGGATTGAGCATTATAGGCGGGACGCTTCCTTTTCTGAAAAATATTCCGGCTGTTTATTTATTAATCTTGCCGTATGTTTTGACAATTCTTGCTTTAACCGGATTTATCGGACGCGCGGATGCACCGAAAGCCTCCGGTATTCCGTATATAAAAGGGAAAAGATAGGAGAACCTCTTTTTAACAGTATAGAAACATTGTTTTTAAGGCAAAATTTAAACGTTTATTAAAAAATACAGATAGGTGGATGAAGTGCTTGTATAAAGAGAAAAAACTTGATTTATTAGCATTATCTTCCGTTCCGCTCGTAATGACATTGGGGAATTCGATGCTCATTCCGGTATTGCCGCAACTCGCAAGTCAATTAAATATAAGTGCATTTCACGTATCTCTAATTATTACTGTTTATTCTATTGTTGCGATTCTGCTCATTCCGGTTGCCGGATATTTATCCGACCGGTTCGGGAGGAAAAATGTCCTTGTTCCATGTCTTATTATTGCTGGAATTGGCGGTGCTATTTCTGCTTTTGCGTCATGGAAGCTTGATGATCCCTTTAATATGATTATTGTCGGAAGAATTTTACAAGGGATTGGTTCTGCCGGTTCTTTCCCGATCGTTCTTCCATTAGTCGGTGACATGTTTAAAAAAGATACGGATGTAAGTGCGGCACTAGGATTGACAGAAACATCAAATACAGCGGGGAAAGTACTGAGTCCGATCGTTGGTGCACTATTAGCTTCTTTTTTATGGTATCTTCCATTTGTATTTATCCCGATCTTTTGCTTAATCAGTGTGCTGCTAGTCCTTTTTCTCGTTAAAACACCGAAAAAGCAGGTGGGGGAAAAGCCGGCATTTAAGGAATTTTTTGCTGGAGTAAAATCAACCTATCGAAAAAATAATAAATGGCTGAACTCCATTTTTATTGTCGGATGTCTTATTATGTTCGTCTTATTCGGCATCTTGTTTTATTTATCCGATATATTAGAAAAGGACTATAATATTGACGGTGTATACAAAGGAGCACTGCTTGCTATTCCGCTGCTTGCTCTATCGTTATGTTCCTATGTAGCGGGGAAAAAAATTGGACAAAATAAAAACGCGATGAAGATTATTACAGTAATAGGGATGGCTTTATTAGCAGGGTCTTTCGTTTTGCTCAGGTTCCAGCATTCATTTATTTTCCTTCTTTCCTTGCTTGTGTTTAGTGGAATTGGTATCGGTATTGCCCTTCCGTGCCTAGATGCGCTCATTACAGCAGGAATTGAGAAAGAGGAAAGGGGAACGATTACCTCTCTATATAGTTCTATGCGATTTGTTGGTGTTGCGAGCGGACCACCGATATACGCATATATTATGTCTGTTTCAGAGCACTTGGTTTACTACGTTTCAGGTGCGGCAAGCCTACTTGCTCTTTTAATCGTCATGTTATTTATTAAACCTGAAAAAGAGAAGAAAAAAAATCAGATAAAAAGGGTTCCGCGCCTTGTATAGAAAAAAGACTGCTTCGTTTAAGGGAAATAAGCGGCAGTCTTTTTTTATCCCAGCCTTAACAGGCAGTAA